>JAILKC010000180.1 GCA_024694055.1 Lachnospiraceae bacterium | reverse complement strand
GCCAGATTATCAGCAATGTTCCTGCAACATTGATGCTCTCAGGATTTACAACCAATTACAAAGAACTTCTTTTGGGAGTAAACATTGGAGGAATGGGAACACTTATTGCTTCAATGGCTTCTCTGATCTCCTATAAGGTCTGGGGGGACGGGGTTTATGGCCCATATGTTTAAACTATTTTCAAAGAAGCAGATTGGTCCCATACTGATCATCCTGGCAGGATGCTTTTGGGGAAGTATGGGTATATTTGTGAGAAAACTGGGTACATATGAGTTTGACTCGATCCAGATCGTCTCAATACGCGTGACGCTGGCAGCGCTCATTTTCGCACTGTTGCTGTTTGCCAAGGATCGCTCAGGGTTTAGGATTGCTGGCAGAGATATCCCGCTTTTTCTGGGACTTGGTTTTGGAAGTATCCTCTTTTTCACTGTCTGCTATTTTACTGCCATCACAATGATGTCGCTCTCGACAGCGGCGATCCTGCTATACACATCACCCGTATGGATCATGCTCATGTCGATTCTTTTCTTTCATGAAAAAATGGACAGAAGGAAACTGATTGCTCTGGCTCTGGCGTTTACCGGCTGTATATTGGTGTCAGGAATCTCGGGTGATGGGATGTCTTTTAAGGGCTTACTTATAGGACTCGGTTCAGGAATCGGATACGGACTTTACAGCATATTGGGCACTGTGGCGCTTAAGCGCTATTCTTCGTATACGGTTACGACTTATACATTCATTTTTGCTGCGATAGGTTCATGGTTTATATGTCGTCCCGCTGACATGATCAATAAGTTTTCGGTTGCGACGGACTTGGGATTTTTAATAATGTTTTGCGTTCTGACTGCCCTTATCACTGCGGTGATTCCTTTTTTGGCGTATACGCTTGGACTTGAAAGTGTGGAAGCAAGCAAGGCCGGGATCATAGCTACAATTGAGCCTATGGTAGCGACTTTGATCGGAACAGTTGTCTTTTCAGAACCTTTAACGATAATGTCAGGATTAGGAATTCTTCTGATACTATCAGCTGTAGTCATTCTGAATTTGAAACAGGAAAAGCAAAAAGCGTAAGGAGTTTATTGCAGAGATGAAGATATACGTTGATTATGATGATTGCCTTTGTGAGACCGCGCGTTCTTTTTCGGAACTTGCAGTTGAAATGTTTGATAAGCACGTACCTTATGAGAAGATCAGGTATTTCGAGTTGGACAAGTCATTTGATTTGGACGAGGAACAGTATGAAAGATTTCTGGTAAGGGGACATGAACCGGATGTGTTGTTATCTTATGAAGAGACTCTCGACGCATCAGCCGTTATAAATGAATGGCTGACTTTAGGACATGAGGTATCGATAATCACGGGGCGTCCGTTCAGTGCATATGAGCCGTCACGTAAGTGGCTGGACGAACACGGATTTAAGAATGTCAGGCTGTATTGTCTTAATAAATACGGCAGGGACAATCCGGTTTATGAAGATGAATACAGTCTCGAACTTGAAGATTACTACAAAATGGATTTTGATTTTGCGGTGGAAGATTCACCCAAGGCATTTAAGTTTTTTGATCATTTTAAGGATTTGAGGGTTCTGGTTTTTGACAGACCGTGGAACAGGGAGTGCGTATTCCCGGGTGACAATTATACCAGATGCCTTGGTTGGGAAGAAATAAAGAACATCGTTGCAGATGCAACGCGGAGGTAGTCATGAAAAAACGTATAATATGCTTTGGCGATTCCAATACCTGGGGATATGATCCCACAACCGGAAGTCGTTATGATGAGAATACAAGATAGCCCATGGTGCTGCAAAAGCTGCTTGGAGATGAATACCAGATCATAGAAGAAGGGCAAAACGGCAGGACCATCGCTAATGCCGATCCCTGGGAATGGGGCTGTAAATGTGGCATGGATTATATACTTCCCATGGTGGAGAGTCAAAAGCCCTTTGACATGCTTATCATCATGCTTGGTTCCAATGACCTTAAAGCCAAGTTCCATCTGCCGGCAGGAGATATTGCCGGCAGCCTTCAGAATATGCTGATGAAGACCAAGAGTTTTCTTAAGTATCAGTGTGGTATACAGCCAAAGATACTTATCGTATCGCCTCCTTACCTGGGAGATAATCTGGCGAATTCTCCCTTTGCCGCATTTTTTGATACGGATAAAGCGATAGAGAATTCAAAGCAGCTGGCTTATTGGTATGAGCTGGTGGCCAAGCAGTTTGACTGCGACTTTATGGATGCCGCTACCGTATGTAAAGCCGGAGATGCGGACAGTCTTCACTTAATGGAGGATGGACATAAAAAACTTGCTGAGGGTATATATCGCAATATCAGCGGAAGAATGCCATCTCTTCATCCAGGATCTTGGCTATATCATTGAGAGCGCTGGCTTTTTCGGACATGGTCTCCATAGTACATGAGAGCTCCTGCATGGAGGTCTGAGTCTCTTCCGAACTTGCTGCATTCTCTTCCGAGATGGCAGAAAGATTGGATATGGTCTCTGAGATCGCATTGCTCGCTTTTTCTGTCTTGTCGACATGCTCAACGATCTCCATGGTAAGAGATATTGACTTGTTGATATCTTCGATGAGCATATCTACCTGCTCTATTGTCTCGTGGATGGTGCTTCTCTGTATGCCTATCTTTTCCTGAACACTGCCGGCTTCTTCCATGGTCCTGCCGGAATCCTCTGCAAGCCCCTTCATGGCTTCCTGAATATTCTTGGCAGCATCTGCTGACTGATCGGCCAACAGACGGATCTCGTCAGCTACAACCGCAAAGCCCTTGCCGGCTTCGCCAGCTCTTGCAGCTTCTATGCTTGCATTGAGTGATAAGAGATTGGTCTGAGCCGCGATGGAATCTATTATTGCAACAGCCTCGCTGATGGTGGTAACAGCGGTATTCGTATTTCCTATAAGGCCTACGATGCCATCGATCGCATCATTGCTTTCCTTGGTGGATGTGCGAAGCTTGGCAAGCTTATCCTGGCTGGCTTTGGAATTCTCCTGCATGGTATCCGCCGTAGAGCGCATCTGATCGGTATTGGTAATGATCTGATTGATCGCTTCTTTGATATTGTTGACGCTCTCAACTGCTTCCTGCAGAGATTCTGCCTGACTGGAAGCACCTGTGGCCACATGAGTGACTGCTGCAGCCACATTATCCGCAGTCATCGAGATGGTCCGTGCTGTCTCTGAGAGATATCCTGCGGAATCATCCACCTCGACCGATGAAGTCCTGGCATTACCGATCACGCTGCGGATCTTGGCGGCCATATCATACAGTGCGTTGGACATCTCGCCAAGTTCGTCGGAGCGGTGCTTGACTTTGTCGCTTAACTGTACATCGAGATCGCCGGTAGCCATCTGGCGTACGGCCTTAACATTCTCATCAAGGGCCTGAACAAGCTTTAATACATACAGAAGTGTAATAACGGTAAATATTATGATCAGAACACCGGCAAATGTGAGCAGAGTCTTTATTCTGTCACTTATATATGTACTGATCTTTATCTTCTTTAATCCTACAAAAGCCATACCGTAGACTTCTTTGGTAGAAGGATCGATAAGGGGTTCATAGGCAACATAGTATTTCTCACCATTGATGATGACATTCTGAGCCTGATAGCTCTGTTTTTTATTAAGAACAGTGTCGATGACAGCATCACCCGCTTTTGTACCGATGACGCCCTCTATGCTTGATCTTACTCTGGTATCACCGACAAAATATGTGTAGTCATATCCTGTCTTATTGTGCATGTCAGTCTCAAGACTGTCTGCGGATCCGTCGTCATTGGAAGAAGCGTATTGGAGGACCATGGCATAAGTCTGGCACGTAGCCATAACACCCTGTGCAACTTCTTCCTCCATACCTCTGCGCAGATTGACGACCGCAATGAGCGTAATAACGCTACCGATCAAAACAAGAGATAACAATACTATACCTGTCAGGATGATCTTAAGCGACATCCGCCTGCTTTTACTGTCCAGATTGTTGTCAAGTGCCATAAGGGCCCCCTTTCTCAAAGAGCATATTGTAAAATTTACGCATTTCGATATCGCTAAATTAGCGCAAGTATAAAAATTTACCTTTAGTATAGCATAATATTTGCAAAAGTAAAATATAATTGTAGCGGATCTGTGATATGGCAATTTGTGATATAATGCAGTAGACGATCATAGAAAGAGGAAGGATCATGATAAAAAATGTAATTTTTGATGTCGGAGGAGTTCTGATCGACTGGAATGTCAAAAGAGCTCTTGAAACATTTGGATTCTCTACAGAGACTATACATAAGATCGAATCAAAGATCTTTTTGCCCGAGGTGTGGGTGGAGGAAGATTTAAGCATAAAAGGCGAGAATGAGCTTCTTTCATTTTTTCAGTCCAAATGTCCTGAGTGTGCAGAAGATTTTGCCTATCTGTGGGATCATTTTGATCAGACCGTATCGGGGATCCCGGGTACTGATGAATGGATTAAAAGCCTGCAGGAACAGGGAAAGCATGTGTACATTCTCTCCAACTTCGGAACACATTGCTTTAAGCAGGTCAGGAAAAAATTTTTAGGATTTCTTGATATAGTTGACGGAGCCGTTATTTCATACGAGATCCACAAGGTCAAACCGGAACGTGAAATATACGACTATCTGTTGGATAAGTATGATCTGAAAGCAGAGGAATCTGTTTTTATAGATGACAGGGAGGAAAATCTTTTAACGGCGCGCAAGCTGGGATTACATACCATCCTCTGTAAGGACAGAACACAGACTAAGCATGATCTTGAGGAGATCCTTAAATAATACATGGAAGGAAGAAAAATATGGGGACAATCTATGTGACCGGACACAGGAATCCGGATCTTGACAGTATATGCAGCGCATACGGATATGCGGGACTCATGAATATGCAGGATGGGGACAATACATATGTCCCGATCAGGTGCGGACATCTCTCGGACAGCACCAGAAGTATCTTGGAGCAGCTGGATATCAATATTCCCGAGTATAAAAGCGATGTATATCCCAAAGTAAGAGATGTGATGCTTAATGCAGATCATAAGATATATGCCGATGATCCGCTTACGGCTGTGGCAGCGATATATGAGAAGAACAATCCAAGTGCCATACCCGTTTATGATAAAGAGCAGTTTTTGGGTCTGCTTACGGTGGATGATATTACCAACTGGACCATGAGAGAGTTATCAAAGAGCAGTAAGATAACGGTCATTCCCAAGGTCAGAGAGATAATGACTCCTCAGGAAGAGAAAGTATCACCGGATGAGCTTTTTGACGAGGCCAGATCAGTTTTACAGAAATCCAGCAAAAGAGGTCTTGCCGTATATGATGATGACAGATATGTCGGATTTATCACGAGACGCTGTTTCCTTAAAGCGCCAAAGAACAATGTGATACTTGTGGATCACAATGAACCCGGACAGAGTATCAGAGGTATAGAGACAGCCAATATCGTTGGCATAATAGACCACCACAGACTGGATGCCATTAAGACCAAACAGCCGATATTCATATGTGCGGAGCCTCTTGGAAGTACATGCACGATAGTATATCAGCAGTACATAAGAAATAACCGTACCCCAAACAATGTGATGGCCAAGGTTCTGCTCACGGGTATATTGTCGGATACCCTGATACTTAAGAGCCCTACCACTACAGGGGATGATGTGGTCGCTGCACATGTGCTGGCATCCATATGCAGGATCGATGTGGAGGAATACGGTCTTTCCATGTTCTCAAGAGTGGGAGGTCTTAAGGATAAGGAACCCAGAACGGCTATATCGGCAGACTTTAAGACATATCTTGAAAATGGCGTTAAGATAGGCATCGGACAGTGTGAAGTAACAACGCTTAATGACCTTAAGGAGTATTCGGGAGAATATCTGGAATCGCTTAATGAGATAAGATCCATGAAAGGACTGGATTGGGCCGTACTTATGATCACAGACGTGATCCATGAGCACAGTGCGCTCTTATGTACGGATCACAGAGGCAACAGGCATCTGCCCTACAGTTCCATCGGTAAGAATATATTTGACATGCCCAATGTCATGAGCCGTAAGAAGCAGTTGCTTCCCGAGATCATCCATGCGGTCGGAGACCAGTAAGGCGTGGATGTGCGAGGCCTTTTGACTGACCGGAGACGCTAAATCACTGCTTTTTGCGCAGTCGGATCAAGGCGTTTACTCCCTGTTTTCACGCAGGCGACTTAAATAGATACCGTAGGCGATCGCCACGATTATGGTCGTGCTTATATACAGAAGGGTCAGCATCTTTGAATAGTTGGCTATGGTTGAGAAAAGATCCACCAGACTGTGTGCCACGATACAGGGAAGGATACTTCCGCTTTTATAATATACCATCGAGAACATGAATCCCCAACTGAGCGCGAACACGATCTGAATATATGTCGTGAGATTCGCCTGTCCGATGAAGATATTCAGTATGTGGCCCATGCCGAATGAAAGGGATGATACCAAGGTTGCGACCACAATTCCGTATTTCTTTAAGAAAGCTTTGAACAGCAATCCGCGAAACAGAATCTCTTCGTTGTAACCGATGATAAGCATGGACAGGGTGATGCAGATCTGCGCAGGCAGAGTATAGCTGAATACAACACCGTTCCATAGATTGCCGGTAACAAGTATCCACATGGGTATGAAAAAAAGGAACCTTTTTGTGTTCATTGGCCACTTTGTTAGTCCGTATTTTTCTTCCAGATTATTAAGTACAATAAATAACGTGAGCAGACATGCACCGATCACCAGCACAAGGAGCATCTGTATGCTCTCATCGCCGTATCGGCCTCTTGTCGGAACCGTAATGGCGCAATAAAGTGCGATCACTGCTATTGCAAAAATGATCTCGTTTTTCTTATACAGATTCATTATGGAAAATCGGCTGATCCATGCCAAATAGTTCTTCTTCATCTTATGATTCACCCCGTGTGCCGGTTGTAACATCTAAAATATGGCATTCAGTATATGAATATATAAAAATATAGGCGATTATCTCATCGCCTTTTTGAAACTATGGAAATCTTTAAGTGATCTGATTCCGATCTTTAATATCTTCATCATATTTATCGAATCGGTCCCCTTCATTCTGGGCTTAAAGCTTATTACGGGAAAAGCGCATGATTCTTTGTAATATACGAAGAACGTCGTGATCATGATGTTGGGGATAGCGTAATCATCGGCCATTCTGTCGATATATGACTTGAGCACATCCGCTTTCATGAGCCTGAAAGGAGCGTTGGCATCGGGAATGTCAACTCCGAAATATAACTTAAGCAGGATACATACTATCTTTTCTACTCCGGCACGATCCCTGCCGTCTTCCCTATTTATTCTGTTACCGAACATTCCGACATACGTGTCACGTTGATCCCAGAAAGCATCGAATTCATTCGGATCGGTCTGACCGTCTGAATCCGTATGAAAGACATAATCCGCACCGTGTTCCATGGCATATTTGTACAAAGCGATGACTTTGGGGCCGTGATAGCGCTCTTTGGTATCGATGATCTCAAGCTTTGGATATCGGTCATCACGAAGCTTTAAAAGTATCTCATGAGTCCTGTCACTGCTTCCCGAATCCGCGATCACTATCCTTGAATCCTCGGACTTGCCGTTTAGGACCGGATACCAGTCTTTTATCACTTTCTCGATATTCTCTTCTTCATTATATGCCGGCATTACGACGTAGAGTGTATCCATAAAACGTATTGTATCACTTAATCACTGCAAGTGCCACGGTTAATCGCTTTTTGGCATCTTACATTTGTGCTCTTTTCACACAGACATTGATGTGATAAAATACGGTATTATGGTTTGCAGACAGGAGAATACGCATGGAAGAAGCGATAATTCGTATTGAAGGGGTATCGAAGACATTCGTTACCGCGGACAATACGGTCGAGGCACTGAAGAATATCAATCTGACCATCAATAAGGGCGATATCTATGGGATCATAGGTATGAGCGGAGCCGGCAAGTCCACGCTCGTACGCACACTCAATTTTTTGGAAAAGCCCACTGAGGGTACAGTTATCATTGAGGACAAAGATCTGTCCAAACTTTCTGAAAAGGAGATCAGAAAGGTCCGCACGGAAGTTGCGATGATCTTCCAGGGATTCAATCTGCTCATGCAGAGGACAGTCCTTGACAATGTCTGCTTTTCGATGGAGATCATAGGCAAGTCCAAGGCAGAGGCCAGAGACAGGGCAAGAGAACTGCTTAGGGTCGTAGGGCTTGAGTCCAAGGAAAAAGCATACCCGTCTCAGTTATCGGGCGGTCAGAAGCAGAGAGTAGCCATTGCACGAGCACTTGCGACCAATCCCAAGATCTTACTGTGTGATGAGGCTACAAGCGCGCTCGATCCCACCACCACGAAGTCCATATTGGAACTTTTAAAAGAGATCAATGCCAAGTACGGTATCACAATAGTCATCATCACTCATGAGATGACGGTAGTACGTGAGATCTGTTCACATGTTGCGATCATAGATGAGGGTGTACTTGCCGAGCAGGGAGCCGTGGAGGATGTATTCTCACATCCCAAGAGCAAGGCAGCCAAGAAGCTTGTGTTCATGATCAACCGTTCCACACCTTTTATGGATGGAAGAAGATGTATAAGGATCACGTTCTCGGAGAATTCATCCTTCGAGCCCGTGATAGCCAATATGGTGCTTGAATACAATGCCCCGGTCAATATCCTTTTGGCAGACACGCAGGATATCGGCGGCATCGCACACGGACAGATGATATTACAGCTGCCCGAGGATGAGGCCATACAGGAGAAGATGATCGCTTATCTTAAGAACAGAGGATTAGAACCTGAGGAGGAGGAATGGCCGTGTGACTGATGTCGCATGACTTAATGAACATATGTGGAGTAAAGAAGTAATTAACATGATCATAGTCGGCGTAGGACAGACTCTCACGATGACACTTGTGTCGACGATCGTTGCATATCTTATAGGTCTTCCGCTTGGAATCGCGCTTGTAGTTACTGCCGATGGCGGACTCAGACCCAATAAGATAGTATATAAGATATTGGACATAGTAGTTAACATAACAAGAAGTATCCCTTTCCTTATCTTACTTATACTCATAATCCCGATCACGAGATTTTTGGTCGGTAAGACATACGGAACGGCCGGTACGATTCCGCCGCTTACCTTGGCGGCAGCTCCTTTTATAGCAAGAATGGTCGAATCTTCATTAAGGGAAGTCGACGGTGGTGTCATAGAGGCTGCTCAGAGTATGGGCGCGGATACATGGACCATAATATTTAAGGTGATGATAGTGGAAGCCAGGACTTCGCTTATCGTCAATGCGACGATAGTGCTCGGAACGGTACTCGGATATTCGGCTATGGCAGGTGCCGTAGGCGGCGGCGGACTCGGAGATATCGCCATCAGATACGGATATCACAGATATCAGACAGATATCATGCTGGTGACGGTAGTGCTTCTGGTGCTTTTGGTACAGATCATGCAGGTGATCGGTACGAGGATCGCAACTAAGATAGATAAGCGTAATATATGAATCGGGCAGTTTTTGAGATTATAAGTATGGTATGACATATAAACAATATGTAAAGACATACAAATAACTGTTGCAAATAAAGTAAAAAGTGTTATAATCGACATATGTCGGAAATAAATTCCGGGTATCTCTGTATGGGGATGCCCGAATTTTGTGTCTGTAACATGCAGTGTATATATCAGGACGCACATGTTTTGATATGAACACATGGAGGTATATATGGCCAGACCGTCAAGAAGCAGAAAGATATGTACCATACCGAGATATAAGGCCTTTGGTGCCATTTCTGATGTGAATAACACAGAGACTGTAGAAAAGACCGGTAATGCCGGCACGGCGGCTACAGATGAGAAGGATACCGTGACACTTAATCTCGATGAATACGAGGCTATCCGTATGATAGATTATCTCGGACGGACTCATGAGCAGTGCGCGATCCATATGGGCATATCAAGGACCACCGTTACTGAGATATATGAAAGAGCTAGATTCAAAGTCTCGGATATGTTGATAAACGGCAAGACTCTGTATATAGACGGAGGCAGCGTATCGGTGTGCGCGGTAAGCAGCGAATGCATGGGAGCATGCGCAGGCAGTACGAAGCAAAAGGCGGCCTGCGGCGGTGTTGATACGGATAAAAGATAAGGGAGAATGCATATGGCAGAATTACTTAATATCACAGGATTAAAAGCCGGTATAGAGGATAAGGAGATACTTCACGGAATAGACTTAAGTGTTGGTGAGGGTGAAGTTCATGTCCTTATGGGACCCAACGGAGCCGGCAAATCGACCTTGGGTTCGGTCATCATAGGGGCACCCGGATATGAGATCACAGGCGGAAGCATCATATATGACGGTGAGGATATCACGGGAGAAGCTACGGATAAGATAGCGAAAAAGGGAGTCTTTTTATCTTTTCAGAATCCGATAGAGATCCCCGGCATCACATTAAGCAACTTTATCAAGACTTCGATGGAAGAGATCACGGGGCAGCGTATTAAGCTCTGGGACTTTAAAAAGAAACTTGAGGCAGTGATGGAGACTCTGCATATGGACAAGTCATATGCGGACAGAGACTTAAATGTAGGCTTTTCGGGTGGTGAGAAGAAGAAGGCAGAGATATTGCAGTTGCTTATGCTTCGTCCGAAGTTGGCCATTTTGGATGAGACGGATTCGGGGCTTGATGTTGATGCGGTGCATATCGTGTCAGAGGGCGTGAGAGAATATAAAAAGCAGGTAGGCGGAGCGCTTATCATCATCACACACAGCACAAGGATCCTTGAGGCACTTGATGTGGATAAGACGCACATACTCGCTGACGGACGGATCGTTGCCGAGGGTGATGCAACACTGATAGATAAGGTCAACAGCGACGGTTTTGAACAGTTTCTTGGTTAAGACGACAGTCTGTAAATTTGTCGCAAAACGTGACAGGCAGACTTACGGAGGATAGATGAAAGAGAAGACACAGGTAGCAGACATAGACAGAAGCCTGTATGACTTCAGGTTCGAGGATGCCGATTCATACAAGGTAAAAGAGGGACTGACCGAGGATATCGTGAATCAGATATCTGAAGAGAAGGGTGATCCCGAGTGGATGAGGGAGTTCCGTCTGCGTTCGCTTAAGATATACAATGAGACTCCGGTGCCTGATTGGGGGCCGGATCTTGCGGGTCTTGATATGGACAATATCGTCACATATGTCAGACCCAATACCGAACGTATGCATACCAGCTGGGAGGATGTGCCGGAGGATATCAAGGATACATTTGACAGACTCGGTATACCACAGGCTGAGAGGAAGTCACTTGCGGGCGTCGGCGCTCAGTACGATTCTGAACTTGTGTATCACAATGTCAAGGATGAGGTGGCCGAGAAGGGTGTTATCTACACTGATATAGAGAGTGCTTTAAAAGGTGAGTACGCTGACATGATACGGCATCATTTCATGAAAGCGGTTCCGCCCACGGATCATAAGTTTGCGGCACTTCACGGTGCGGTATGGTCAGGCGGTTCATTTGTATATGTACCCAAGGGAGTGAAACTTGATATCCCGCTTCAGTCATATTTCAGACTGAATGCCAAGGGCGCGGGACAGTTTGAGCACACACTTATCATAGTGGATGAAGATGCATATCTTCACTTCATAGAAGGCTGCTCCGCTCCCAAGTACAATGTGGCCAATCTTCACGCCGGATGCGTGGAACTGTATGTGGGAAAGAACTCGACCCTTCGTTATTCCACGATCGAGAATTGGTCCAAGAACATGTATAACCTCAATACCAAGCGCGCGCTGGTGGAAGAAGGCGGAAAAATAGAGTGGGTCTCAGGTTCATTCGGATCCCACATATCTTATCTGTATCCCATGAGTGTCCTTAACGGAAAGGGAGCCAGAACAGAATTCACCGGTGTCACTTTTGCCGGCGAGGGTCAGAACCTCGATACCGGTACCAAGGTAGTACATAATGCACCTGAGACATCGTCATATATCAATACACGTTCCATCAGTAAGAGCGGCGGTATCAGCACATTCAGAAGCAGTGTTGTGATGAATAAGGATGCACACGGCAGCAGGTCAGCGGTATCCTGTGAATCACTGATGGTTGATAACTTAAGCCGTTCAGATACTGTTCCGGCCATGGACATCAGATGTGCGGATGTGGATGTCGGTCATGAAGCCAAGATAGGCAGGATAAGTGATGATACGGTGTTCTATCTGATGAGCAGAGGCCTGTCGGAGGCTGATGCCAGAGCACTTATAGTAAGAGGTTTCGCGGATAATGTCAGCAAGGAGCTGCCGCTTGAATATGCAGTGGAGATGAACAATCTCATAAGCCTTGAGATGAAGGGAAGCATCGGATGACGGAGAATAAAATGGAGCAGAGTAACAGCACATTGACCATTAACAGATTGCCTGTAAGGACATGGAACCGGTTAAAGCTTAATGATGCCACGGTTGTACTGCCTGATGCAGTTAAGCCTTACGAATATTTTGAAGAACTGCCGGAAGGCGTAGACAGGGTAAAAGGCAAGAGCATAGGACCCATGTCTGATATAAAGATCGCTACGGGATTCGGAGATGATCTTGACGGATACATAAATGACACGGGTGTCATGATATCCGGATATATAACTGAAGACGGCAGAGAATATGATAAGCCACTTAAGCAGAAATACGTGTATGCCGATACAGCGGAAGGCATCATTAATGCTTTGGATCTTACCATAAGTGACGGCAGCAGCCTGACAGTAGTACAGGAAGTGGACGGACATACTTCACAGGCGCTTTTAAGGAATATATGCAGAATAGGTAAAAATGCGAGCCTTACGCTTATACAGATACAGAAGCTTACAGGCAATACCGAATTCTACAATGACATAGGTGTATATGCCGAAGACGGCGGAGAATTCAATCTGATCCAGATCATACTCGGAGCAGGAAGTTCGTATTACGGACTCAAGTGTGCACTTGCGGGAACCGGCAGTAAGTTAAGTACCAATATTGCCTATAGTGTTGACTCTGACAGAAGACTTGATATGAATTATGTGGCGGATCATACGGGTAAGCGTACGGAAAGTGACATCTCCGTCAGGGGAGTACTTAAAGGCAATGCAAAGAAACTTTTCAGAGGTTCGATAGACTTCCACAAAGGATGCGCGGGAGCCAAGGGATCCGAGATAGAAAATGTACTGCTTATCGATGACACGGTGACCAATCAGACCATTCCGCTCATACTCTGTGATGAGGAAGATGTGGAAGGTGCCCATGGTGCGACGATCGGCCGTATAGATGAGTCGCTGCTGTTTTACATGAGATCGCGCGGAATATCTGAGGAACAGGCCTACGCACTTATGGAGCAGGCACAGATCGATTCCGTTATCAATCTGATAGAAGAAGGGATACTTGAGCATGAGAGTATTGAATGATAATGTAAGAAAACTTTTTCCGCTCATAAATGGTAAGGATATAGCATATCTTGATAACGGCGCGACCACGCAGAAACCCAAGTCGGTACTTGCGGCTGTCGATGATTATTACAAAGCACACAATGCCAATCCGTTAAGGGGCATATATGAGCTCAGTGTCGAAGCTACTGACATATATGAGAATGCCAGACAGGCTGTAGCGGATTTTATAGGAGCACAGAGCTCAGATGAGATCATTTTTACCCGTAATACATCCGAAAGCATGAACCTTGTGGCTTACAGCTACGGAAGAAGCAGGATAAAAGCGGGTGATGAGATCATAGTCAGTGTGGCCGAGCATCACAGCAACATCCTTCCGTGGAAGATGATCGCTGAGGAAAAAGGAGCGACTCTTAAATTCTTCGACTGCGGAACGGACGGCAAACTTGAGCCGGATCGTCTGCGTGAGATCGTAAGCGAGAAGACTGCGATCATAGCCATCACTCAGGTATCCAATGTGATCGGACGTATCAACGATATAAAGGAGATGGCTCGTATCGCTCACAGCGTGGGGGCGGTGATAGTGGCGGACGGAGCACAGTCCGTAGCACATATCCAGGTGGATGTGAAGGAGCTTGACGTGGATTTCTTTGCTTTTTCCGGCCATAAGATGTATGCTCCAATGGGTATAGGTGTGCTGTACGGCAAGCGTAAGTTCCTTGAAGAGATGCCGCCTTTTATGTACGGTGGTGAGATGATAGAGTCTGTGACCAAGGACAGAACGATATATGCGGATATACCGCACAAGTTCGAAGCGGGTACCGTTAATGCCGGGGCTGCTGCAGGACTTAAGGCGGCCATAGACTTTATTCATGAATACGGTTTTGAACAGATAGTGGCAAGGGAAAATGCTCTCAGTGCGATCGCGGTGGAAGGCATGAGCGAGATACCTCATGTTGAGATCATCGGCAGTCAGAAGGCATGTCATCATCACGGTATAGTGGCTTTCAGAGTGGAGGGAGTGCATCCCCATGATGTCGCTCAGATATTTGCGGATGAAGGAGTATGCGTAAGAGCGGGACACCATTGCGCAGAGCCTCTTCACAGGCATTTGGCAGAGCTTTCGGGCATTAAGGCCACTCCCAGCACCAGACTCAGTATAGCGATGTATAATACCGAGGGAGAGATAAAGAGATTCCTGGAAGTGCTGTCAGAGATCCGTGGAAGAATGGGGATCAAGTAATCGGGTACGCCCCGATAATCCATGCTAAGGGAGAGACGACTGATAGATATGAGCAATACATTATATAATGAGATAATCAACGAACATAACTTAAGACCTTATCATAAACAGGCACCGGCAGAGTCGGATCTTAAACTTGAAGGAGTCAATCCGTCGTGCGGTGACGTGATCACTCTGTATCTTAAGACGGATGGCGATGTGATCACCGACGGAGGATATGAGGGCGATGGCTGTGCGATCTCACAGGCATCGGCCGATATCATGCTTGATATGATCATAGGAAAGAGTAAGGACGAGGCACTTCATCTGTCTGATCTTTTCATGCGCATGATAAAAGAGGGTATAAGCGAAGAGGAAAAAGATGAGCTTATGGAAGCCGGGATACTCGAAAGCGTTTCGCATATGCCTGCCCGTGTAAAATGTGCGGTACTTGGCTGGCGTACGATGCGGGAAATGCTCGGAGCCTGATTGGTTATTTTCGATACGGATACGTGGTTTACATAACACCACTTTGAAGAGTATAAACGACGCGACCTGATCGATAGGCCGCGTCGTTGTATTTACCTGAGGGTTATAAGTCTTATCTGACTGTTATCTCAGCCTTGCCTGTTGCAAACGGTCCGGGGATGGCAGACAATCCGCGATGTTCGCCGTTGTAGTCACTGTCAAAGATGATCTCCGTTCCGTCGGGATTCTCAAATCTCTGTTCAGGCTCAAAAGCAAGTCCCAATATATCACTTGTGATGATACCGTCGGTGAAATCGTTAAGATACTTATACAGATCGGTCTTAAGGACCATATGTCCTTTCTTTTCAACCAATTCCACCTTTACTTTGTTCTTCTTATATACAAGTTTGTCCTTCTCATGCTTGCATACATTGGCACCGTTAAAATATGCATTACCCTTGACCCATACCGGAAGGTGACCGAAATGTGCCTGCGCAAGAGCGCCCATATCAGGCATCTTGTCGTCTGCAAAAGGAGCGTTCCATTCCTCAAATGTGGGGAAGATATCAAAGGCGGCGGTACCTACTGCCGTATAATCCGCATCCTGAGGTGTCTTATTCTTATCTTCGATGGGATATGCCTGTACGAAGATGTTGTTGTAGATCCTGTCGTCACCGTGGAGAATGGTCATAAAGCCTGCGACCTCGGTCCTGTGACGGATATGGTACGGAGTATAACGGGGCTCACGCTGATCATTGATAATGCTGTCCACACCCGAATTGATGAGTGAGAAACCGCCGAGTATGAGATTGTGGACAACTGCGATTCCTTCACTGGGGATGGTGATGCCAACCTTGGATAAAAGCACGTTGTTGTCGATAAGAGTAGGACCGTGGCCCACTTCTATGAATACGTCGGTATTGAACATCGCACCGGGAGCCTGCTTAAGACCGTTCTTGCGCTCATTGTCATGCATGAGGTTCTGCGTGATACGTGCACCCTGTGCTTCCCAGTCAAGCCATACACCCATGATACAGTTGTGGATATGATTCCTGCGGATGGTCACGTCTATGCCGGCATGCAGCTTGATACCTGCTGTCTCGGCTCCGCCTAACTGCTGGGAATTACATATATGATGAATATGGCAGTCTTCGATGGTAGAGAATACCGCTCCCATTCTGCCTACGATGCCGGTCTGTTCACAGTGATGGATATTGCATCTGCGCACGATATGATGACCTATGCGCTCCTTGAGCCATCCGTGATACTGTCCGCGGCATACTGCGTCACGTTCCATCTGAGTGGGACTCTTAACCTTTCTCACCGTGAAATACATATCGTTCTCGGGATCGCGGTACTTGCCGAGTGATATACCGCAGCAGCGGCTGTTAAAGATCTCACAGTCCTCAATGATCCAACCCTTGGCCCAGTGAGGTCCGATCATACCGTCCTGATAAGCTGCCGGAGGAGCCCAGGTGGTCGCCGCATTGCAGATGGTAAATCCACTTACAGTGATGTAGTTGCGCTCATTTTTCTCGGGCATGAAGCAGTTGCGCCTGACGCTTATCTCTACCTGCTCTTTGTTGGGATCCTTGCCGTGGAAATTGGCGTAGATTATGGTCTTGCCATCCTTCTGCTTGGAGAACCATTTGTAGGTGGATTCATCCTGATTCCATGCATATTCATCCGGCTCGCCCTTTACGCAGTCTGCCAAAGAATCCGCTTCATACATCATAAGATCGCCGAGATATACGGCACCGGTGTGACGGATCTTGGATGAAAAATACCAGTCGCCGTACACACGCTCCGCGTAAGGGTTGAATGTACCGAACACTCCGTTATCAACGGTCACGGTCCATACATCGTTCTTGTGCATCTTCCAACCGGTCACCGGCTCCGAGCCCTTGATGATAGCAGCCAGGGGCTTTTCACTTCTGTAGATGATGGGCGCGTCCTTGGTACCGCCGTTGACGGGACATACGTGCTCACGATATATACCGGGTGCCACGATGACCTCGTCACCCGCCACTGCAATACGAGCCGCATCATTGATGTGCTTAAAAGGCATCTCTTTGCTTCCGTCACCGTCGCCCGATGCGGATGCATTCACATAATAAATACTCATCTTTAACCCTCCGTTACATACGTATATTGATGTATCATACCCCAATGTCCGTGTCTACGGGATCGTCTTAAGAAGATTCCCGTATCTGTCATATATACTGTCGCCGTCCGTCATCAGATACATATCATCGCTTAGGATGAGATTGATGAAATCCTTAGGACTGTGCAATCTCTCCTTCGTAAGTATCCCGCCGCCGAAGATAGTGGTGCTGTGGACATCGGAACCTGCCGTCATGGGCTTGTCATGCCTACGTGCCAGCGCGATTGCATCCCGATTCCATGTGTCGCTCTTGTGTGCGATGCTTAAGTGGCTTGTGTGAGTGGCGTTGACGCCCTCTATTCCGTCAGCGTATTGCGGAAAAAGACGGACTTCAGGGATATAGTCCTCCACACGATACGGATGCGCCTGTATGACCATTCCTCCGCCGGAGTGTATGATATCAAGCTGTGTGGGAATATCGGCATCATGAAGTTCTTCGTGATCTGCCATCCACTCGGGAGTGATACCGTATATTAAGAATTCAGTCGCGTTATATCCCGATTCATATCCGAACCATACGGACATACCGTGCTTCTCACCCCACTGCCTTGCATGCTCATAACCTACGGCGAATTGCCTTACCCATTCTCTCCAAGGCAGAGATCTGTCTATGGCTGTATTGCCGCCCCATGCATGATCCGTCACGAAGATGCCGTCGTATCCGGCTTCCTTGCACGCCCTCGCCATTGCAGCGCCTTCACTGTGGCCGCAGGCACTTCCTTCGCTGGTGTGCAGATGCGTCTCGTACTTATATATGTACGACTCAATATCAATATCAATTTCAAGATCACTATTCATCTTAATCGTTCCCTGCCGCGCGATACTATATCTAGTATAAACGCAACGACATACAGTGTAGCTGTCATCCTTTCCGTCTTTATCCATAATTATAGTAAAAATGGGCACGGACAGTCAATTTATATTTGACTTTTTCGACTAAAACTATAGAATGGTAAATAGGGATATTTTGTGGTTAGGGTATTTTCGATGAGTAAGAAAAAAACAACCCGAGAAGTTGACATAAAACAGAACGACAGGAACAGACGCAAAGAGTTAAGACGTAAGGAGATATCTCCGGATCGTGTGATCAGATGGGACAGACTGGATAATACAGCCAACATATTCCCTGTCATAGCCGGCGAGAGCATGACCAACGTCTACCGCATCAGCGTAACTCTTAATGAACGTATAGATGAGGCGCTTTTGCAGGAAGCGCTTGATATGGTACTCCCCAAGATGGACGGATTCAATGTTCGCCTGCGCAGGGGCTTTTTCTGGTATTATTTCGAAGAGAACGGCAAGCCGGCACCGAAGGTGGAGAAGGAACATACCTTCCCGTGCAGATACATAAGAGCCAACCGCAACCGCAGTTATCTTTTCCGTGTATCGTATTATGAACGCAGGATCAATCTTGAAGTATTCCATGTTCTGACTGACGGAATGGGCGGTCTCAATTTCATAAGAGAGCTCACGTATCAGTATCTTAGACTGGCTCACAGTGAACTTGCCAGCGCAGGTGATTTTCTTGATTCCGATACTTCGCTCAATCTTGAAGACAGTTTCGTGAGCAACTATAAGCGCAGTATGCCCAGAGGCTTCATACGTCAGAAGGCTTTCCTTATAAAGGGAAGGAAACTTCCCGAGGGTGAGTTCGGTCTTATGCATGTATATATGCCCATGGCTGACGTGAAGAATGCGCTGAAGAAATATGACATCTCTGTCAATACATATCTGGTAGCCTGCTTTGCATACAGTGTATACTCTGTATGCTTAAGGAGACGTAAGCCGGATAAGCCCATAAGGATAGCAGTCCCGGTCAATTTAAGACCCTTCTATGATTCCGTTACCACGAGGAATTTCTTTGTGATGATATCTGCGGAATTTCTACCTGACGAAAGAGAATATACCTTTGAAGAAGTGGCGAGGAGCATAGAAGTAAGCCTTAAGAGCCAGATGGACAAGGATCATCTTGAGGATCTCTTCTCGTACAGTGTGTCGAATCAGCAGAATATATGGCTTCGCATGATCCCCCTGTCCATCAAGGGCATAGCCATGAAGTTCGTATACAATCAGTCTGCCGTTGCACATACGGCTACCGTGACCAATATAGGCAAGGTCAAGGTCGATGAGGCGTATGAGCCATACATAGAAAGATTCCATGCTTGTATCGCGATGAGCAAGGCCCAGTATCTTAAGGGCACGATATGCGGCTTCAAGGATGAATATGTATTTACTTTCAGTACGATCCTGGCCGATACATCGATAGAGCGGGCTTTCTGCAAACAGTTAAGAGAAGATGACATAGGTGTCACGATCGAGACGAACGGAGTGTTCTGATATGAGTGTATGTAAAAAATGCGGGATTGAGATACGTGATATTACAATGGAATGTCCCCTTTGCCACTGCGTGTTGGATGACATGCCGGGACAGTCTGAGAAGAAGACGGATGCGGTAGGGATGTATCCCAATATAGCTGCCACTGTAAGGAAATTCAGATTTGCAGAGAGACTTGTACTGTTTTTATCCATCGTCTCCCTGATGGGTCTTGTGCTGGCCAATATCATGGGCAGACCATTTATAGCGTGGACAGTCATAATAGGCCTTATACTTGTCTATGCGAACACTGCACTTCGCATGGGCATCACGGGACGGGTGGGATACTGGTCCAAGACCATATTCCTTACTTTCCTGGCCGTAGCGACTCTTATAGGTATAGATGCTCTTACGGGATACTACAGATGGTCGCTTAATGTCATTCTGCCGACAGCCGTTCTTTTCCTTGATTTTTCGATCTTTTTACTAATCTTTATCAATATGAGGAACTGGCAGAGTTATATCACGATGGAGATACTTCAGGTATTATTATGTGCGATGATGTTGATACTGGTCGCATTTAAGATCATCACCTATCCCAATATGGTATATATAGCCACGGCGGTATCGCTTATGCTTTTGTGCGGAACGGTGATATTCGGAGGCGACAGAGCAAGACGTGAACTGTACAGAAGATTTCACATATGATTTTGGGTTATATAACTAAGGAGGGCTGGACAAATGTTGCGAGTGGTTGAGACAGAATACGGTAAAGTAAGAGGCATCGAGGCAGCTGATCCGAGGATCACGGCGTTTAAGGGAATACCGTTTGCAGCTCCGCCTGTGGGTGAGAACAGATGGAGAGCACCGCAGAAGGCAGAAAGCTGGACCGGTGTGCGTGACTGTTTCAGATTCGGCCCAATACCCATGCAGGATCAACCCGGAGTCGGTGATGATCTGTACTGCAAAGAATGGCATGTAGATCCGGACATAGAGATGAGTGAAGATTGTCTCTATCTTAATGTATGGACACCGGCAAGATCCGCCGATGAGAAACTTCCCGTAGTGATATGGTTCTTTGGCGGAGCGCTTCAGTGGGGATACACGGCTGAGATGGAGTTTGACGGTGAGAGAGTTGCCAGACGAGGGGTAGTTGTTGTGTCTGTCGGATACAGACTTGCTGCCTTGGGATTCATGACTCATCCCGATCTTATCAGGCAACAGCCTGAGGCTCCGGCCAATTTCGGACTTTTGGATCAACAGGAAGGTATGAGATGGGTACAGCGCAATATCGCGGCTTTTGGCGGAGATCCCGGTAATGTTACCATTGCGGGACAGTCTGCGGGCGGCGGGAGTGTCATGAGCCAGCTTGCATGTACAGCCAATAAAGGACTCTTTAATAAAGCAATCATACAAAGCGGCATAGTAAGATTTATTGAGGGCCCTTCACTCTTTGATCCGACACCTCTTGATGTGGCTGCAGCAAAAGGTGAAGAACTCTTTGCACTTATGGGCGTTAAGACTTTGGAAGAAGCCAGAAAGCTTGATGCGTACTATATAAGATCCAAGTACGCCGAGTACTGCGGCAATGACTTCACTCCTGCCGGAATGCAGAAGAGATTTTTGAATGTAAGAGACGATAAATACAGCTTCGGAGATCCGTACGAGATCATTGCATCGGGCAAAGGCAATAACGTGCCGATCATGTCAGGCAATACATCGGATGAATTCATCATGCCTGCAAAGGATCCTAAGTATGAAGGATTATGCCCTGTGGAATACGGTGTCAAGAAGCTCGCACTTTTGCGTGAGGCTAACGGCATTAAAGATCCGCTTTATTACTACAGATTCGATATAGACATGCCGGGTGGCGACAATGCCGGCAACTTCCATTCATCGGAGCTGTGGTTCTTCTTCGAGACATTGGCAAAGTGTTGGAGGCCTTTCACCGGTAAGTATTATGACCTCTCAAGACAGATGTGTAATTACTGGTGTAATTTCATCAAGACCGGTGATCCGAACGGAAAGGATATAGACGGAACACAGATGGCAAAGTGGCTTCCATATAAGAAGGGACAGGCGTACGATATGATATTTAAGACGGACGGCCCTGTTACAGCAGATAAGTCTTGTGAAGACGGAGTACTTAAGGAACTGGTAGAAGGATGATTAAGTTAAACAACAAATATACGTATATGGTTACGGGAGCTGCAGGTTTTATAGGATACTACCTGTCAGAGCGTCTTATGAAAGCAGGATGCAGGGTAATAGGCTATGACAATGTCAATGACTATTATGATGTTTCGCTTAAGGAACACAGGCTGTCTTTGCTTGAAAAGACGGCTAAGGAATCCGGAGAGTTTGTCTTTATAAAAGGCGATCTTGCCGATATGGAGACTCTTAATGCGGCTTTTGATAAATATGAGCCTGACATCGTTGTCAATCTGGCGGCGCAGGCAGGTGTTCGTTACAGCATAGAGAATCCGTCGGCATACATACAGTCCAATCTGGTCGGTTTTGCCAATATACTCGAATGCTGCAGGCATCATGAGGTGAAGCACCTCGTCTATGCTTCGTCAAGCTCGGTATACGGCGGCAATGACAAGGTTCCGTTCTCGACATCCGATCAGGTGGACAGGCCGGTATCGCTGTATGCGGCTACGAAGAAGAGCAATGAGCTCATGGCTTATTCATATTGTAAGTTGTATGGGATCAAGGCTACGGGACTCAGATTCTTTACCGTATACGGACCGATGGGAAGGCCGGATATGGCGGCGTATAAGTTCGCCAATCTCATGATGAAGGGCAAGCCCATACAGATATACAATAACGGTGACATGTACAGAGATTTTACTTATGTGGATGACATTGTGACAGGAGTGTCAGCTTTGTTATGCAATCCTCCTGTGGCGGATGACCTCGGTGCATGCTACAAGATATACAATATAGGCAATAACAAGCCGGAGAAACTCATGGACTTTGTCTCTGAGCTTGAGAAGGCACTCGGCGTGACGGCCAAGAAGGAATTCCTTCCCATGCAGCCGGGTGATGTATATCGTACCTATGCGGATGTGTCAGAGCTTGAAAAGGATTTCGGCTTCAGACCGTCGACTCCCGTGAGCGAGGGCCTTAAGCGATTCGCGGACTGGTACAGAGAGTATTATGATATAAAAGATTAGTATGAGCCAGGGAGGGCGAGACGGGATGCCTACAGGCAGGTCCCGTGATGAGAATATGAAGAAGAACAGTCTTTTACCTGAAAAAAAGAGAATACTGGCGACTCTTGGAGCCGTGATGCTTGCAGTGACGACAGCATTAACACCTGTGACCGGGGTCATGGCCACGGAAAGTGCCGTTAAAAAGTCCAATTACGTCATACGTAATATGGATGCGGCGCAGAGTGCTCTTTTAAGCCTTGTGTCCCAGAGAGATATCTCCGCGCTCGTATATCTTAAGGATTCATATACGATCAGGAGTGATGCCGATCCGTACAGCGACAGCGTGGCTACGGTCGCTTCCGGACAGCTGGTTTACATAACAGGAGTAGGCGCGGACAGCGGAAGGAATATATGGTATAAGGTCCGCTACAACAGTGACAACGCCACGATCACCGGCTATGTGGAACGTGAATTCCTGGCATGCGCAGATGAAAGACTCCTGTCCTGGGAGGACAGTTATATCACCACTTTAAAAAGAGAGGCGACTTCATCCGTGACGGACTGTGCGGATATCGAAGCCTTCCCGGAGAGTTATCGTGACGCTTTGTATGATCTTAAACAGGCCCATCCCGAATGGATATTCGTTAAGATGGATACCGGTCTTGATTATGATTACGTGGTAACGACGGAAGGCGAAGGCAGTAAGAGCCTTATCTGGACCTCAGGCAGTAACAGTTCATATCTGGAACGCAGATATGATTTGAACTGGTCTTATGCTACGGACGGTATCATCGCATATTATATAGACCCGCGTAATTTCCTGACAGAGCATCAGATATTTCAGTTTGAACAGATGACTTACAATCCCACGTATCACACGGAGAGTTCCGTCCAGAAGATACTTAACGGTACGTTTATGGCCGGTAAAGTGGAAGATTCCGATGAGAATTATGCATCGGTATTTGTAAGACTGGGTGCCCAGTATAATGTAAGTCCCATACTGCAGGCGGCAAGAGTGCGTCAGGAACAGGGTACAGGCGGCTCCATTATGATATCCGGCACCATATCCGGATATGAGGGATATTACAATTACTATAATGTAGGAGCTTATTCTTCGGACCCTGTCGGACTTGGAATGCAGTATGCAGTCGATAAGCACTGGGATACCAGGACCAAAGCTCTTGAAGGAGGCGTGAGCTTCCTATGCAAGTCATATATTAAGCGTGGACAGGATACGCTCTACCTGCAGAAATTCGACGTGGATGCCAGTTATGACGGTGTTCTGTCCCATCAATACATGCAGAATATCGCTGCACCGTCTACAGAGGCGGAATCCACATACAAAGGATATAACAATGCAGGGCTTATTAACGGTACACCTTTTGTATTCCGTATTCCCGTGTATAGGAATATGCCTTCGGGAAGATCCGGTAAGCCGGATGCCACTGATAAGTTGACAATCAACGTGGATAATATCGAGAACCTCCCTGTAGATCAGAGTGCCGTGATCATCCCTTATATCAACGGTGGACGATGCGACGCATATGAATACAGATACAGCAGCGGCAACAGCAGCGTGGCAACAGTGGATTCCAATGGTGTGGTAACCGGTATAAGACCCGGAAGCACGACCATCACCTGCAGCGCGGGAAGTGCCGGTGCCGTCAACTGTACGGTCAATGTCATTAAGGCTGATATCGCCATGGGTGATGTACAAAAGCCTGATATAGAAGTGACGTATTCTCCGGATAAGAAACTTTCGGATATAGAGCTTCCGGATAACTTTGCATGGGCTGACGGCAATATTGTGCCTACCGTGGAGAATCAGGGATATACGGCAGTATACAGCCCCGATGAGAGCAGATACAACAATATCTCCATGACACTTTCGGTTACCGTGGATAAGGCAAAGACTGAAGTGGATGACATTACGATCCCTGACGGTATTAAGGCTGCGGCAGGTGTTGAACTTGCAAGTATCACACTTCCCGAGTATTTCGAATGGGAGGATTCTACGGTAAAAACCGATCTCAGGACCGGCAATCGCATCTATACGGCCAAGTACTGCATAGACAGTGCCAATTACGAAGTGACTGAGGGAATAGAGATCCCTGTTGAAGTATACTGCAGTGAGCATGACTTCGGAGAATGGGGAGAGCCAACGGGTGGAGTCAAGAAGCGTAGCTGTAAGATATGCGGTTATGAAGAGGAACTTAAAGTATCCGAGCAGGTAGAAAACGAAGACTGTACCACGCTCGGTCATGATATGAAGGATGGCGTCTGCAGCAGATGCGGCTATGAGGAGCCTACGTTACAGGAGCATACACATGTATATTCGGTATCCGGCTGTACAGCGACCTGTACCGAGGACGGTGTGACCACATATACATGTTCATGCGGTGATTCATATACGGAACAGACCAAGGCGCTCGGACATGATATGGACGGCAATAGGTGCAGAAGATGCGGCTATGAATTCAAGCCGACTCCGAATGTTACGCCGATACCCAGCACATCGGCCGGCCCGAAAGTGACCCCAACAGCGGCGGTTACACCTACAGCAGCAGTAACTCCTACAGCGGCGGTTACACCCACAGCGGCAGTGACTCCAACAGCGACGGTTACTCCTACGGCCGGGCCTACACCAACAAGTGCGCCTACAAAGATTGTGGCAGCGGTAACACCTACCGCGACAGCTACCCCTACGGCCGGGCCTACACCCACAAGTGTGCCTACAAAGGTTGTGGCAGCAGTAACTCCGATAACTACACCTACTGCTACGGCTGAGACAAAGCCCACTCCTACAGCAGAACCGACAGCCACGCCTACGGCAGAGCCTAAGGCAGAACCGACAGCCACACCGACAGCAGAACCTACGGCGGTTGCGGCAGCAGTGACACCTGTTACTACTGAGGCTCCGGCAGCGGTACTTCCTGCCATTACACCTGTATCGGGTGAAATACCTGCGATCGTGGCTGAGAAGCCTGCCAAGTCTGCAGAGAAACCTGAACTTACGACCAAGGATGATTACAGTTCTGATAAGGCCAAAGAGGATGATGACAAGTCTCCTATCGGCGCTGTCATGGACAGTATAGAGGATGCGCTGGATGAGACACCGGCATCGTTTGAGGACGGTTCGGTACCTGTATTTACGAAAGAAGCGGCAGAAGGAGCTACATGGACAATCTCCGGAATAAGTGAAGAAGAACTCGGTGATATGGATATGAGCGTCACATTCGGCGAGACTGAGATTCCCGAGACTGTCATATCAAAGCTTAAGACTGATGATTATATGTCATTCTCGATCGCATACGACGGAGCATTTGCTTTCGATGCGGTACTGACCATAGAGACCGGTGAGGAGCATAGCGGTAAGTATGCAAACCTGTACTACTATAATCCTGAGACGGGCAAGCTTGAACTTGTTGATTCCGTACCTGTGGATGAAGCCGGTGAAGCAAGATTCAATATGAAACATGCTTCCGATTACGCTGTTACATTCACGGATAAGCAGATGATAGTGAGCAATTCGCGCAATACCATGCTCTATGTGATCCTTGGCATCATTATAGCCGGCGGCTTAAGCGTGCTTGGATATGTGATATACAGAGTAAAGACCGGTTCCGATGAGGAAGATGATTATTTCTACGATTGATGAATAACTGTCCGGCGGATCAATATCCGCCGGCAGAAGGTGGTGCTTTTGTTATTTAATTCGTACATATTCATATTTCTGTTCCTGCCCGTATGCCTGACAGGGTTTTATCTGTTAAAGGACAGGGCGCCGATTGCTGCCAAATGCTGGCTGATCGGCCTGTCGCTGTGGTTTTACGGGTATTTCAATCTCGGTTATCTGGCTATCATGCTTTTTTCGATAGCCTTTAACTATGGGATATACAGTTGGATGCTTAAAAAACGTGGGAGACTCACACTTATTATCGGAGTCGCAGGTAATCTTGGATTACTGCTGTACTTTAAGTATACGGATTTTTTGATCGACAGCACCAATGTGATCTTTAAGACCGACATCCCGCTTAGACATATATTGCTTCCCTTGGGTATCAGCTTTTTCACGTTCCAGCAGATAGGATTTATAGCAGATACCTATAGAGGTGAGACAAAGAGGTACGGATTCATTGATTATTGCCTTTTTGTATGTTTCTTTCCGCAGCTTATCGCAGGTCCGATAGTGGGTCATGAGCAGATGATGCCTCAGATCACGGCCATCGGAAGCAAAAAGGGCATGGACGGTGAGAAGTTTTGCAGGGGAGCGATGCTTTTTATCCTTGGACTTGCCAAGAAAGTCCTGATAGCGGATACATTCGGAAAAGCGGTGGATATGACATACGGCGCCTTGGGTGACGGAGTGGATGCGTCACAGGCGATCCTTACGATCCTTTTTTATACGTTACAGTTATACTTTGACTTCAGCGGCTACTGTGATATGGCGCTTGGACTTGGGCGGATGCTTGGAATAGATATTCCGGTCAACTTCGATTCGCCATATAAGTCGCGTGATATCACGGAGTTTTGGAAACGTTGGCATATTACGCTTAATAAGTTCTTAACCAAGAATGTGTATATACCCCTTGGAGGTAACAGAAAAGGAAATGTCAGAACTTATGTCAACCTGCTTGCCGTATTTCTCATAAGCGGAGTATGGCATGGAGCCGGTGTGACCTTTATCATATGGGGGCTTTTACATGGCATCATATATGTCATCACGAGAATGGTGCGTTCGCATGGAAGCCATAAAGATACGGGAAACGTTGGGCAGACCTCGAAGCCTTCGAATGATAAAAAAACATCGGGGATTAGGATCGCAGATATACTGTCGATCGCATTCACATTTATATTTGTAAATATCGCATGGGTATTTTTCAGAGCCGAAACGGTTAAGGATGCGATCACCGTATTAAAAAGCTGTGTGATGACGCCTTTATCAATTCCTTCGAGGAACTTTGCCGGGAACTTTAACTTAAACGAGTTCTGGTACGTGCTTAAGATACTTCATATAGACAGATTTATCTTTGCGCCTTATATTATGATGGTGATATATACGGTAGCCGGCCTTATTGTGGTATTTACCGCGCCGAATGCCAAGACTGTCGCTGACAGAAGTGCATTCACACTGCGTAACGGCATCCTGTACGGCATATTGCTGCTTTGGTGCGTGGTATCGCTTTCCGGAGTGAGTACGTTCCTGTATTTTAATTTCTGATATGAAAGAAGCACTGAGACATGACAAAAGCATAGTGCGCTTTGTGGCGGCTCTTTTAGTAACGATCGCTATTGGGCTTATACTTATTGGGGCAGCCGTAATATATGTCGACCCGTTTTTTCACTATCATGCCCCTATTAAATGGTATCCTTATGTGGTGGATGATCAGGTGGATATGAATCCGGGACTTGCAAGGCATATGGATTATGACAGTGTGTTGCTGGGATCATCCATGACTGTGGCTTTTGATACGGACAGATTCATGCAGGATATGGGGCTTAAGACGCAGAAGTTAAGCTATAACGGCGCGTATCCGAAGGATCAGGCCAATATAATGGATATAGTGTTTGATGCTAAAGAAGCCGGAGGTGCCACGCCGCTTAAGAGAGTGTTTCTCGGAATAGATGAGCTTAATTACTCGGCGGATATCATGCAGACCAAGTTCCCGATCACGGATTATCTGTATGATGAGAATCCGTTTAATGATGTAAAATACATCTGGAATAAGGATGTGCTTTTGGATTATGTGATCAAGCCTCTTATCGATCGGTCGGATAAGTCCGAGTGGAATAAGATATATAAGCAGTGGTGGCAGCCGATGCATTACAATCTGGCCAATGTCAGGCTGTATTACACACCGGCACCAATGGAACCTGACATGACTCCCGTGGATGAATATCTGGCAGGTATTGACAGGAATCTTGATGTCAATATACTTCCATACATAGAGGCACATCCGGAGACTGAGTTTACGATATTCTACCCGCCTTACAGCATACTGTACTGGTATGATGCCAAGAGACAGGAGCAGATAGATACGATAGTTGCAAAGTACGATCACATGACGAGACGTTTGCTTGAATATGACAATGTGGATGTCTACTTCTTTATGAATGACGAAAGTGTCATAACGGACTTTGATAACTATGCGGATCACACTCACTACAGTCCGGAAGTATGCGACTATATGGTGGATTGCATGTCAGGGGAAAGCCATAAAGTGACGACGGATAACCTGGATGAGGAACTTAAGATCCTTCGCGATCTTGCATATAACTACGATTACGACAGTATAGATCTGTGATCATTGAAAGGACATATATGGTTACCAGTATCATCGCTTTGACAGTGATACTTATAGCAATTCCATATTGTATCGGGCTTTTGCCTGCCGCATTTATAGAGCCGGAGAGACGCATCCCTACCATAGTGTATGTGATGGGCTTCATATTCTCGATCGCGATATTTGAACTTATTACGGTGCCGGTGATAGTCGTTAAGGGCGACGGTTTTCCGCTTGTTGTAGGACTGTATCTCGGCGTGGAATGTTTCTTTGCGGCAGCAGGACTTATAGTGTACAACTTTAAGGCCCATAGACTGAAGGCACAGGGTGCGCCCGTTAAGAAAGAAAAAAGAGAGTATACAAAGGATGAGATGATCCTCTGGATATTTGTAGCAGCGCTAGTGCTCTTTCAGATGATCATGTATGTCTGTATGGCTTCTTTTGACGGGGATGACGCATATTATGTGGTGGAAGCGCTCTTATCCAATGAGACTGATACGCTGTATAGGATCAAGCCTTATACGGGACTGACTACCGGCATGGATTTAAGGCATGCGCTTGCTTCAGAACCGATATGGATCGCATTCATTGCCAGAGTTACGGGCATTCATTCGACTGTTGTTGCGCATTCGGTCATCGGACTTTTCCTGATACCGCTTGTATATTTTGTATATTACAACTGCGGCCTTTTGCTTTTTGGCAGGGAAAAAAAGAGTCTGCCTATCTTTTTGATATTCGTCAATGTACTGTATATATTCGGCAATGTATCCATCTATACATCTGCCACATTTTTGGTAACTCGTACATGGCAGGGCAAGTCGATGCTTGCCAATCTTGTGATCATGTCAGTGATCTGGCTTTTGCTTGCGATATACGGTGTGGACAGGGAAGAAGAAGACAGACCGGAACTCGGATACTGGATCACACTTTTTATGATAAGCATAGGAGCGGCTTTCTGCTCCACATCAAGTGTGTTCCTTATAGCCATGCTCATCGGCATGTATGGGCTTATAATGGCCATTGTCAAAAAGGATGTTCAGATCGCGCTAAGGCTCATGATCACCTGTGTACCGCTCGTTGCGTACGGAGCAATGTATCTGCTTATATAGGAAGACATATATGACTGAGATTGTTGAGATCTACAAAGCATATAACGGAACCGGGTATTACTGCCTGATGTTTATCGCGGCACTTTTATACCTGTGGTTTACAGAGGAAGATAAGCATCTTCGTCTGTTGCTTGTGATAGTGCCGACGGTGATACAGGCTCTTTTCTTCATACCCTATTTCTATATGGCCTACAATATGCTCGATGAAGGCACATATTACAGGATACTGTGGCTGCTTCCCATGACGCTTGTGATAGCTTACAGTGCGACCCGCGCCATAGGAACACACACCAGAGTGGGTGTGGCGGCTGTGGCGGTCATACTTGCGATAAGCGGAACATACAGCTATGTAGGGGCTACTTTTTCCGTGGCAGAGAATGCATATCATCTGCCTGATGAACTTATAGAACTCTGTGACATGGTGCGCCCTGAAGAGGGCAAAGAGCGAATCTGGGCAGCTTTTCCACCGAAGCTTGTACATTATGTGAGGCAGTACACATCCGAGATCATGATGCCTTTCGGACGGGACAGTATGGTGGATACATGGAAGAGACTTGACAATCCGCTGTATGACGAATACATGAGACCTGTTATGCGGGCAGACGAACTGGCGATACAGGCTACGGAGTATAACTGTCATTACTGCATAATAGATAAGGAAAAAGAACTGGAAGGCGATCTTTCCGGGGAAGGCTTTGAACTTTTCGGAGAGACCGAGCATTTCCTGGTATACAGAAATAAAAGCGTTCCTTTTGCGGAGGATATATAAGGTATGTGGATAGCAGACGGATGGAAAGATTATGAAGTGATAGATACCTCTGACGGTGAGAAACTCGAACGCTGGGGTGAATATACATTGGTGCGCCCGGATCCGCAGGTCATATGGAGCAGTGATAAGAGTGCGCAGGGATGGAAGAAGCCCAATGGGCATTATCACAGAAGCAAGGCAGGCGGAGGCGAGTGGGAATTCCACAGTCTGCCCGATGAGTGGCAGATATCATATAAAGATCTGACATTTAATCTTAAACCATTTTCATTTAAGCATACCGGACTTTTTCCCGAGCAGGCCGTTAACTGGGACTGGTTTTCAGGGCTTATAAAGGATGCGACGGCTTCGGGAAGATATGAAGGAAGACAGATAAAGGTATTAAATCTTTTTGCATATACGGGCGGAGCTACAGTGGCTGCATTGTCTGCGGGAGCACAGGTGACGCATGTGGATGCATCCAAGGGCATGACCGGATGGGCCAAGGAGAATGCCGCAAGCTCAGGACTTGCTGACAGGCCTGTCAGGTGGCTTGTGGATGACTGCGTGAAGTTCGTGGAGCGTGAGATAAGACGCGGCAATAAATATGATGCGATCATCATGGATCCTCCCTCGTACGGGCGAGGACCCAAGGGTGAGATGTGGAAGATAGAGGAAAGCATCTATCCTTTTATAGAACTCACGATGAGTATACTAAGCGATGATCCGCTCTTTTTCCTGATCAATTCATATACAACGGGACTTCAACCGGCGGTACTTTCATATATGCTTGGCGCTACGATAGGGCGTAAGTACGGCGGCGAGATAGAAGCTTCAGAGATCGGACTCCCGGTGACGACATCGGGGCTTGTACTGCCTTGCGGCGCATCGGGAAGATGGACAGGGAAACAGGAGAAGGCATAAATTCTGATTCTTTTGCATAAAAAAATAAGAAAGTATAGAGAGAAGTTACAGATGACAGATAATAATATTGCAGACAAGGAACATAACGTACGTAAAAGAAACGGCAGTAACCGGAAAAGACCTCCCGGAGCGAAAAAGCCTGTAAAGAGAGGCCGTGGAAGAAAAGCCTCTTATAATGTAACGGATTTCCTTCCGCATATAGCAGTGCTTGCAGTGATCCTGATACTGATCATTGCGGCAATGGTCATGATACATAAGTGGAATAAGGGGCAGAAGTCGGATTACGATCCCAATGAGGTGACGACCGAATTCGACACGGAACCCAATGACTTTATAGTTCCGCTCAGTTCACAGGAGATAGAGGGTAAGACTGATGATGGCGTCTTTACGATCATGACACTTGGCAACAGCCCGTTTGCCGACGGTTATCCTAATAACAATCTTGCTACGGCTCTTGCTGAGGAATATGACGCCAGTGTCATTAACTGCGGGATAGACGGATCATATATTACATGTCTTAATACAGAGTATTCGGAGGATGATCCGGAGGATGGTGTCAGCCTTCCGTGGATAACCAAGGCAATAGAGACGGGCGATTTTTCCATACCGGAAGCAGCGGCGACCAAGATGTCAGATCATGCCGTGGCAGCAGTAGATACTCTTAAAAACGCCGACATGTCATCTGTGGATACATTGCTCATAATGTACAATCTCGAGGATTATAGGGATCACAGGCCGCTCGGAAGTGAGAGCGTGACAGATATCACCTGTATATACGGCGCGGTCAGATCTTCGATAGAGGCGATCAGAAGAGCTTATCCGCATATCAGAGTGGTATACCTGTCTCAGCCCGCAGGAGGCGTGACCATAGATGACTTCTTCGTGGACGGTGATCTGCATGACATCGGAGAAGGCGTGTTAAACGGCTATGTCACCTTCGAGCTCGAGGCAACTGCGGCAGCAAGCGGCAGTTTTATAGATATATATTACGGCGCGATCGGAGTGGATGACAGGGATAAGTACCTCGTTGATGACTATCATATCAATGATGCCGGCGCCAAAGCCATAGCTGCAAGGGTACACAAGCTGATCACCCCTGATCTGTAAGAACAACGGCCGCAAGGGGTTGCACCGAAGTATATAGAAGTATATAATAATTCTGAAAGTATATAAAGGTATATAGAAGTATATAGAGGTATATAAAGAGAAGAAGAGTATATAGAAGTATATAAGGAATAAGAAAAATGCAGAATCCATTTACACTCAATTTTGGAAAAGTTCCAACGCAATACATAGACAGAAGAATACTGATTGATGAGATTGTTGAGGAATTACAGGCTGAAATGATCCAGAACCAATGCTTTATGTTGTCAGGTACACGCGGGAGCGGTAAGACGGTGACCATGACTTCGATAGAGAAGAGAATGGATACGGAAGATTGGATAATCATCCGATTGAATCCAACAAGAGATATGATTGGGAGCCTGGTATCGAAATTATATGACAGTAAGCAGTATATGACAAAGTTTATTGATGCGAACGTTAATCTGTCTAAATTCGGGATAGGAGTACAGTTATCCTCCAAATCCCCTGTTGCAGATATTGAATCAGCGCTTGAGATTATCCTTAGAGAGATCAGAAAAAGAGGTAAAAGACTGCTTGTTACAATTGACGAAGTCTCTAACAACCAATATATGAGAGAGTTTGCCAGTTGCTTACAGATGATGATCCGGGAGGATCTGCCTATATTTTTACTTATGGCAGGTCTATATGAAAATGTGCGCGAACTAAAGGATGACAAGGTGCTGACATTTCTTTACAGAGCCCCTCATTATGATATGGAGCCCCTTAACCGCACACAGATTGCTGAAAGATATATTAAAACCCTGAATATCACTCAGGAGAAGGCATATGAGATGGCTGCTATGACAAAAGGATATCCCTTTGCATATCAGGCGATTGGAAAATACGTGTGGGAAGAGAAAAACCATGAAATGACAAAAGAAGTGCTTTTGGATGTAGATATGGCGTTGAGCCATTATATATATGAAAAGATATGGAAAGAACTATCGCCCAAAGATCGTTGGTATATGTCTTTGATTGTGACAAAAGATTCGATCACAACAGAAGAATTGCTTGCGCTGTCAGGAGAAAAGAAAAATGAGTTTTCTCAATACAGAGCAAGGCTTAGAGATAAAGGGCTTATTGATGTATCCACATATGGAGTGATACGATATACCTTGCCGAGATTTGATGTTTTTGTAAAAGAGCGTGAAACAGAATAATGCTGAGGATATAGGGACTACTTATCCGGTATTAATCAAAAGATGATTTTTGAGGGACGTCAAATTCCCACGAGAAACGGCCGCTTCGGTTTTGACAAGCGGCCGTTTCTCGTGTATTATAGAGTAGTTGGATTATAATTTGGGATAAGTAGGCGCATGGGTATGTCCGGTGACAGGCCGTATGTGCCGATTGGTGTTAATTTTTCTACAGGTTTTGCACAGTAAGAGGATAGTATGAAGAAGAGAGCTTTGGCAAAAAGGATCATGACTGTTATGCTGGCCGCATCCATGATGCTGTCGAATACTGCGACGGTATATGCGACCGAGCCTACCACGACTCAGAATTCGCAGGAGAGCACAGGCGAACAGACCGGAGAGGACAATTCTCAGAACGGAAGTGGCGAAGAGAACACTTCGACAGTACAGAATGACGCTTCTGCCGGCGGTTCAGGTGCAGGAGATAATTCGTCTAGCGAAAGCGAGAACGGAACCTCCACTGAAACTGAGAGTTCAGAAGATGAATCCGGGAAGGATGCAGATGCATCTTCAGGTAAGACGGATGATGCGACTGACAAGACATCCGGTGATAATGATAAGATCTTGGGTGCTGAGGACAAGGATCCTACAGATAAGGATGCCTTGACCGATAAGGGCGAGGGAGCAGATGAAGAGGTGTTTGAATTGGATGCCACTGAAGCTACTTTACGCCTGAATACTGATAAACTCCCTGATAATAAAGATCTGTTGGAGGGCTTCCTTGATAGGGAACTTGAAGAGCAGATAAAGGAGAATAAGACTGAGGTAGAGGCCACTACTGGCCTTCTAAAAGGTAAGTCTATTGCTATGGCAGCGGTCCCCAGGTACAGAGCAAAGAATCTGACTGGTAATGATCTCGTGGTATACAATTCACTTAAGGATCAGATTTTGAGTGTTGCAGATGGAACGCTGGCAAGTTCTCAGTTTTCCATACCCGTTAAGAATCTTAATAACGGAAAGATGACATATACTGCACAAGAGTTGGGATATGATCCTACAACCAGTGAGGGACAGGCTGCTTTTCAGAATAAATTTTCTTATGATATGGATACGATCTTGGATGCATTGCTGATTGACTGCCCTTATGATCTGTATTGGTATGATAAAGGTAAGTCTATTTCATATACGACGACCATTGCATGCTCGTACAGCTCATCGAGTATCAGCGCAAATGAGGATCGAAACATTAACATTACTTTTAAGGTATCAGCTGACTATGCTGAAAATAATCAGCCGAATACTACCAAAGTAGATACGCAGATAACTTCAAAAGTATCTACAACGATCGGTAATGCCAACCAGGTGGTGGCTGAGGCATCTTCATTGACCGACTATGGCAAACTCGTTTATTACAGAGACTGGATATGTGACAATGTGTCATATAATTATTCTGCCAGTCCTACCGGTAATTACGGCAATCCATGGCAGGTAATATGGGTATTCGATGGCGTAGACGAGACCAAGGTAGTATGTGAAGGCTATTCAAAAGCATTTAAATGGCTCTGTGATCTGTCAACTTTCTCTGATTCCAGGGTGGGTGCGTATATTGTAAGTGGTACGTTAGGGCAGAACGGAAAATCTTTGGGCAATCATATGTGGAACAACGTTCGCATGGATGATGGCAAGTACTATCTTGTGGATGTTACCAATTATGATGATGACAGTAATAATTTTGATACAGAACTTTTCTTGGGTGGTTATTCCAGATACCAAAGCAGTGTTTATTACTTTAATCTTCGCAATGACACTCTGTGGTATGTATATAATGACGATACTGTCAACATATACACTTCGGATGAACTTGCCATTTCCAATACTGCATATAGCAGCGTCTATTCAGTAACATTCGACGCATGCGGACATGGAACGGCGCCTGCCACCATCACAGGCAAACAGAGAGGCGACAAGATTGCCGAGCCCACAGCGCCTTCGGCTACGGGATATGTATTTGACGGATGGTATAAGGAAAGTTCCCATATTAATAAGTGGAGATTTGATACTGACACCGTCACCTCCAATATAACTCTCTATGCAAAGTGGGTTGAGAATTGGCAGACAATCACATTCATGTCAAATGATGGCAATTCAACATCATTCACACAGAATGTTCTGGATAATACTGAAACGGCCCTTTCTGCAAACAGTTTCATATATGCAGGACACAGATTTACAGGTTGGAATACACAAACCGGTGGTGATGGCACATCTTATGCCGACAGAGAGAGGGTTAAGCTGACTTCACCTGTTACTTTGTATGCGCAATGGGAGCTTATCAATGCAGATGCTCCGACGATCACTACACAGCCTGCTGAATCGTTAAGTCTTACATATGGTGATACCGGCAATACACTCAGGATTGTGGCTTCCGCAGCAACAACAACCGGGTACACACTTTCTTATCAGTGGTATGAGAATAATGACAAGAATTCTTCGAACGGTACATCCATAGCAGGAGCA
>JAILKC010000177.1 GCA_024694055.1 Lachnospiraceae bacterium | reverse complement strand
TACAGCGTAAACAAGAAGACGGTTACTGTAGGATCCGGCATTACCGCTTCAAATAAGATATATGACGGAACGACAGAGGCGACGCTTGACTGTTCAGCAGCTGATATCACAGGGCTGATATCGGGGGATACGCTTGCGGTTACTGCAACCGGAGCATTTGAGGATGCCAATGCAGGAAGTAATAAGGCGGTATCGATATCGAGTATTGCAATTTCTGGAGAGAAGGCAGTTAACTATGAACTTGCTTCTTCGGGCAATCAGACAACTGCCAGAGCAAATATCACTGCTAAAAGTGTTACTCCTGTTGTAACTATCACTGGAACGTGTACATATAACGGAACCGAACAGATTCCGGAGTATACGGTAAAAGTAGGTGGAGTAACACTTACCAAAAATGCGGATTACACGGAAGCATGTACGAATAATACCAATGCCGGTACGGCCAAACTCACAATTACTAAGGCTACGGGCGGAAATTATGATTTTAGTTCTGTAGAAAAAACATTTAATATTGCCAAGAGATCCGTGAAGGTATCCGGAATAACTGCATCCGATAAGACGTATGATGCTACTGACAGAGCGACTCTCGATTATACAGGGGCAAGATTTGATACACTGATATCCGGAGACACACTTACAGTTACTGCATCGGGTGCTTTTTCAAATGTTAATGCCGGACCGGATAGAACTGTAAATATTTCAGGGCTTACACTTGGCGGAGCGTCTGCAGACAATTATACTTTGGCTTTGACTGGCCAACAGACAACTACTACGGCCAATATTTCGCGTAAGTCAATAACTCCTAATGTGACTGTAACAGGAACATATACATACAATGGAAGTCCCATCAATCCTACTTACACGGTATGGGATGATGCACTTAACCGAAGCTTGGCTGAATCTGATTACACTATGACGCCTTCAGACCAGCGCACCAATGCAGGTACACCGTCTATTACGATTGCTTCAAAGGCCGGCGGTAACTATGAATTTGCTTCTGTTACCAAGAACTTCACTATTAATCAGGCATCAGTAACGGTTAAAGCAGATGATAAGGTTAAGCTTAAGGGCAACTCGGATCCTGCTTTGACGGCATCCGTTACCGGACTTATTGGAACAGATACGGTTAACTATAGCCTTGACAGAGCTACCGGAGAGGGCTTGGGAGAATATGATATTACTGTGAGTGGATTGGAAGATCAGGGCAATTATCATGTGACGTTTGTAAAGGGTAAGTTCAGTATAGTTAATAAACCCACAGGAACAATGAACGTTACTCAGTCAGGCACAACTTATAAGGGAACGTCGCTTGCAGCCCCTTCTTATAACAAGCCAGCCGGAACAAAGATATCCGAAAGTATAACTTACAGTGGAACAACGAGAGCAGGTTCATCGTATGCTTCGGCTACGGCACCAACGGATGCGGGTTCATATACAGTGTCTGTGACCTATGAAACAGACAGTGCAATATATACGGGACATGCCGGATTCACTATTGCTCCTGCCAATATTTCGTCTGCCAATATCGTACTGGGAAGTGCATTGACATATAACGGCTCCGTGCTGAAGCAGACTATCTCCGCTATTACATTTGGTGGAGAGGATATATTAAACGACTGTACGGTAAGCGGAGATACGACTACTTCCGCAGGCGAACACACCTTAACGGTAACTGCTAAAGCAGTTAGCAATTATACGGGTTCATTGACCAAGAAGTATACAGTAGCTACTCAGCCCGTCGTGGTAACAGGCATTACTGCGTCAAACAAGACTTATGATGGCAAAAAGGATGCGCAACTGATCTATTCAGGAGTGAACCTTGCAGGAGTTGCGTCAGGCGATACCTTGACGATTACGGCTACAGGAACATTTGCAGATGCCAAAGTCGGAACCGGAAAGACGGTTAACATAACTAATATTCTGCTGAATGGTGCGAGTGCAAGTAACTACACCCTTGCTATTTCCGGCAATCAGAATACAACGACTGCCAATATTGAAGCTAAAGCGATTACCGTATCGGGAATCAAGGTTCAGAGTAAACAATATGATGCTGCGACCACAGCTACATTTGATACATCAAGTGCAGTACTTGGCGGAATGATAAGCGGAGACAGCTTGGGAGTAAATGTAACCGGAGCGTTTGCAGACAAAAATGTCGGTAACTCCAAGACTGTCAATATTTCAGGATATACTTTGACCGGTACGAGTGCAGGTAACTATGTTCTTGCAGCATCGGGTAATCAGTCTACAGCTACGGCAGCCATTACCGCAAAAGCTGTTACAATAAAGGGAGTAACAGCGGCTGACAAAGTATATAACGGAAACAATAACGCAACAATAACCGGAACACCCGTGCTTGAAGGTGTGATTGCGGGAGATTCCGTTGATGTGGATGTAACCGGTGCTTCTGCAAAATTTGAAGATAAAAAGGCAGGCGATGCTAAAAAGGTTACATTCAGTGGATATAAGCTTTTAGATACAAGTGCGGATTCAGCCAACTACAGTCTTACCGCGCAGCCGGCACCCGTTACTGCGAAAATAAGCAAAGCAGAAGTTACAATATCAAATATATCTGCAAAGAATAAGGTATACAATGGTGATGCAAAAGCAGAACTTGACGTATCCAATGTAACCATTTCCGGAAAGGCAAGCGGAGATGATCTTTCGGTAGCGGCAGTAGGAACATTCTCGGATAAGAATGTGGGCACGGGCAAGCGCGTTGATCTGAGTGGAATTACTCTTGTTGGTTCAGATAAAGACAATTATGTTATCGCATCTGCAGGAAGTCAGACTTATGCAAGTGCGGATATTTCCAAGGCTAACCATGATGATATAACTATGGAACGCATAGAGATCAGATCAGGCGGTGTAACTGATGGAATATTTGATATTCGCGGATATCTGACAGAGGATGCCACAGTGGGGGCTACTCCGACCAAATCAGGAGACGCGGCCGGTTTGATCACATTGAAAGGTCTTAATTCTGATAAGCAGTATGTTTACGATGCTTCAAGCAGTCAGGTAGATAAGACAGGTGAAGTGAGATTTATCGCCACAAGTACGAACTATAATGATTATACGATAATTGTGCCGATATCTGTAAAAGCCAAAGTTGCTGAGGCTGTTTTGGAAAAAGGAAGTACTGCAGCTCAGACTAATACCGGTGTTCTGCATATAAGCGCTGCCGGATTGTCGACACTTGCGGATGAACTTGAGGGCACAACCGGTGTTCTTAGAATGGTGGTTACACCTAAAGCAGCTACGGATACAAGCGTCTCTGCAGAAGAGAAGACGGCTATAGAACAAAAAGCTGATGCGGCTATGCCGGGTATAGCGAATTCGAATATCAGCCAGGACTTCTTAGAAATTGATGTTAATAAGAGCGTGGATGGCGGGACAGAACAAGCCGTGACAAACACGAGCAGGGTAGTCGAGATACCCATGAGATATAATATGACAAGAAGATATTCGCCTGTTGTGATGAGAGTTCACGATGGTAATACTTCGGCGCTTAGAAAGCTGAGCAGTAAGCCTGCAGCAGGCGATTATGCCGATGGAACATACTTTATAAGCGGAACGGGTGCCAATACAGATATATTTATATATTCATCGGGATTCTCACTGTATTCGATAGCTTATACTACCAGTCCTACAGCTGAGGTAACATACAATAACGGTATTGGTGGAACCAATTCCATGGATGCTGTGATAGGACAGAAGCTTATTAAGCCTGCAACACCCGGAAGAGAGGGTTATACATTTACGGGATGGTATGATTCGACGGGTGCATTATGGAACTTTGATACCGGCGTTATGGCAAGTTCGGGCATGACACTGACTGCAGGATGGAGTCAGAACTCTAAGGAGAGTCAGAGTTCCGGCGGCGGTTCAAGCAGCAGCTCAAGTGATAGTTCGGACAGCAGTTCATCTGCACCTGCGGCAGTTGTTAAGAAGGCGGGTACTGATGCCAATGCGGCTTTAACTGCACTTTTAGCAAATGCAACTGGTAAGAATAAGAAAAAGAGTGATGTGACAAAGTCTGCCGGCAAGAATGGAACTGATGCCGTGTCAGATGCTGATGCATTGGATTCAAAGGAATTTACAGAAGCAGGAGGACTGAGAGCACCCAATACGGGAGATACTCTTCCGAATGAATGGATATTGCTCATCATCATGTTGATGGGACTTGCGCTCATAGGATATGGAATTCGCGAATATGGCGCTGTATACAGGAGGGAAGACAGATGAATAAGAAATTAGTTATATCCCTTGCTGTCGGCGGGGTAGCGGTAGTTACAGCAGGTGTGCTTCTCATAAGCAATTTCTCTTCTCGTAAGAAAGCAAAAGATATATATGACCAGGCCAATGAGGATTATGTGACTGAAAGCGAGACCGCCACGGGAGCGGATGCTTCGAATGAATGGTGGAGTAAAGCGGATATTAAGCTTGATGAAGTCAAAGAAGACTATCCGGATGTGGTTGCTTGGATATACTTCGAGGACGAAGATATAAGTTATCCCATTGTTTTTGCAAAAGGGGATAATGAAAAGTATATGAAGACCACCTATACCGGAGATGAGAACAGTGCCGGAGCAATCTTCATGGACGGAGAGTCAACACCTGATCTCAGCGATCCTATGACGCTTATCTACGGTCACAACATGCGTGACGGCTCGATGTTCGGTAAGCTTGCCAGGTATAAAGGCGACAGAGACTATTATGAAGGGCACCAGTACTTCCAGATCCACACCGGAAAGGGCATATATCGATATCAGATATTTGCCTGCGAGGATGTAGATGCCACGTCAGGCGTGTATAACGCATATGGCAAGAATCCGGACAAATTCTGGGAGGTCATCGGCGACCTCATAGATGACGGCGATTACAGGACTGAAGTACCTGTGGATGCGGCAGATCACGTCGTGACATTATCCACCTGCGTTAATGACGACTCCAAGCGCTTTATCGTAAGCGCCGTGCGCGTCTCCGAACATTCATAAATAATTAACAGTTCATTAAGCGATCGGCTCCGCCGATCGCTTTTTACGTCCGGAATTGACAGAAGATATAAAGAGATAAAAAAGCAAGCGGATATAAAACCATTGAAATATTACAAAATTGACATGCGGGTGATAAATTATTCGGGTGATGACAAAAGTACCAAAAATGGGCTTGAATTATTTGAATCTGCGTGGTAAGTTAGATAGTGTGTATGCTTGGCTCATTCTGCGCCCTAACGAAGACGTGCACGTGCACGAAAAGCGACATGTAGGGCCTGCAGACACGGTGTTTTAGTATATTTTTGAGGCATAATATAGAATTACTCGGTGTAGTACAGAAGGAGTCTTGGTTATGAAGAAAGGGATTACAGTTATCTTAGCGCTTGTCTTAGCTTTAGGACTGGGCCTTGGAGGATTGTCGATCGCAAGGAATGCAAAAAGCACGAAGGAGTTTGTCGCAGACGGATTTATTCTTGACACTGCGGATGAGGAGTACGTGACAGAGAATGTGCTTACTCAGTACTTCTTCTCGCAGGGAGCAAAGTACAAGGAGAAGTTTGGCTCGAAGATCCTGTTTAAGGATACTGCGGGCAACGACGAATCCATAGATACAAGTCACTTCATTCATTACAACGACGGATCACTGGGGGCGTTTACCAAGGGCGTCATCATGGATGTGTCGCAGCTTGCAGAATCCAACTACGGCTACTACAGCCTTACCAAGAACACTGTACTTATCAAGAACGGCAATTCATATGAGATGAAGAGCCGTGGCGAATCTCTTAATATCACCGAATATATCTGGAAAATATCTGATACTGAGTATATGCTCGTATCCCCTTCATCTACTCTCACTATAGGCGGAGAGCAGGTTCAATTCCCCGATTACGTACAGATCACATATGTGGACAACGGTATTGTGAGACTTTCTCATCAGCAGGGCTCATACCAGACCGTTGCGGCCGATTCCAATGTCGTCACCCAGGGTGGTGCCGAACTTAATCTTGTCGGCAAAGCCTTTATGGTAGGCGGCGAGAAGGTGATGGAACTTGACCAGATGATACTTGGAGAGAACGACTATATCAATATAGACGAGAATACCAAGGACCAGATCACCATTCCTACATTCAATGTCATCAATGGTAAGGATGGCGCCAACGGTACTGACGGTACTGATGGAGAGAAAGGTGAAGAAGGCAAAGAAGGCGAAGAAGGCAAAGAAGGCGAAGAAGGTCAGGAAGGTTCTGAAGGAACAGCGGGCCAGGAAGGTGTTATCGGATCTGAAGGTGTCATAGGTCAGGATGGTGTCGAGGGCGACACGGGTATAATGGGTTATGACGGACGTGAAGGCGCCGTAGGTAAGAGTGCTCAGAATGCAAAGGATGCAAGTAAAGTTGCTTCCGTGGATCTTAAGGCACGTCCGGTTGTCAATGTTGAGAGCCAAACATCAGGCGGCACAAATGCGGATGGTTACAATGTCAGCGCAACATCTGCAGAGATGACATTCAATATGGATGACAGCGCAGATGCGCTTACAAAGAACGCAGGCAAGACCAAGGTTAAGCTCTATAACAGGAATACAATGGAGCTTGTTAAGAATGATTATATAGATTTTAACAGTGAGAATACACAGAGTACGGAAGGTGCCAAAGTCGAGAGCGGTACATATAATGCTACTTATCTTGGACTTAAGCCGGATACCGAGTATGTTGTGGTAATAGAAGGTGAGTATAACCTCATGGAGACCGGCGGTACACCTGTTACAGGCGAGTTGTATCGAAAGGTGTTCCGTACTGAGCCGGCGGGAATATCCATCAGCAAGAGTCGTGTGACGGATACTCTGGTGGAAGCAAGGGTCGATGTGACCGGTGATTTGAATGGATATGAAGTTGAATTCTATTATATAGATGAAAACGGCGCAGAACAGATAGCTGCTCTCTTTGGCGGAACTACACCCAAGGGAACTTATACGTACACGATGGACGACAATCAGCCTGCGCAGAAGACTGATAAGTATGGTAAGGACAATCTTCCCGGCGGTGATGTTAAGAGCAACACCTCATATTTCGTTAGATTAAAAGCCGT
>JAILKC010000155.1 GCA_024694055.1 Lachnospiraceae bacterium | reverse complement strand
TTACTTAAATATGGATTTAATAAAATCGTAATGGTCGACAGAACCGGTGCTATAGCATCTGACAGAACCGACCTCAATTCATCAAAGCAGGAGATGTTAAGACTCACCAATCCTGATGATGAGAAGGGCTCTTTGGCCGATGTCATCAAGGGAGCGGATATATTCGTGGGAGTGTCTGCACCGGATACAGTAACGTGTGATATGGTAAAGACCATGGCATCAGATCCTATAATCTTCGCCATGAGCAATCCTGTTCCGGAGATCATGCCTGATGTGGCCAAGGCTGCAGGAGCACGTATCGTTGGAACCGGCAGAAGCGATTTTCCGAATCAGATCAACAATGTTGTTGCTTTCCCGGGAATCTTCAAAGGTGCACTTGAAGGCAGAGCAAAGCAGATTACCGAAGAGATGAAGCTTGCAGCGGCAGAAGCGATAGCTTCGCTTGTATCGGATGATGAACTTTGCGAAGACATGATCATGCCCGAGGCTTTTGATCCCCGCGTGGCTGACAAGGTTGCCGCAGCTGTCAAGGCACTTATCTGATAATTGTAAATACAGATGTCAATCATACCGTTCGTGCCGGTAAACATCGGCCGGTATATTGCAGAATAACCAAATGCAGGCCATATATATGTGGCCTGCATTTTATACAAGAGGGCAAAAAGCGATCGATGTTTATCGCATGTACATCAGTATTTTCAAAAAGGGTCTTTTCTTTTTAGACATTTTGTGTATAATGATAGATGAAGCTTTCATCAACTTCCTAGAGTATCAGGTCGATACATTTTCCAACGATGAGATTTAAGCTTAAGAGAGATTTGTTATAGAGCGTAATAGTGGTATTTTTTTTCGAGATAACAAAGAGAGGTAGTAAATGACAAGAGAACAGTATGAGTCACTGGCAACCGCTGATCTTAAGGCTATAGCCAAGACACGAGGCATTAAGGGGACTTCCAAGATGACCAAGGGCGATCTGATCGATGCGATGATCGCACTTGATGAAAAGGAAGCCGGGGCGACACAGGCTACAGAGCCCGGAACAGAGGCTCCTGCGACCAAGACCGCTGCAAAGAATGCACCCAAGGCCGCGTCTAAGGATGTAGAGAGTGACGGCGCAGTTAAGGAAGGTGCGGATGATGCCAAGGCAGCACTTAAAAGTGTACGTGTAACGGATGCAGATCTTGCGGATGGCAGAGAGAAAGAAGAGACGCTTAAGGAACTTGACAGCGGCGTGACTGTATCGGGAATACTTGAGGTTATGCCCGATGGATTCGGATTTATCAGATCCAATAATTATCTGCCCGGTGATAATGATGTATATGTGGCACCGAGTCAGATCAAGAGATTCAGATTAAAGACCGGTGATATCGTGACGGGTAATACACGTATTAAAGGACAGAATGAGAAATTCTCGGCGCTGTTGTTCGTTAAGACTGTCAACGGATGTACGCCTGAAGAGATACAGAGACGCCCCAATTTTGAAGATATGACTCCCATATTCCCCGATGAGAAGCTCAAACTTGAGCATCCCGGCGGAAGTGTTGCCATGAGGATCATGGATATCATAAGCCCCGTGGGTAAGGGTCAGCGTGGTATGATCGTATCGCCTCCGAAGGCAGGTAAGACAACACTCCTTAAGGAAGTGGCCAAGTCAGTTAAGGCCAATAATCCCGAGATACATCTGATAGTGCTCCTTATTGACGAGCGTCCCGAGGAAGTAACGGATATAAGGGAGGCTATAGAGGGTCCCAATGTCGAAGTAGTGTATTCTACATTTGATGAGCTTCCGGAACACCATAAGAGGGTATCAGAGATGGTGATCGAGAGAGCAAGACGCCTTGTGGAGCACGGCAAAGATGTAATGATCCTAATAGACAGTATCACAAGACTTACTCGTGCATATAACCTTACGGTTCCGCCTTCAGGACGTACACTTTCAGGTGGTCTTGATCCTGCGGCACTGCACATGCCCAAGAAATTCTTCGGAGCAGCCCGTAATATCAGAGAGGGCGGTTCGCTCACCATTTTAGCTACGGCACTTGTTGAGACCGGAAGTAAGATGGATGATGTGGTATATGAGGAATTCAAGGGTACCGGTAATATGGAGATGGTACTCGACCGTAAGTTGTCTGAGAGAAGAGTATTCCCGGCTATAGATATTCTTAAGTCCGGTACAAGAAGAGATGACCTGCTGCTTTCGAATGATGAGCAGGAAGCAGTATCCACGATGCGCAAGGCTTTTAACGGCATGAAGGCCGAAGAAGCCGCAGACAAGGTAATAGACCTGTTCGCACGTACAAGGAACAACATCGAATTCACGCAGATGATGAAGAAGATGAAGATCTTTTGATCTGATCTGACGATCAAGTCAAAAACGCTCCACACAGAATGCGCAGAATCCGCAAAATTTCTTCTTGCATAAGAAAAAAAACTGTGCTACTATTATATAGCTGTTCGGAAATCGGGCAGTAGCGGATGAGAACATTACATACATTATTATAGAGAGGTGAGTTATGAAAGAAGGAATCCATCCTGAGTATTATCAGGCAACAGTTACCTGTAACTGCGGCAATACTTTTGTGACAGGCTCTACCAAGCCTGAGATCCATGTGGAAGTATGCAGTAAGTGTCATTCTTTCTATACAGGTCAGCAGAAGTCTGCAAGAGCTGACGGACGTATAGATAAGTTCAACAGGAAGTATGGCGTGAACGCATAGTTACTGTACAAGACGTATTCTAAAGGTTGAGGTCATAAGGTCTCAACCTTTTTTACATTTATAGCCAAGCCGACGTGAATAGTACACGGGCGGTGATATGTGATCGAAAGGACAGACATATATGGCAAGAAAGCGAAAACTGTGCAATTCGGGTATAGGTGGACAGGCCGTGCTCGAAGGTGTGATGATGAAGAATAAGGAGCGCTATGCGGTGGCAGTCCGTAAGCCGGACGGTGAGATAGATGTCGAAGTGCAGGAATATCATGGAGTGCTGCATGGCAGCAAACTTACCGAACTTCCTTTTGTCAGAGGTATTTTTAACTTCATAGATTCACTTATCTTAGGCATAAGGACTCTGGATCATTCCGCTTCCTTTTATGAGGATGAAGATGCCAAGGAGACCAAACTCGACAAGGCACTTGGAGATAAGTCGGCCAAGGTTTTTTCGGCATTTACCATCATTATCTCTGTCATGATAGCGGTCGGACTCTTTATACTGCTCCCCTATTATCTGTCTACTTTTTTGGAGGTATATATACGTAATTACTCATTGCTTGCCATCATCGAGGGCGGCATCAGACTGCTGATCTTCCTTATATATATATCGGTGATCGCACTTATGAAGGATATCCGCAGACTTTACCGCTATCACGGTGCGGAGCATAAGTGCATCAACTGCCTTGAGAGAGGACATACACTTGATGTATCCAATGTTATGAGATCTTCGAGATTCCACAAACGATGTGGTACAAGTTTTTTGCTCTTTGTGATGATAGTGAGCATCATTCTGTTCATGTTCATAAGAGTGGACAATCCCCTCATGAAGATAGTCCTGAGGCTGCTGCTTATCCCGGTCATTGCCGGTATATCTTATGAATTCATAAGGCTTGCGGGTAAGACGGACAATGTCATAGTAAATCTTATATCTGCTCCGGGACTGTTGCTTCAGAGGATCACCACCAAGGAACCCGATGAGGAGATGGTGGAAGTGGCCATTAAGTCAGTAGAAGCCGTATTTGACTGGAAAGCATTTTTGATAGAGAACTTTGACTTTGATGAGGACTCGTTCTAGCCTCGTGATAGGAGTAAGCCGTGACGGTCAGACAACTTCTGGATATTGCCACAGAGCGATTAAGAGAAGAGAAAATAGCCGATGCATCGAGCGATGCGGCCATTCTTTTGGAATATGTAACAGGTGTTACCAAAAATGATATATATATCCATCCCGATAAAAATGTGAGCAATGAGGATGTTGAACGTCTGAATGGACTTTTGTCCTTAAGGATCAATCATAAGCCGGTTCAGTACATCACCGGTACTGCACAGTTCATGGGACTTGAATTTGCCGTGGATGAGAGGGTGTTGATCCCAAGGTTTGATACCGAGATCCTTGTGGAAGAGGGGATGAAACTTGGACTGTCAGGCTTAAAGATATTGGATCTGTGTACCGGAAGCGGCTGTATATTGTTAAGCCTTCTTCATTATTCGCATGATTGCACGGGAACAGGAACAGATATATCAAGGGGAGCACTTGAACTGGCACGCCTTAATGCAGACCGCTTGGGCATAGATGCCATGTTTTTGGAAAGCGATCTCTTTGAGGGGCTGACAACGGATGATAAATATGATCTTATTGTATCCAATCCTCCTTATATAAGAAGTGATGTGATCCCTACGCTCATGGAAGAGGTTAAAGACCATGAACCCATGATCGCCCTGGACGGTTCGGCTGACGGACTTATGTTCTACAGGAGGATAATAAGTGAGGCGCCCGCGTTTTTGCATAATGAAGGTGTGCTCATGGTGGAGATAGGATATGACCAGGGTGAGGATGTGAGCCGGCTTTTTGAGGAAGCCGGATATGAGGATGTAAGTGTGATCAGGGACTTAGGCGGCCTTGACAGAGTAGTAAAAGGAATGAGACATGTTTGATAAGTTGGAAGACATTCTTCGAAGATACGAAGAGATAATGAATGAGTTAAGCGAGCCTACCGTGACTGCGGATCAGAAGAGATTCACGTCGCTTATGAAGGAACAGGCGGATCTTACTCCTTTGGTAGAGACATATAAGGAATATAAGAAGTGCAATGAGACAATAGAGGACAGCTTAAGTCTTTTGGACGGTGAATCAGATGAAGAGATGCGCCAGATGCTTAAGGATGAGTTAAGCGAGGCCAAGGACAGAGTCGGTGAGCTTGAGAATAAACTCAAGGTTCTGCTGCTTCCCAAGGATCCCAATGATGATAAGAATGTCATCGTGGAGATCAGAGCTGGTGCAGGCGGAGACGAGGCGGCACTTTTTGCGGCTGAGATATATCGTATGTATGTACACTATGCCGAGACCAGACGGTGGAAGGTCGAGACCATGGAGATGGAAGAGATCGGCATCGGCGGTATGAAGAGCGTGACTTTCATGATCACGGGTCAGGGCGCATATTCCGTCATGAAATATGAGAGCGGTGTACACAGAGTACAGCGTGTACCTGAGACTGAGTCAGGCGGACGTATCCATACATCCACCATCACTGTAGCAGTGATGCCTGAGGCAGAGGAAGTCGACGTAGTCATAGATGAAAAGGACATCCGTATAGACGTCTGCAGATCGTCGGGCGCCGGCGGACAGTGCGTCAATACTACGGATTCGGCTGTCAGACTTACGCATATACCTACCGGAATAGTCATCTATTCGCAGACTGAGAAAAGCCAGATACAGAATAAGGCCAAGGCTTATGCCCTGCTTCGTACCAAACTGTATGACCTTGCGATGCAGAACGCTCATGATGCCGAGGCTGAGGCAAGACGAAGTCAGATAGGTACGGGAGACCGTTCGGAGAAGATCAGGACATATAACTTCCCGCAGGGACGCGTGACGGATCATCGTATCAATCTTACTTTATATAAGATAGACAAGATCATGAACGGAGATATCCAGGAGATAATAGATGCGTGCATAGCGGCGGATCAGGCTGCTAAGCTTTTAAAGATGGGCGAGGACTGATATATGGCTGATAAATGTAAGATATTCATAGACGGCGGCGAGGGAACTACCGGGCTACGCATAATGGAACGTTTTGAAAAAAGAGATGATGTCAAACTTCTCCATATTGAATCAGAACTTCGTAAGGACGCGAACAGGAGAAGAGAACTCATAAATGAGTCAGATATCACATTTTTGTGTCTTCCGGACGCGGCAGCCATAGAGGCGGTGAGCCTTGTGGACGCGGACAATGATCATACTGTGATAATCGATGCTTCCACTGCACACAGGACTCTTCCCGAATGGGCATACGGCCTGCCGGAATTGGATAAAAATTTTCGCGATAAGATAAAAAATGGCAAAAGGATAGCAGTGCCGGGATGTTATGCATCGGGCTTCAATATGATCGCTTATCCTCTGATAAGTCATGGTATAGCAGATGCGGATTATCCTATGTATGTCACGGCTCTTTCGGGATATTCCGGAGCCGGCAAGAAGGCGATAGCCCTGTATGAGGCAGATGATAAGGCAAATGATCTGTATGCACCGAGAGAATATGCTCTTTCACAGATGCATAAGCATCTTAAGGAGATGAAGGCAGTATCGGGTCTTGCAAGAGAACCTCTCTTTACCCCCGTTGTCGATGATTATTACTGCGGTATGATAGTGTCCATGCCTCTTTATACTCATCTCCTTGCAAAAAACGTGACGCCTGAGAGACTTCGTGATCTGTATGCGTCTCACTACGAGGGCGAACAGTTTATCAAGGTAAGAGCTAGCGGATATGAAAGGGAAGAAGCCTTAAACGGCTTTTTAAGTGCAAATGCATTTGACGGCAGAGATGATGTTGAGATCATAGTGACCGGTAACGAAGACCGTATACTTGTCTCGGCCCGTTTTGACAATCTCGGAAAGGGCGCATCGGGAGCGGCCATCCAGTGTATGAACATCAAACTTGGACTGCCCGAGGAGACAGGACTTAAACTGGGGTTATAGATTGAATAAAATAAGCGGCCGCATGATGATGACCGGCCGCTTGTTGATATATATCAGATATGCAATCTGTCAGATACGAAGATTCTCTATGGGATCTGAAGACTTATACTTCTCATTATGCTTTGCTCTGTATTGCAAAGGTGTCTCGCCCAAGTATCTCTTGAAGGTCTTATTGAAATAACTTGCGTAATTGAATCCGACCTTAAGAGCTATCTCTGACATCGGAGTATTGCTCTTGTCCTTGGTGAGCAGCTCTGCAGCCGTGTATACTCTGTATCTGTTGATATAGTCCATCGGGGACATATGAAGTGCACGTCTGAAAGTACGGCAGCACTCACTGTTGCATACCTTGCAGACCTCCGCGATCTCTGATAATACGATATCTTCCATGTAATGTTCGGATATATAAGCGGTGGCTCTGGCTATACGCCTCTTGTCCTGAACCTGCTGTCTCGAAAGCGCCACGCTCGGCAGAGCCTTATAATTGGCCAGACCAGCGGCCCATATATCGTAAAGATTGGCTATTACGTGAAGGTCATTGCCGAATACGTCATTCTGCATAAGGTCATATATCTCATGCATCTTATTGAGGATGTAATCGGAATGAGTATGGGTATCGTCAAAGAGGATGATCTCATAATCGGCATTGTCAAGTATGCCGAGGAGATATCTGCCGGCCAGTACTCCCGCCACGGTGCCGAATAAAAGTGTGTGATGGAAATGAATGATCTCAAGTGATGCACCTTCCATCATATCGGGCTCGATGAAATGTGAGATGCCCCTTCTGATAGCGGCTCCACGGCCTGCTGATATATGGATCGAAGAGTTCTCGGTATACAGGGTAACTGAACCTTTGGACACATAGAAAAGCTCGAATTCATCATGCTTATGGGATGTGCCTTCGCAGAAACTCTTTTTAGTGCTGTCGATCCTAAATGCAAAGACCGGCATCCGGATATCAGCCGGATAATCTGCGTAATCGGGCAATGTATCGCTCGGAAGATAATAGATCGGACCGTTCTTTCGTCCTATTCGTCTTCTTCTAGTCTCTTTCAGTGCCATGTTGTTCCTTTCCGTAAATGCGCATGTTTGCGCCCATTTATTACATACAGGATTTGTTTTCCCGAATATTATAGCACAAAAAAATCAAAAATGATATACTGAACTCAATATGAATTATCTTGAAGAATATTACGGCAAATTTAATGAAGAAAAGCGCTTTGATTCAAGGCACGGACAGGTGGAGTTCATCGTTACGATGCGCTATGTTCATCGCTTTATGGAACAGATGCGTGGGGATATCACCGACAGGCCGCTTAGACTTATCGATATCGGGGCCGGGACAGGGAGATATGCGGTGCCTCTTGCAGATGAAGGACTGGAAGTCTGTGCTGTTGAGCCCGTCAAGCACAACCTCTCGCGAATGAAGGCCAAGTCTGACAGGATCAAGTGTATGCAGAGGGATGCAAGGGACATGCATGGTGTTTCCGATGGGTATTATGACATTGCGTTAATGCTTGGTCCCATGTATCATCTTTTTTCACATGAAGATAAACTTAAAGCACTTAAAGAAACGATAAGGGTCATGCGCCCGGGCGGAGTGATATTCGTAGGGTACTGCATGAATGAATATGCCGTGGTCACTTATGCGCTCAATGAGGGGCATTTGAGCGAATGCCTGCAGGCAGGCAGATTTACCGACGATTATCATACGATATCACATGAAGAGGACATCTATGATTATGTGCGAATCGAAGATATTGACAGACTGATGAGCGATGGCGGGCTTAAGAGAGAAATACTTTTTTCGCCGGATGGTCCTACCAATTATATAAGGAAGACTCTTAAAAAACTAAGCGATGAAGAGTTTGACAGATATGTGGACTATGTGGCATCGATAGCGGAACGTCATGATCTTATAGGCGCTGCGGCCCATACAGTTGATGTACTTAAGGTCATATGAGCAGGGGGCTTTTAAGTGAGTCGCAGAATGCCCCCGGCTATTGAATATTGACCTGTGAAATGATAAAATTGCGTAGTCGAATAATACTCTGAAAGGAATAAATATATGCCTATTACAGAAATACTTGAAAAGAACTGCAGGGAATACGGAGATGACATATGCCTTGTGGAGATCAACCCCGAGATTCAGGAGACCAGGCGTGTCACCTGGAAGGAATATGAACTTACCGAGCCTGCACATGTGGCACATTACAGAAGAGAGATCACATGGAATGTCTTCAATGAAAAGGCCAACAGATTCGCCAACATGCTCATATCAAGAGGAGTGAAGAAGGGCGATAAGGTAGCCATACTCTTAATGAACTGTCTTGAGTGGCTGCCCATATATTTCGGAATACTTAAGACCGGTGCCATAGCGGTGCCGCTCAATTTCAGATATGCACCGGATGAGATAGAATACTGTCTCAATCTTGCGGAAGTGGATATACTTGTGTTCGGGCCCGAGTTTATCGGCCGAATAGAAGAGATCGCTGATAACATCTCCAAGAACCGCCTGTTATTTTATGTAGGTGCCAACTGCCCCACATTCGCTGAAGACTATGCGGAACTTACAGCCAACAGTTCGAGTCAGTCGCCTCAGATCAAGCTTACGGATGAAGACGATGCGGCTATCTATTTTTCTTCGGGCACCACAGGTTTTCCGAAAGCAATCCTTCACAATCATGAAAGCCTTATGCATGCATGCCGCGTAGAGCAGGCTCATCACGGACAGACCAAGGATGATGTGTTCTTATGCATACCGCCTCTGTATCACACGGGTGCCAAGATGCACTGGTTCGGAAGCTTCCTCATGGGAGGCAAGGCTGTACTTTTAAAGGGTACCAAGCCCAAGCATGTTCTTGAAGCAGTTTCATCTGAAGGATGTACGATAGTATGGCTTTTGGTTCCGTGGGCACAGGATATTCTGGATGCGATAGACAGAGGAGATGTGGATATAAGCAAGTATCATCTTGATCAGTGGAGGCTCATGCATATTGGAGCTCAGCCGGTTCCGCCGAGTCTGATCGCCAGATGGAAGAAGCAGTTCCCGAACCATCAGTATGATACCAACTATGGCTTGAGTGAGTCCATAGGACCCGGCGCCGTACATCTCGGAGTAGAGAATATACATAAGGTCGGAGCCATTGGTAAGGCAGGTTTCGGCTGGAAGACCAAGATCATAGATGAAAAGGGTGACATCGTACCTCAGGGCGAGGTCGGAGAACTCTGCGTTGCAGGCCCCGGTGTCATGACATGCTACTATAATGACAAGGCGGCTACGGATGAGGTTCTTAAGGGAGAATGGCTCCTTACCGGTGACATGGCCATGGAAGACGAGGATGGATTTATCTTCCTTGTAGACCGTAAGAAGGATGTGGTTATCTCGGGTGGAGAGAATATTTACCCGGTACAGATAGAGAATTTTATCAGAGCATATGACAAGGTCAAGGACGTGGCCGTTATCGGTGTTCCGGATGAGAGACTCGGTGAGGCCACCATGGCAATAATAGAGATCAAGGAAGGTATGGAATGCACTAAGGAAGAGATAGATGAATTCTGCATGAAGCTTCCCAGATATAAAAGACCGCGTCATGTTGTATTTGAAGATATCCCACGTAATCCCACGGGTAAGATCGAAAAGCCCAAGTTACGTGTACAGTTTGGCGGAGACAGCGTAGTAGCTAAGCAAAACAGAGGATAAGGATGATATTAGGGAGAGTATGTAAGACAGCTTCATATTGTGCGGCACTTATCATGGGTGTGACCATGCTTACGGGATGCAGTCTGGGTTCATCAAAGGAACTGACGGCTACTGCGATAAGCCAGATAGAAGAACTGGATTATGCTGCGGCGCTTGATACTCTTAATGAAGCCGAAGAAGCCGGAGAAGATCCGGTCATGATAGCCCGTACCAGAGGAATAGCATCACTGGGGCTTGCGCAATACGAAGATGCCCTTAATTCCTTTACGGAAGTGCTCTCATACAGTGACTGGAAGGTGGATGAGCTTGACTTTGACACCAACTATTATCTGGCCGATACTTATGAGCATATGAAGGATTACGAGCAGGCGGTGGAGACATATTCCGCCATCTTAGGCCTTCGTGATAAGGATGTGGTGGCACTTTACAGAAGAGGGTGCGATTATCTGCTTTTGGGACAGCATGATCCGGCTGTGGCAGACTTTGAAAAGGCGATCAAATATGCTCCGGACAATTATGATCTTCGTATAGAGATAGCCGGAAGGCTCTCTGAAGCTTCGTATGAGTCTGAGGGACGCAAGTATCTTGAGGACTTCCTTATTGAGAAGGAGAAGAAACTTTCCAAGTTTGATAAAGGACGTATATACTTCTATATGGAAGATTATGAGGATGCCAAGGTATATTTTGAAGAGGCAAGGGACGATGATGACCAGAATACTATCCTCTTCCTCGGCAAGACTTATGAGATGCTTGGAGATTACAATTACGCTACCAGCACATATCAGAACTATCTGACAAGGCACCCCGAATCCGCCATGATATACAATCAGCTCGGCTTAAGCAGGCTTAAATCCGGAGAATATACCGGGGCCAGAGATGCTTTTGCTGCAGCAGGAAGTATCGGTGGCAGCGGAATGGACCAGATCCTATCGTACAATGAGATCGTTGCCAATGAGTATATGGGCGATTTTTCGCAGGCTGCATCGCTTATGCAGGAATATCTGCGCAAGTATCCGGATGATGCCGATGCACAGAGAGAGGATATATTTCTTTCCACAAGATGATGTGGTTTTCCATATCCGATGTGGTTGTTTTAAAAATTTTTAAAATTTGTTATGTCGACTTTGTTAAGACCCGTTTATCATGAGAATCCTTGATAAACGGGCTTTTTTTACCCGTTGAGTCAGTGAGTCAAAAAACACAATATGTTATGTTATCGGACAAATGCGGGCACAATATCTTGTGTTTTATGTTGACTTATGTTCTTCGCTAGTGTATTATTAGTCTGGTGGGCAAATTGACTACCTGTAGTTTATAGGGAACACAGTAAAGAAAAAGAGGAATTGGAGAGTTTCATGTTTCAGGTTATTAAGAGGGATGGGGAAGAGACAGATTTTGCTTTAGCCAAGATCAGCGATGCTATCATCAAGGCATTCAATGCGACAGATGTACAGTACAGCAACGATGTGATCGATCTTTTATCTTTAAGAGTCACGGCTGATTTCCAGTCTAAGGTTCAGGACAACAAGATTCAGGTAGAAGACATTCAGGACAGTGTCGAGAAGACATTGGAGCAGGCCGGTTATACCGAGGCTGCCAAGGCTTATATTCTATATCGTAAGCAGAGAGAGAAGCTTCGTACCATGAAGTCGACCATACTTGATTATAAGGATGTGGTGAATAACTACGTCAAGGTCGAGGACTGGAGAGTTAAGGAGAATTCTACAGTTACATATTCGGTAGGAGGTCTTATCCTGAGCAATTCAGGTGCCGTTACTGCCAATTACTGGCTGTCAGAGATATATGATGAAGAGATAGCCAAAGCACACCGCAATGCAGACATACATATTCATGATCTGTCCATGCTTACCGGATACTGTGCCGGATGGTCACTCAAGCAACTCATCAAGGAAGGATTGGGTGGTATCACAGGCAAGATTACGTCAGCTCCTGCGGCACATCTTTCCGTTTTGTGCAATCAGATGGTGAATTTCCTCGGCATCATGCAGAATGAGTGGGCAGGCGCTCAGGCATTCTCGTCTTTTGATACTTATCTTGCTCCTTTTGTTAAGGTAGATAACTTAAGCTACAAGGAAGTCAAGAAGTGCATAGAATCTTTTGTATACGGAGTCAATACTCCCAGCCGTTGGGGTACTCAGGCACCGTTCTCCAACATCACATTGGATTGGGCCGTTCCGGCCGATCTGGCTGAACTTCCGGCTATAGTAGGCGGAGAGGAGCAGGATTTCTGCTACAAGGATTGTAAGAAAGAGATGGATATGGTCAATAAGGCATTCATCGAGACCATGATCGAGGGCGATGCCAACGGACGCGGATTCCAGTATCCGATCCCTACATATTCCATCACAAGAGACTTTGACTGGTCTGATACAGAGAACAACAGACTTCTCTTTGAGATGACTTCGAAGTACGGCACACCGTATTTCTCCAATTATATCAATTCGGACATGGAGCCTTCGGACGTTCGTTCAATGTGTTGCAGATTAAGGCTTGATCTTCGTGAACTTCGCAAGAAGTCAGGCGGATTCTTCGGATCTGGCGAGAGCACGGGAAGCGTAGGCGTTGTGACCATCAATATGCCTCGTATAGCTTATCTTTCATCCGACAGAGGCGATTTCTTCAAGAGGCTTGACAAGATGATGGATATCGCCGCCAGATCACTTAAGATCAAGAGAGGCGTCATCACCAAGCTTCTCAATGAAGGCCTGTATCCGTATACAAGGAGATATCTCGGAACCTTTGACAATCACTTCTCTACCATAGGTCTGGTAGGTATGAATGAAGTGGGACTCAATGCCAACTGGCTCAGAGCCGATATGACTGATCGCCGTACGCAGGAATTCACTAAGGAAGTCCTTAATCATATGAGGAATCGCCTGTCTGATTATCAGGAACAGTACGGTGACTTATACAACTTAGAGGCTACTCCTGCCGAGAGTACTTCATACAGACTGGCCAAGCATGACCGTGCACAGTGGCCGTCCATCAAGACTGCAGGCAAGCCGGGAGATACACCTTATTATACGAATTCATCGCATCTTCCCGTGGATTATACCACTGATATATTTGATGCGCTTGATATACAGGATGAGCTTCAGACATTATATACCTCGGGTACGGTGTTCCATGCGTTCCTTGGTGAGAAGCTTCCCGACTGGAAAGCAGCGGCAGGGCTTGTACGTACGATAGCCGAGAATTATAAGCTTCCGTATTTTACACTGTCACCCACATATTCAATATGTAAGGAACACGGATACATCGCAGGAGAAGAGTCCAACTGTCCCGAGTGCGGAGCTCCTACAGAAGTCTACAGCCGTATCACAGGATATTACAGACCGGTACAGAACTGGAATGACGGAAAGCTTCAGGAATATGCCAACAGGACGGAGTATGATATAGCGAATTCCACGTTAAAGAGACCGATCAGCACGGTGGTCACGCTTTCCGACTATTCGGAGGATGTCAAGGTGGATGTGGACTCTCCCAAGGATGTGATCTATCTCTTCACCACCAAGACATGTCCCAACTGCAAGTTGGCCAAGGAATATCTGAAGAATGAGAAGTATATCATGATAGATGCAGAGGAGAATATGGAGCTTGCGACCAGATACGGAGTGATGCAGGCACCTACGCTCGTTGTTGTGGATGGAGATGATTTTACCAAGATTGTTGGCGCCGGCAATATCAAGAAGTTTGCCACAGAGCGCAGTATGATGGTCAGATAGTATGAGGATCTTGCTGATACATCATTGTTCATAACGTAGACAATCAGGGCTGAGGGCGATATACCTTTAGCCCGTTTGTTGTGTCTGTACATTATTCGAAACGGAGAATATCAAAACAAATGATCAACAGATTGACAGAGCAGATTAAGAAAAAGAATGCGCCCATAGTAGTCGGGCTTGATCCAACCGAGAAGCTGATACCGGACTTTATCATTGATAAGTGCATAAAGGAATACGGTGAGACGCTTAAAGCCATGGAAGAGGCTATATGCGAGTACAATAAGAATATAATAGATGCCGTATATGAGTATGTACCCGCAATCAAGCCGCAGATAGCAATGTACGAGAGATATGGCATCCCGGGATTGTCCGCCTTTGAGCGTACTGTAAGATATGCCAAGGAAAAGGGACTTGTGGTCATAGGAGATGTCAAGAGAGGAGATATAGGCTCTACATCTGCAGCTTATGCCACGGCACACTTGGGTAGCGTTAAGATAGGAACCAAGACCGTTAAGTGCTTTGATGAAGATTTTGCCACGGTCAATCCATATCTCGGATCTGATGGCATCAATCCTTTTATAGACGTATGCAGGGAAGAGAAAAAGGGTATATTTATCCTGGTCAAGACATCCAATCCCAGCAGCGGAGAGTATCAGGACAAGCTGATAGACGGACGTCCTCTGTATGAACTTGTGGGTGAGAACATAGCTGCCATGGCCGAAGGCTTTATGGGGGATGAATACAGCTATATAGGCGCAGTTGTCGGAGCGACTTATCCCGAACAGGGCAGGATACTCAGACAGATCATGCCAAAGAGCTATATACTTGTGCCGGGATATGGTGCACAGGGCGGTAAAGGCAAGGATCTGGTTCATTTCTTCAATGAGGATGGACTCGGCGCTATCATCAATTCTTCACGCGGCATAATAGGAGCATATCAGAATGAGAAATATGCATCATACGGTGAAGAGGGTTATGCGGATGCGGCACTTGCGGCAGTTAAGGATATGAAGGAAGATATAGCACAGGCTTTGGGAGAGAGATGATGACAGAATATCAGAAGCGTTTTATAGAATTTATGATAGATTCCGATGTACTTAAGTTCGGAGATTTTACCCTGAAGAGCGGTCGAAAGTCACCGTTTTTCATGAATGCGGGGGCATATGTGACGGGTTCGCAGCTTACCGGGCTTGGTGAGTTCTATGCACAGGCTATTCATGAAGCGTATGGCGATGATTTTGATATCCTCTTCGGACCTGCTTATAAGGGTATACCCATAAGCGTTGCAACAGCCATGGCTTATCATAAGCTCTATGGCAAAGAGGTGAGATACAGTTCCAATCGTAAAGAGATAAAAGACCACGGCGATGTAGGCATATTCCTTGGCACTACCATAAAGCCGGGTGACAGAGTGATCATGATAGAAGATGTGACTACCTCGGGTAAATCCATGGAAGAGACAGTGCCCATAGTTAAGGCTGTGGGTGATGTGGATATAAAAGGCCTTATGGTATCTCTTGACAGACAGGAGAGAGGAAAAGGAAGTTGCAGCGCCTTAAAAGAGGTGAGCGAACTATATGGATTTAAGACCGGTGCCATAGTGAGCATGTCGGATGTCGTTGACTATCTTTACAACAGAGAGTATAAGGGCAGAGTCATTATTGACGATGAACTTAAAGCGCGTATCGATTCATATTATGCGGAGTATGGAGCCTGATGGCCGGACGTAAATACATCTATACCAACAAGCAGCATACATATACTGGAATAATGTCCACAATTTTGGGCATAATTGAACTTTCGTCCATTGCGTATGCGGTATATAATACCTTTGACAGAGGAGGAGAGGCTCCGCTTCGTTATGCTTCGGCATGTGCTCTTGTAACGGTATTTGCGTTCATAGGCATCATACTGGGACTTATAGGACGCAAGGAATCGGAGAGATTTTACATATTTGCATATGTGGGACTAGTACTTAATGTGCTGGCGCTTATAGCCATAAGCGGGATATTGTATGCCGGCGCGTATTTTGAAGTTGGGATATAGGCTGTGGCTATATACATGGCCTGTCGGGGATATACATTGATATGACTGAAGATTATATTGATATATATGAACTGTATAAAGAAAGGATTGACTGCGTAACCTCGGAACTTAAGGATGACAGTGCCTTGGAGGATTATTTTAGGGCAGTCTGTGATCTTATGCGTCTGACTGTGCATATATATGATATGCATGCGGACGGAAGTTTTTATCGCTTAAGCGTCGAGGACAAAAAAACACTTTTGGATAAAGCTTATGCGGAACAGACCCTGAATTATGGAGAGAGTTTTCTTAATCCCGATGTGGCTTCGGATAAGCTTGGCAAGGAACTCGGGCAGATTCTTTCTGCTGTATACGCGGAATTAATATCGACTGTTATTTATGCATATGAGGAAGATATAGAGGCTCTTTGTATCAGACTTGGACTTTTTTTGGAATGTTACGGCGCATATCGCGCGGGCATTGATGAAGGCACTGAATTAAGTGCAACCGCATTTAAGACAATATACAGTGATTACGCCTTTGACTACACGATGGATATGATGCGATACATGGTGAAGGAATCATATTCAACGGATAATGGCGTGGCGGGCAGGATAATAGAATCGGCTGATCTTACCGTGCCCGATTATCTTTATGATTACGGCGAGTACATAACGGATAATGAAGTTAAACTCGTGAAATATATGGCGACCCTTCCTGAAGACAAGATAAAGCTTATGGCGGATGTCTTCACAGACGGTTATATCAGAGGTTTTGCCGCGACCGGCAAGGATATAAGCATCAAGAATCTTGTGCAGTTAAGATACCCGGTAGGATTTGAACGGGTAGTAAGAGAAGCGGCAGGACTTTTTGCCGAAGCGGGATTGAATGTTACATACAGAAGGTATGAACCGAGTTTTGCAGGCGGCAGGCAGCTTATTCGTAACGGATATTCTTCCGCGATAGCGAACAGACAGTTTGAAGCCGATCATGAGAATGACAGAGTCTTATATTACGACAGGCGTTATATGGAGCACAGACTTATGTGCTATAAGAACGCACATGAGGAGTATAAGATTGAAACGGGAGGCTACGGCGGCCCTGCGGTGATGGAATGTTTCGGGGAAAAGCCCGTATTCCTTGAGCAAAAAGAAAGTGCACTTAAGCCGGATGAGGCTATTAATGCCCTGGTTTCAGAGTATTCGGTGAGGGCTTCCAATATACTTAATACCTATGTTAAGGGAGAAGAGAGAAGTTTTACCGTTATTGCCTTCCCGACCCCCGCCATAGGTGATGATTTTGAAGCGATATTTGATGAGACGATAGGTCTTAATACGCTTGACTATAAGCTCTATCAGGATATGCAGCAGATCATGATAGACACTCTTGACAAGGCGCAGTACGTGAGGATCACAGGGCGTAACGGCAATGAAACGAATCTTACCGTTGCAATATGGCCGCTAAAGGATCCTGAAAAGGAGACCGCATTTGAGAATTGCGTGGCGGATGTCAATATCCCGGTGGGTGAGGTGTTTACTTCGCCGGTGCTTGAGGGCACGAACGGTCTGCTTCATGTTAAGAGCGTATATCTTGAAGATATGCCCTATACTGATCTGAAACTGTGGATCAAGGATGGCATGATAGAAGATTATTCCTGTGGCAATTACGATTCGACAGAGGCCGGAAGAGAATATATCAAAAAATATCTGCTCTTTTCCCATGACACGCTCCCTATGGGAGAATTTGCCATTGGAACGAACACCACGGCCTATATGATGTGCAAGAAGTATTCACTGCACAGTGTGATGCCGATACTTATAGCCGAGAAGACGGGACCGCATTTTGCGATGGGAGATACGTGCTATTCACATGAAGAGGATGTGCTGACATACAACCCCGACGGTAAGGCAATCGTGGCAAGATATAATTCGGTATCGGCCAAGAGGAATGAGGATCCGCTCAAGGCATATTTCGGGTGCCATACGGATATCACGATACCTTATGATGAACTTGACAAATTAAGCGTTATATCGGGAGATGAGACTACGGATATCATAAGTGAAGGAAGATTTGTACTGAAGGGAACTGAGAGTCTCAATGATCCCTTTGATAAAGAGATTTGATCGGAGGTTTTATTATGGATAAGAATATAGCGGTAAGCATAGTAATGGGCAGTGATTCGGATATGGGTGTCATGAGCAAGGCTGCCGATATTTTGGAACAGCTTGGAATAGGGTATGAGATGAATATCATTTCGGCGCACAGAGAGCCCGATGAGTTTTTTGAATATGCCAAGGCTGCGGAGGGCAGGGGCATTAAGGTCATCATAGCCGGTGCAGGTATGGCAGCTCATCTTCCGGGCATGTGTGCAGCTATATTCCCGCTTCCGGTAATAGGAGTACCCATGGGCGGAGGAGCGCTTTCGGGTCAGGATGCTCTGTATTCAATTTTGCAGATGCCTTCGGGAATACCGGTGGCGACAGTGGCAATAGGCGGAGGCGCCAATGCGGCACTGCTTGCGGCAAGGATGCTTGCCATGTCGGATGATGCCCTGCTTGCAAGACTTAAGGACTATAAGGAGTCTTTAAAGGAGCA
>JAILKC010000147.1 GCA_024694055.1 Lachnospiraceae bacterium | reverse complement strand
TCCGTATGTGACGATAGATTCAAGGCATGATTCATTCCTTCATAATCATGCTGCGATCACGCGCTTTCCGTTACCGCTCAATCCCCCGACTCTTACAGAAGTGGAAGGGATGTCATATATGCTTGAATTGTAAGCAGACTTATTATCATTACTCATTAATTGTGCTCTCCATTTTTGATCTAATATATTAGGACATACTGCATCATTTCATATTTGAGCAGACTGCCCTCTTTGATCTCAGGCGGAAGTAAAGCTCTTGCAACAAGCTTAAGCTCATCCGTCTCAACATCCGTTCTTTTTAAATTCGCATAGTCTCCGTCGATGGATGCGACAGAATACTCCATAACCTCGAAATTCATAAGTTATCCCCTTTCTGTTTGGAACAGCTTAAAACAGTGTTCAAAAAAGTATATAGCCATTATAACATTGAAAAGGGGCATTTACTTTGGCAATTTACGACTCTACACAAAATGTTGTCCTATCGTCTGCTTATTCGTATATAATATAGACAAGCATAAATGAGATGCGAGGAGAATAAATAGTATGGATGATAACAGAAACATTGATTCAGAGCTGGAAAATGCAATCATAAGCTTTTGCGATTCTCTCACAGATGAGCAGAGAAAAAAGGCGAAAACAGGAGAGCTTCAGCAGGAGTTGCTGAAAGTGTTGTGTAAAGATGGTATTGAACTTCCTGATGAAGTGCTTGATAGTGTTTCAGGCGGAAAAGTAAGTCTATGGCCTTTTGATCCCAAATGGTGGCCGGAAGGTTGTTTTATGCGTGGACTAATGGAAAAAATATGTGGAAGCTGAAGAGGGAAAGTGATGGATAGAAAAAAGACGGGAATAGGTGAGCGGGGTATTGCGCTTCCTGATGAAGTTCTGGGTGACGTAGTGGGCGGACTTTGTGACGGAGGTTCTTTTGACGGATGGTCGTTCTGGCATGAGGATAATCCATGGAAGTGGGATGATCCATATTCCTTTTACCTGGATCTTAACACCGCGGATCATGACTATTATGTACAGCGGGTTCAACAGGCTATTTTTGCCGGCGATTATGGAAGAGCAAAAAGCTGTTTTATGGAATACAGATTACATTGGGGATTTTCAGATGTGGAATCTATGCTGAATAGCGAGAGCATCTCCATGGAGTTAGGACCACTTATATAGTAGGGAGGAATAACATTATGTCCAAACAAGAAAAGGCAAAATTCATTGAGAAGCATCTGCCGTCGATAGAAAACATTATCGACGAATGAGAGCGCGCATTTCCTCTTTGGCCCTGCAGAGATTGATCGGGAAATACCGAACGATCCACACATGTATTTTGTCGGTGATGAGCTACCGATGGCACTTCGATATTTTACCCACGGCTACAATGTCTACCATCCGGGTGTCTGTTGTGTGTGGCACCTATACAATCGAGCTAAAGTGTTGGAGGAACACGGACTTACACTTCAATGGCCCAATACACTAAAGCCGCGGCTTCTTTTGAAACTTTGGATCGAGAAGAAGCGTATTTTAAAACTTTATGGCATGGAGGACAATGACCAGGATCTGACAGGCTTTGATCTGGGGAGAGAAAGAACTCTGCAGCAGTTTGAGCAGTTTGCGGGCATTGAGTTTAAAACGAAAACCATCGCGCGTTTTGCCATGAACGGCGAGTACGACAGCGAGCATACGTATGAGGATCGAAAGCCGGCAGTTAGGGAAGGAAAACTTGTGGAGCCGGAAGAACCGATGAATGCAAATTAGCAGAATGTAATGATCATGGATGTGCATTTTCATCCCGGTACCACTTATATGAATCTTCCAAAGCACCGTAGCATACATATGTCACATCATTAAGATCAAGTTCTGCTGTCGTGTTGGCAGGCTTAGTAAGCGGAAGTACATGTCCGTTACGTAAGAAGATGACGACTTCCTTTAGAGGTATGGAGATATAGTGATCGCCGGGTGGCAGTTCTTTTTCTTCGATCAGCCTGTCTCCGTCAAAACGCAACATATTCATGGGCTCAGGCAGATATACCGTGCGCCCTGCGGCATTTTGAGTATATACGGGAGCGATCATGATACTGTCTCCTATGAGCAGCTGATCTTCCGTATCGCATGCCCTCTCATCATCCATATATACAAATGACAGAGGACGTATCAGCATGTCTTCGCACAGTGCCGCTTTCATGAATTCCGAGTACAGATAAGGTATCAGTGCATAGCGCAGACGGATGATTCCCCGCATCCAGTCTTTGTGAGGAAATCTGTAGACTTCCTGCTGTCTTGTACCCATAGCAGAATGATTACGGAATAATGGCGTAAATATGCTTACGGCCAGCCATCTGAGCAACAGATCTTCGGTACAATCTGCACCGAACCCTCCGGTATCGGCACCCGAATATAAGAATCCGCACATATTCAGTCCCGGGAGTTGCTGAATATTCAGCAGTAAATGGCTCCACCATGACTGATTGTCGCCGGTCCATACACCGCCGTATCTGTGCATACCGATATAAGAAGCACGGGAAAACATGAGGATGCGCCTGTCCGAACACAGCTTTTCAAAGGCTTCACCAGCAGCACGGGTCATCATATATCCGTACAGATTATGCAACTTATCATGTCTTATCTTTTTTCCCTTATATTCATGGTAAAAGCTCTTATAGTCCTTCGGACTGTTTTTTATGGAATCTATTATTCCGGCGAATTCGAAAAATGAGTTGATATCGAGATTCTTACCCTCAAAAGAGCGGATCTTATCGAAAGCCTCTCTTAAGCCGTCTTCTGAATAGAAGATGGCAGGCTCATTCATATCATTCCAGAATCCGTCAATTCCTTTATCTAACAGAAAACTGTATTTCTCACCGAACCATTCCCTGGTCTCAGGCTTAAAAAAGTCGGGAAAATGGACTCTTCCGGGCCATACAGCAGCCACAAAAGGAGTTCCGTCTTCTTTTTTACAGAAATGGTCGTTTTTTATCCCTTCTTCATATACATCATAGCCGTCTTCGATCTTGACACCTGCGTCTATGATGGGAATGAGATGGATATTTTTTTCCTTTACGGATTTAACGAAATCTTCAAAATTCGGATAAGCGCTTTCATTGATCGTGAAATCCTTAAAAGCATCCATATAATCTATATCCAGATAGACACTGTCCAAAGGTATATCAGCATCCTCATATTCTGTGATAACAGATAAAATATCTTCCCTTGACTTATATCCCCATCGACTCTGTCCGTAACCGAACGCAAAAAGCGGGGGAATATAACTCTTACCGATAATATGGCGAAACTGTCGTACAACACTTGCTAACGGACTGTCAGTACCGCATTCTTCTGACGTATTACCGCTTAAGTCGGGCGTTATCTCATAAATATATGCATTAGGGCTCTCCGGGCGGATAAAAAGCTTGTCAGACTCGGAATAACCTATGTCAAATTCAACTTTTTCAGGAGTATCTATGTAGTATCCGACCGTACTATTCTTATTCCAGATCAGAAGAAAATTGTGGGCGGCATAGAGTGAGTTCTTACTCTCTGTATGTATGGAATCATCCGTGCAGTTACTGATATATCGCCATCCGCGTTTATTGATGCCTCGAACGGTCTCGCCCAGGCCATACACTCTCGTATCCTCCGACATCTCAATGCAAAAAGTGCATTCGGCTCCGCTTACAAGCCCCTGCGGAATGCCTGAAGTGAGCTCTATATCATCCACAACGGATTCGGTCTCTATGGGTTCGCCCAATTTATATTTCTTTATCACTTTGATCCTCCCTGTATACCGTTTATCATGTTTGGCTACTATACGATCATACTGTCGGCAATAGTGCACGTCCGCAAGTCTGCGATGCTTTTCTTACGACTATATTATCACATATCCTACTCTTTGACGGCGGATCATGTAGAAAAGGGTTGATTTTTTATAAATATGGATTAAAATGTGTATTAAATGCGATGAACAGAAATAGTAGATATCTTGCGACCTTCAGAGAGGAACCGGTTGGTGTGAGGTTTTGGTCAGCGGATATTGAACCCGTCTGGGAGCAGCAGAAGGGAAAACTGATTTATCAGAAACTTCTGACGGAGGTCACCGTGATCAGAGACAGGTGAGTGTCAGCTCACAATGAGGTGCAGGTTTTTACCTGAATTTAGGTGGTAACGCGGATATTATTATTCGTCCTAAGTATACATTAGCAGTATGCTTAGGATTTTTTATTCCTTCGCATACATAACCTCATCAGTTATTCCGGAAAGGAGAATATCATGAAACTTAGCAAATTAGTAGGAGTCAGATTTAAGGAAAAGCCGGCTTACTGCGTGATCGACAGCCATACTTTCACTCTTCGTGGAGGTTATGCCAAACGTGTATCTAACGGTATTTTTTCACTTTACAATCCTATGAAGAGAGTCACTCAGAATATTGAGAAGATCTTAAGAGAGGAAATGGATGCGCTGGACTGCCAGGAAGTCATGTTCCCTGTAGTTTTGCCCGGTTCACTTTGGGAGGAATCGGGTCGTTATTCAAGCGTCGGCGAGGAACTTCTCAGATTCAGGGATCGTAACGACACACCCATGGTCCTTGGTATGACACATGAGGAGGCAGCAGTCCATCTTGCAAGAGAGTACGGCAGCACTTACGCTAACTATCCATTCTCAATCTATCAGATTCAGACCAAGTATCGTGATGAGGCCCGTCCCAGAGCAGGTCTTATCAGAGTCCGTGAATTTACCATGAAGGATGCATATTCATTCCATACTTCTCAGGAAGATCTTGACCGGTACTATGACAGAATGGCACGTGCTTATGACAGGATCTTCGAACGTGCCGGTATTCCCGATGTTATATCTGTTAAGTCTGATTCAGGTATGATCGGCGGCAGTGTATCCCATGAGTATATGCTTCTTACGGATGCAGGAGAGGATTCGATCGTTCTTTGTGATGAGTGTGGTTACAGTGCCAACATGGAAGCTGCCGATACGACTGTTGACAACTCCGGATGCACACCCGCTGCTGAACTTAAGAAGGTACACACGCCCGGTTGCAAGACTATAGAGGATGTTTGCGCATTCTTAAACAGCAAAGTTGAAGAGTCATGTAAGGCTGTTGTTTACCAGCTTAATTCTACGGATGAGTATGTTGTTGTATTAATTCGTGGTGACTACGAGGTTAATGAGACAAAGCTTACCAATATCCTCCATGAAGATATTCATCCTGCTGAGATCACAGAGGATTCCGGTCTGGTTGCCGGCTACTGCGGACCTTATGAACAGAATGCCAAGTGCAGGATCATTTATGATAAGTCGCTTATGGGTATAGAGAATCTTTGCTGCGGCGGTAATGAGACCGACTATCACTACACAGGTCTTAACATCAAAAGAGATATCGGAGATGTCGAATATGTTGATGTCAGCAAGATCCGTGACGGCGACATCTGTCCTTGCTGTGGTAAGAAGACGATCAGGATCAGTCGCGGTATAGAGGTTGGTAATATCTTCCAGCTCGGAACAAAGTACACTGAGAGCATGGAAATGACTTATACAGATGAAGACGGTACCTCAAAGACTCCTATCATGGGATGTTATGGTATCGGTGTAGGTCGCCTTGCCGCAAGTATCATAGAGGCGTGCCATGACGAGAAGGGACCAATCTGGCCCATCACCGTTGCCCCCTGGAAGGTTCACTTATGCTGCATGAGAAGGGACGACGATGCATGCATAGAGACCTCCGACAAGATCTACGAAGAACTCACAAACATGGGTATTGATGTCATTTATGATGACAGAGATGTCCGCGCCGGCTTTATGTTCGCCGATGCTGATCTTCTTGGTGCTCCGGTTCGTATTATCGTTGGCCCCAAAGCCCTTGCAAATGGCGAGATCGAGCTTGTCACGAGAGATAAGAGTGTACAGCTTTCTGTTAAAAAGGAAGACATCATAATTGAGACTAAGAAACTTATGGACTTACTGTATGAGCAGATCAACTCGAAGGTGAAGAGCAGGATATGATGTGCTTTGGAGGAATGAAACATGAGACAGCGTAACAATATTCTGGATTATGGCAGGGCACTTGCGATCATATATATGATATCGGTTCATCTGGGATTTACTATTGTCAATACCACTTTGATCTTTGCCATGCCGATACTGTTTTTTATCTCAGGCTACAATTATACGGTAGGAAAGACCTCGTTTAAAGATTTTGTGAAAAGGCGTGCAAAAAGGTTGGTAGTACCCTTTTTTATCTGTGAGATAGTCTTCGGAATACTGGAGATCTTTCGCAGCAACTATTACGGTTATGGAGACTGGCGCGTGATCTATGCGGTCATGACGCATATGATCTATGGCTCCGGCAAGACTCCCGGAACTGCGCCCTGGGCATATAAGATATATCAGATCCTTTCTTATAAGCCACAGCCGACCAACTACATAGATATATCGGTTCCTTCTGTTGTACACTTGTGGTTTCTCCCTGTGATGTTCACAGCGAGTCTGATTTTCTATTTGATCATAGAGAGAGTGCATAACAAAAAGGGATTATTTATCGGAACTGTGATCATATTGTGTGCTTCTGCAGGATTTGAGACAATTCCCGATATGTGGGAGCTCCCTTGGGGTCTCGGAAGAGCTTTTTTTGCAGCTGCGCTGATGATGATCGGATATGCGGCAAAAGAGAGCAGCTTTTTTGAAAAGAAAAACCCGGGGAACGTGCTTTCTTCCGTGGCTGTATCAGCTGTTTTTGTCATAGTGGCATATATGCTTGGGTCAAACGCACGGAGTCTTAACGATGCTTACTACGGACCGTATCCCTTCTTAAGCGTATAAGTTACGCTGATCGGTGCGACCGGCGGAATCTGTATAGTGCTGCAGCTCATGAGGCTGTTTGATGCTTATGCGCCGGAAGTGTGCAAAAAAGCATTTTCCCTGATAGGGGTAGAGTCTATGTCGGTGTATACAATACCACGGCTTTTGCGGAAAAAAAGACGCAGCACTGAACTGATCCGGTCATAGTATCTGAACTTATTTAACAAAAGACTTAAAGAACCTGCATTCTTCATCATTACATGTGCGTGCTTCTTCAAGGCGCATATTGCAATGGAACACATGGTGGAGCGGGTTCTTTTTTGTTCCGAAGTAACTCATGCAAAACGTTACACTGTTATCCGTCAGTGCATTTGTCAGATAACGAGCCTGAGACCTTAGGAAATCTCCGGGACAAGTCATGATATAAGCGGGAGGGAATCTGTCGGTGACATATCCGCATACATTGGTCAGCTCAAGTTCCCTCTTG
>JAILKC010000145.1 GCA_024694055.1 Lachnospiraceae bacterium | reverse complement strand
TGCCCCACTGCTTAGCAAGCCATGAGCCGTATGTTACATAGCCCACGATAAGAAGTGCTATAGCAACAAGAATAATTAATAGTGCTGTCATTTTCCTCTCTCCTTTTCATCTTAGAATCCGGGATCTAAGAATCCCTTGTGATTATATTGCCAACGAGCTGTCTTAAGATCGATGCTTGCCTGTTAAAGTAAGCCTCTCCCTTATTAAGCCCGATTGCAACCAACCTGTAATTGGAGTATCCGTGCAGGGCAAACATGTACGTCTTACTGTGTCTGGCCCTCTTCACTGTCTCCACGGCCTCAGGCGTGATATCATCGGCTATTACGATAAGCACCACGTCCGTATTCTTGTGACTGACTGACGGATTCACGTGAGATATCCCTGTCTCCCACGCCTTTTTATCAAGTGGTTCAAGCGCTTCGGGAGTCAGTTCATCAACTCTTGCAAAATACACATATTCCGCAGAGTCAACTTCCGCAACCTTGGCTGCCTTGATCAGAAAATACTGCTCCCCCTTTGAGTCGAATACAGCCTGCGCAAAGAACGGTTCGGTAACTGTCACTCTGTCAACATCCGAAGCATCATCCGCCGATTCGCCCTCATCTTTTCTTATAAGGTTATAATATATCGAGTACGATTCCATGAACTTCTCACAGACATCATCCCCGTCAAGTGCATGTCCGAAAGATACCGTATCTTTGGTCATACGATATCCGGGGTCAGCCTTCTTCCTGATCTCATCCAAACTGATCATCAAGCACCTTCCCCATCGCTTTCTTCGGTATCTGTCCTTAAAGGAGCCGTCGTATCAAGTTCAGGCGCCTTCTCCTTGATCTCATTAAGAAGCATCTGCGCCGCCTTTTTGCCCGGCAACGTAATCTCCATAAGCTCCTTATCACCGGCCTGAATCACGAGATACTCAACCTCAATATCACCATCGCCACAGCAGATATTCGCATGAAGCCTGCGCACTCGCCTGAATATCTTATCTGCATCGACATATGCTATATAGTAGGTACGCAGCCCCTTCTTTATAAAAAGATAGGCGTCTGACACCGTCACCGGTCCGATGGTATGACCCTCTTTGCAGTGAACTTTCAAGGACTCTTTAGTCTCATTATTCAGTTCTTCTGCAAGAAGTGGAGTAAAACGCATACCGATTCTCCGAAAAATTTATAAATCTTTAACATTTTAGCACTGTTATCTGATAAAAACAAGGGGTTCAGACGTTTTCAGACTTTGTTCTCTTTGTAATGTAGTAATGCATACTACTTCCTTTTATACACCACCACTTTATCGCCTGCACAGATCTTTGTATCGCCCCTGGGTATGATCGTATCCCCATCTCTCATTATGGATATAACAAGGCTGTCATCAGGCATCGTGATCTCTGAAAGCCTCTGTCCGTTCCAACGATGGCCCTCGGTGATATTCATGATTTCACACTGCACATCGTCATCATCAGGAAGAAAGTCGTCCCGATGTTTTATCCTCGTATACTGTTCTACAAATCCCGCGCTTATGATACCGGTAGGGATGGCCACCATTCCGACTCCCAAAAATGCTGTGATGATTCCAAGCACCTTACCCGCAACGGTGATCGGATATATATCACCATAACCGACTGTCAAAAGCGCCGATACCGACCACCACATTCCCGAGAACGCGTTTTCAAAAACATCCGGCTGCGCCTCATGTTCAAGGCTGTACATTCCAAGACTCGAAGCCACCATAAGAATGAGCACCAGACACAGACTTGATATGATCTGATTCTTCTTCTCATTCAAGACACCTGTGATGACATTAAACGCGTCATACTGCGCATTGATCTTAAATAGCCTGAATATACGAAATACCCTAAGCAGTCTGAACACCACTACCCCTGTAGGGAAGATGAGCGGCAGATAGTAGGGTAAAAAGCTAAGTAGATCTATGATTCCGTAGAATGAAAAGATAAATGCAACTGCGGATCTTAACTTCGAATAGTTCCTTCCTAAATACAGATACTCGGAAGTCCACACCCTTAATGCATATTCGACGGTAAATATCACAACGGTTATAAGTTCCGTTACTTCAAACGCACCGTGAAAAGCCTGCAGCTCATCAAATGTATCTCCCAAAAGTGCCAAGAGATTGGCTGATATGGCAAGCACAATCATCACATCAAAGGCACGGCTTATTGCATCGCCCTTATTTCCTATCTCTATTATGTTAAAAATCTTTCTCTTGCATTCTTTCATCTTTTTCACTCTGATCCTTTATGTTGAATCATTAAGTCACTTAAGGTGAAGGTCAGATTCGCCGATACGACAAGCTCTATATCCCTTTTCGAGTCGTGATGCATATAAGCGTCGGCATGGCCAGCATAAGAGGATATGCATACCTAAGATCCGCGCAAAGCGGCGTAGCGACAAGCAGTGTGAGGGTAAGCGTAAGCACGGGAATGTAAGTCAAAAGCCTCTCTCTTTTTCCCTGAAGCCCTATAATGCCCGTGCCAAGAATAAGCAACATAAAGCACGCACCCATACTGTAGAGTATACCGTATACCGGCAGTACTTCATGGAGTTTGGACAAGATCTCATTGATCTTGATCCTTACTCCCGCACCCGCTATTGGCTGCGGTTCAAGCCCGTCCGCATTGGACAGTATTCCGTAATACTCCGTCTGCTCCGGGCTCATCGTCGTATAATAGCCCTTCGTCTGATCTATATATGCTCTTATATATTCCTCCGGATGCTTAAGACCAAGTCTGATCCATAAAGATATATATTCAGCCTTGTGCGCCAGAAGATAATCGCTGTCTCCGTACATCACCCACTGCATCATGGGATCCGCACCACCCGGAGTATATTCCTCCCACACGAAAGAAAGCGTATTGATCCGCTCAATGCTCGCCCGCTCCTGGTCCGTAAGCTTACACCTGTCGTAGACGACTCTGCCGATCTGCTGAAGAGGTATGGGGATATTATGGGCAAAATCGCCCGCTTCCACATTACAGGCTCTCTCAACGGGGCCACGCACCAGGGCGGACACCGCCAGCGTGAATATAACAGCGACGACATACAGACCAATGCGCCCTTTATAAGGATCCGATTTTTTCTGAATGTCCGCATCTTCATCCTGCGCATTTCCGACCGCCGTCTGCTTTCTCGCAGTTATAAGCTCATATATAAGTATTACCGCAAATGTAAGGATATAAGCATAGAATCCGTTGTGCCGAAGCAGACACATAAAGATTCCGCTTATAACAAGAAGAATAATGTCTCGTACACCCACGCGACCTGTCGCTCCTGTCAGATCGTTTGATACAAACACCCTGTATATGGTCACCGTAAGTACAAGTACGGATGCGGCAAAAAGCACATCCTTCCACATGGTGATGGCATATGCAAGATTATATGGGTAGATGATAAATGACAAAAATATGAGTGTCCTGCCTTTTTTACCCAGACCGGATTCGGATAAGGCCGCTATGGCATAGGCTGTGCTCATGGCCATGATAAGCATCTGCATCAAGGTATATGTGGCTATACCGGCATACACATTCCCTGTGATCTTATAACCCACCGAATAAAACGCCTGAATGACAAGAGTGTGTACCCAGGGATGATGATCGCTGTACGGTGCAAGTCCTCTTGCCTGAGCAAGCTGATCAAAGGAATCCACGGTCATGGTACCCGGGAAATTAAGCAGAAAAAGCGGCAGCATGCATACAAAGATAAGCCCTGTATAAATAAGCCATATCTTCCACGGAAAGCCTGATCTCTCGCCATCTGCCACTGATTTCACAGACTCTTTCACAATACCGGCGTCCGGTGACTTCCCGGCTTCTTTTTTGTCGTCGCCACACAGCATAGTCATTGGCTCAGACTTTACGGTCAGTGCCAGTATCATTCTTATTAAATGATAGAGAACCATATACAGCCCTGTCACCGTAAGTACTGTATATATACCTGAAAAAAAAGGATTATCAAGATCTCTGCTGATACGTCCGCCCATATAGATCACATAGAGGATCGTCCAGAAAAAAGATACTATGCGGGCCGTCTTTTTGACTCCCGGAACATGCACATACTCCTGCATTTTCGCAATGCAGGACAGACCGCCTGAAAACACGAAGACAGCCAAAAATACAACTCCAAGCAATATATCCGTTGGTTCAAAACCACCGATATTATATATCGCAAAAGTCACAATATATGAAAATATAAGTCTTGGAAGAATCTTTTTCATATAATTCAGTCGATCAAATCTGTCTGTCAATCCTTAAGAGCATCCACAAGTCCCATGGGCGAATCGATCACATAATCCGGAGACTCTACGGTACCGAATCCATACGATGCATACACGATCGGAACACCTGCCTCGATACATGCATTGGCATCCATCTGTGTATCACCGACATATATGGGATTCTCAATATGATTACGCTCACAGACTATCCTTATATTCTCTGCCTTAAGCTTGTCATTATCGCCAAAGCACAGATGGTCCTTAAAATATTTGCCAAAGTCGGTTTTGGTTAACATAAGTTCGATATATCCGGCCTGACAGTTGCTCACGATATATAAAGGATATTTTTCGCTTAGGATCTTAAGCATATCTTCAAAACCGTCATAGACAATACCGCCCTTGCGCTCAAGAAACTCATGCTCATACTTAAAACACTTCGGTGCAAATGCTATCCGCTCTTCTTCCGTGGCATCAGGCAGGATATCCCTGATGATCACATCCATCGGAAGGCCAAAAAGCCCCTGCAAGCGCTTAGCCGTCACTCTTTCACTGTAACCGTTGTCGGAAAGCGCCTGATTCCACGCATCTTCCACTATCGGCGTAGAATTCCATATCGTTCCGTCCACATCAAATATAATTCCATCAGTTAACATAATTCTTTTTTGCACGTATACCTACGCGCTATATCCTTTCATACGTATATTATTGCCGTCTATTATCTGCCGCCTTGGCCATCTACTGCTGCCCATTGCGGACTATTGCAGCCTATTGCCATCTATTGCTTCCTTGGCCATGTCGCAAGCATTCTCTTAACTACCGCATCCCAGCTTATATTATCCCTATCATCCAAAAGGGCCACTTTTATCCTGTTATACAGATCCACATCATCATGCATCCGCGCGGCGGCCTCTACCCATGCCTCCATATCGAGACTATCGACCACAACAGCATTTTTCTCATTCTCAAAGAGCATATCTGCCCCGCCGTTATTACTCGTCACCACCGGCAGGTCAAAATAGATAGCCTCCAAAAGCACCATCCCGAAGATATCATATATGGTCGGGAAAAGCATGCAATCAGTCATCCTGTATATGGCCGGAAGCTCAGCCTGAGTCACCCTGGGTGTATAAATAATACGTCCCGCATCGATCCATTTCTGCACTTTTGCAAGGCATCTGCTCTTATATTCCGGATCTCCCGTACCTATAAGGATCATCCTGGTATCTTCATGTTCCGTAAGAAGCCTGTCCACGACATCCATAAGGAATATCGTATTACGCCTAGGCTCGAGCTTGCCCACATATATATAGGTAAAATAAGAAGCTTCTTTATTCTGTCTTCTGCCCTGTGCATCAAGCGTTACAAGCGACTGTTCAGCCTTTACAAGCGCTTTCCCGAATTCTGTTCCTGCAATACCTGCACCGGCACCCGCATTCTCCTGTTCCAGTATATCTTCCCAAGCGTCGGTATCCAAGCCGACACCTACGGGATATACGTTCTTAAAGCCCTTTTGTCTTAAAAATTCCGCAGCCGCATTACTCTTGGTATAACACAGGGTATTGGGCGCACTCTTAAACTTTAAGAATATATTGTCAAAAACGCGGCATTTAAGATTATAGCCATTGTTGAAATCATGAAAATACGGTCCATGATATATGACAACTCTGTCGCGGAAACGCCTGTTAGTGTAGTAGAGCCACGATGTGATCTGATCATATTCATGCACCTGTATGATGTCATAATTCTTAGCAATTCCTTTTAAAGAAAAAAAGAAACCATTCTTTAGTATGCTGACCCCGCTTAAATAATACACGGAGATAAATCGGTCCGGATCATCTCCGTCCACATTGCCTTCCCTGACATATGTATCTTCTCCCAACAGCCTCTCATCATATCTGACCACGCCGGAATCATCCACAGGCATAAGCACCGTTCTGTCATCTTTAAAGCCACCGTATATCACTACATCAGCCTGATGCCCGGCTCTTACCCACGCCTTTGCCAGTCCGATCTCCTGAACATTATATGAAGTTGCATCCATCGTTTCACCGAAGGTTCTTACTATAAGTATGTTCATGATCCCTCTTCAAGCTGCGTCATGAGTCTGTCTGCTTCATATATAGTGCTGTCATTGACGATCTTACCATCAGCTATATCAAAGAAATGTCTTAGCTCAGCTATCTGATAATCATCTCTCTCCTGTCCGAATTCGATCACCTTGTCTGCCTTAAGATATGCGACTTTACTTGCCATAAAATCACAGTATATCGTGTCCTCTTTTGCAAATATATAAAGGTTGCGGACGGGTTTACGTCCGATGTAATCAAGATGAACTTCCACAAGCTTATCGGCGTACTCACCTATATAAAGCGCAATATCTTCAACATCTATATCAAGGTCGGAGAGTTTCTTTGTGACGGTATGTACACGTTCAGGCCTTCCTATGAGATATGAGATATAGTCCCATTCATGAATAAGATCCGCAGCCACGCCTCCACCAAGTTCTTTACGTGCAGAATAGCACTTGGAATAATCGGTCCCCGGTCTCCAGTCCGGAAGATAGCTCGAAGAAATAGCCCTTAAGCTGTATACATCATCCCATGCAATATTCTCTTTAAGATACTGCACTATGGAAGTGTATCTTAATGGACAGGCGACATAGTATACCTTATCTTTTGGCAATTCATATATAGCATCCGCCTTAGTCCCAAAAGGTCTTAAAGGCTTTTCCACAAAAAAAGCGTCCGACTTATCAGAAAGCCTGGAAAGAGTATCTATATGCATGGTAGTAGGATTCGTGATAAACACTGCATCATAGTGATCGTCCAGATCATCATATGAATACACACTGCGCCCGAGTCCGTCATCTTCGGATGATGCAGAATGTCTAAGTATATCTATCTGTACATCCTCATATATCTTTTTGATATTCTTAATATGCCGTCTGGATATGGATCCCAGACCGACCACAAGGATCTTTTTCATCATGATCTCCATTTCGAAATCCGTGTATAATTGCCATGCAGTCACACCGACAACCTCTCGCATATCGGATTTCCGATTTCCGTCTGTCAAAGCAGTGCATCATCAAGCAATTTCACAAGTATCTTAAAAGCATTGGCCTTAAATCCTTTTGCTTCCTCAAAATCATAAGTTTTTTCGGGAACACCGCCGAAGCTTTCCTTGAATTCAGTGATATTGATCACATCCTCACCTCTTCCGGCTCCGCCCCAGTCGTATGTCTTAAGTCCCTTTTCCTTAAAATGCAGCATATCCGCATAATGCAGATATCTGTTGGCCATACCTATAAGATTGCGGCTGTCGCTCTCCTCATCATCCATCAGACGATACAGCGAAGCAGAATGTAAGAGCCTGGCTCTTTTCTCATCATATACATAGGTGTGATAGACGGCATCCACTCCCTTAACGGTGGCTATCGCAAAGGTAAGAGCGCCTGCATCCCTGTAATCCTTAAGATCACGTCTCACCTCGTCCGCTCTGTCAAAGGAATTGCCCTTGCTCTCCCAGAATGTCTTAAAAAATGACAGGAATGTCTCTATCTCATCATCCGTGATCTGCTCATTATCAAGAAATCTGATCTGTACATCTTCACGCTCGGCACGATTGACCTTATACCGACAGTTTTTGGCAAAATCTCCCTTGATCTGCTCGGGTTCTCTTGTAATGTCGGTTAAAAGAGTGTCAAATTCATCATATTTTTTCGGACAAAACGATGCCTGATGATAGGCGATCACTCCCGGCTTATTAAAGGGTCTGTCCGCAAACCAGACTCTGTAAAAATCTATTCCGTGTTTTTTGGTCTTAACAGCTATCATGGAATATTCCTGCTTATCTCCGCAAATTCCGGCATCTTTGAATACAGATGCGTTGCTATTATCTCCATGAGTTCAAAATCGTTCTCATGATCGAGATCAAGCACCGCCGTATCATACATCACTGTGGCCTCAAAGTGTCCGACATTGAAATCTCCGCCGGCCTTAAGATGCCCCGGTCTGTATGCATAAAGTGAGGCGTTCATGTCAAATATCTCCGGAGCCTGCTGTCTTGCCACAAAATCAGATATGATGACTTTACGGAAGCCCTCATCGGTCTTCATAACCTGATTGAAATACGGATTACGTCTCGCCGTCGTCACGGAATATGTGATGTCCGCTTTTTTTTCAAAATGCGTATCAATAATGTTCGCTATATCCTCAGTGGTACGAAGAGGAGATGTCAGATCAAGATCAACAGCCACATCATAGGTACAGTTCTTTCTTTCCTCCATCTGCTCTATGCAGTCTAAGATAACATCCTTTTTTGCTACAGTATCACCGCTTAGTTTCGCACTTCTTTCTATCACATCCACTTTTAGGAACGGATTGCCGTTCATGATCTTAATAAGTTCCGGGCTGTCCGTGGATAAAACGATGTCATACCTGTCAGTTTTCGGATCACCGTATTTCTTCAGATATAGATCAATAGCCGACAAAGTATAATACGGCAGGGGCTTTCCGCAGAAATCCCTGATATTCTTATTCTTTATCCCTTTTGATCCTGCTCTTCCGCAGATAGTAAAAAGTATGTTCATAAATATATAACCTCACCTTTCGTGATTATAGTTCTTTTCTTATAGCTTTAAGTCCCGGCAGGCATAAAAGCAGTGCCATATAGAATATGGGCATATTGTAGATGGCGTATCTGGTCTGACAGAAGATGACTGCGGACACCAGCGTCACATTGCCAAGTATGGCAAGCATCGTCATCACCGACAATGTCGCCCTTTCTTTATACTTTCTTGCCAGATACTGCACATGAGAGTCATATTCCGCCTCTATGCTGTCTCCGTATGCGTGATCCTTATATATGTTCCTTATCATCAGTATCACAAAGAACAGGTAAATAAGGGCCGCATATATGCAGAGGACTATATTCTTCCTTGCCACGGTATTCACCATACCGCTTAGGAAATTATGGAAAAAGACAACCGGAAGTCTGAAAAGCTCGTGCGGCAGAAGACTTCTGTTAAATGAAGCCCTTATCGCATCAATCTTCTGTGTCTTGGTCATACTGTCGTCATAGCCGCTGTATGAACAGTAATCCACAAAATCATCAAGCATAAGCTGCATGGTATCAAGCTGGATATGATCATAATTGTCCGCGAAATGTTCCACGCCATCATACCAACCGTAGGGTGCATCCTTCATAAGCCATTTATTATGATCACACGCATCATATATCTGCAGGTAGATCTCCTGAAGCTCGGGATCGATATAATTCACAAAATTCCTGTCTGCAGTATAGAACGCCATCGTGGTCACAAATCTGTTATCTTCCGTATGTATGATGAAAGAATCTCTCTGTATGAGATTGTATGTGCAATCAAACAGCAAGGCGCATCCTGCAATGAGCACAACAGTATATACTGTCGCCAGCTTTTTCCTCTGTCTGTATATCATCGCGATCACAAAAAGGCAAAGCAGCACATACATCTGCTTCCTTGTAGATATCCCGATGAATATCATAAAGGATGCCATCCTGAAGGGATATTTACTGCCGTTTATCATATAATCCAGGATATATCTGAACGCAAGCATATATATGCTTATAACTATTCCCTCTGTCATAATGCTGTTTGAATACATCGACGCCCTCTGAGCCGCGAAGCGATTAAGCAGCGATACAGCAAGCGGAACCAGTAAGATCAGATAAGCATACAGCTTATATCTTATTCTTAACCTGTCGATCTTCTTACGTCCGTCGCGGGTACACATGCGCACACCGTATATATAGTCTCCCCCGTCGACTTCCGCAAGAAACTGCCTTACAAGAAAAGTCACAAACGATGCTGTCGCAATCCCAGCAAGTATGCTCTGCAAAATCACCATCGTAAAGAGACTTAGATCGGCACCGGGATTAGCAATATCCTTGGTCGTACCGAATGCAAATCTTAAAAGTGCCAGCACTGTCGGATACAAGGGTTCCCTGCAATCATGCATCTCCACATAACTGCTGCTGTCCGCGCACCATGTCACGCCGTCAAAGAAAGCGAAAAACAGATAGAACGCAAGCGGGATCAGCCATAGCGATATGTAGAATATTCGATTACTTTTGGCTTTTGATACTTCTTTCATCAACATACTCCCTCAGGGTCGGTCACATATCAGAGTACTCCCTTATATCTGATATGTCCGGGCCTTTGATCACTCCATGTACTCATTGAGACCTGTGTAATCGTAGTTAACATAATACTCTTTTAATGTATCTGTATAAGCAGCCTTATTATCTTCCGTGATCAAATGTCTGTCTGCAGCAATCTGCGTAAGTATCCATGAATTGACATCTGCGTCATAATGGATCGTATCGCAATATCTTGACAGATCCGTCGCAAGCTCATACTCATCATCAAAGCCGAATATCTTCACATTATCATATCCCACCAGCCTGTCGATAATATGAGCCATACAGTCTATAGTGTACTCCACTTTTCCTTCATTGTAGTAATCCGCCCATTTGGCAATGGAAAATGGCGGGAAAAAGAAAGTGAATTCGGTATCCGGATTGGCCTCAATGACCGGGATCACATTATGGTCAAGACAGTTGTCTATCACCGTCTCATCATATTCGCTCATGATCCTGTCATCTTCGGGATTTCTGTATTCGATCCTATCAAGCGAAGCCACAGCCTGCTTATATCCGCTTGAACGCTCCCATGCACAGTACTCATCAAAGGACGTACTGTCTCCGCCTCGAAGTGTAAGCAGGATATTGAAAAAAGTTCCGCGATAGAGTACATCCTTATTCAAAATATACTTGATATCATTGATCGGATCATCATCATAGAGATATTCGGGCGCACCTTCATAACCGCTCCAATAATCTTCTCTCATAATATCTTCGATATACAGGCATGTCAAAACGTTTCGAACACTGTCATTATATCCCTGCTGCTTATCATACTTATATCTGTATTCTGAAGATATCTTATCAGCCACTGCTGACATATCCGTCGCATTTCTGCCGATCGCTCTGCCAAGTGCCTGCCACAGTTCCACGGTATCGGCACCGGAATACGGAAGCTTTATTGCATTAACTTCGAATAACTCATCATATTCGCTTACCTTAAAATTCTCCGTAAGCGAATTGCCCGTTATGATCGCATCATATTCAAAATGTCTCGCGATACCGTCATTAATATATCGCTCGTTATTCAGTCTGTATTTTGTTATGGGTTTATGAAAGTGAAAAAACGGGTCCGTTATGATAACCAGTGCACTCGCAATTATAACCATTACAGCGAATATGCCTATGGTACCGATGATCCATTTTTTAAATGCGTTCACTTTTTCCACACTGTTATCCGCCATCAGAAACTCCAGTAAATAAAGTCTGTTACTCCGCTCATGCCAAGTATACACCATGTAAGAAGAAGTGCAGGCACAATGCAGGCACGCAGTGAAACAGTCAAGGCACCGTCCTTGATCCGTCCACACCATCTGTCCGTCATCTCCTTGGTATTGGGACAAAGCATGCATATATATGTAAATACAACCACAGCAATAAAGAAGATGAATCCCGGGATCTTCTCATTAAGATCCAAAACATCAAGCCTTATAAGCCATGTAACTTCCACAATGTGATTAAAGTTCTCATACACCGAATCGGTTATGGTATTCCATCCAGCAGCAAAAACGCGGGTAAGGATTCTTACAGCTCTGCGCATGCTCTCAGCCCTGAAATATACCCATGCCAAACTCACGTAGATAAATGTGATCGCCGTCATGATAATACTTACCGGGCGGGATGCAGACTTAAGATCCTTCGACTTTTTCCCTGACAGATCTCTTATGAGCCTGCAGACAAGCATAGCTGCTCCGTGCATGAGCCCCCATACTATAAAGGTTCTGTCGGCTCCGTGCCACAGTCCGCTTATAAAGAAGATAAAAAGGATATTGAGATAGGTTCTTAACTTACCCTTTCTGCTTCCTCCGAGCGGAATATATATATACCTTGTAAAAAATCTCGTAAGAGTGATATGCCATCTGTCCCAGAAATCCTCAATCGTAAAAGCTTTATACGGAGAATCAAAATTCTCCGGAAGATCAATATGGAACATCCTGCCAAGGCCGATGGCCATATCTGAATATCCTGAAAAATCAAAATATATCTGCAACGAATATCCGATGATCGTCGCTATGGCAGATATCTTACCCATATCAGATATCGCATCGTATCCTCCGTTAACCGCCTTGGCTATACTGTCGGCTATAAGCACCTTCTTGGACAGACCCAAGATGAATCTGTACAGCCCGGTTGCCACATACTCATAATCCACACTCTTACGGCTCTCATCTCTTAGTTGCGGTATGAACTCACTTTGAAGCACTATCGGTCCCTGGATAAACTGCGGATAAAAACAAATATATGTAAGGTATTCAAGGATATCGCAGTTTAAACTCTCATCCCTGTAATAATCCACCAAAAAAGTGATCTGTTGGAATGTATAAAAGCTTATTCCAAGCGGCAGTATGATATTAACCGCAGCATAATCTTTGGATAATAAGTCATTAAGCGTATCTATGAAAAAATTGGTATATTTAAACACCAAAAGGACTGCCACATTGATGATGATCCCGACCGATAACAGTGCTTTTCGCTTTTTGATTCCGCTATTGATAAAACGAGCGATAAGGTATGTCAAAAGCGCGCAGGGTAACATCAGCAAAAGGTACATGATGTTCATGTACCCGATAAATACGAAACTGCAAAGCAGCAGATACACTGATCCGGCTTTGTAGCTTTTCTTATTGATCATATAATATCCGATGACACTAAGCGGCAGCATCACGAATATGAATTCATAAGAATTAAAAGGCATATCGGCTCCTGCTGATTCCCTATTTTAATGCCTGTTTAACGGCCTCTTTGATGATCATAAGACCTTTTTTTAAGTTATCCTCTTCTATCGTAAGCGGAGGAAGTATCTTAAGTACACAATCTTCCCTTCCTGCAAGTTCTATGACAAGACCCATGTCAAAGCACTTATGACAGGCCTCAAGGGCAAGAGCTGAATCTATTCCGGAGAAGTCAATTCCAGCGATCATCCCTATTCCACGCACCTTTAATCTCTCATCCAAAGGAAGGATCTCATCAGTCAAATAATCCATGATAAGCTTACCGTTAGCCTTCGCTCTTGCAGCCAGATCTTCTTTTACGAAATACTCCATCCCGGCTTTTGATCCCACAAAAGCAAGCTGGTTTCCTCTGAATGTACCGTTATGCTCGGCCGGCTTAAATATGTCATACTCAGGCTTTATTAAAAGTATCGACATCGGAAGTCCGAATCCGCTTATGGATTTGCTAAGTACCACCATATCCGGAACAATATCCGCACGTTCAAAAGAAAAGAATGTGCCTGTACGACCGACTCCGACCTGAATATCGTCCACCACCATGAGCACATCATGGTCATCACAGATTTTACGAAGTCTCTTAAGCCATTCTATGGGAGCAACATTGATGCCGCCCTCCGCCTGAACTGTTTCAAGGAAAACTGCGGCCGGCTTATCTATACCCGAATGATCATCCTTAAGAACACTTTCAAAATAATCAAGCGAAGTCATCGGATCTTTGAAAGCATTAAAATATGGCATGAATGTCACGTTATTAAGAGCTGTTCCCGCTCCTGCCCTTGAGAATCTGTCACCGGTCATCGAAAGTGACCCCAGTGTCATCCCGTGAAATGCACCCGAAAAAGCGATCACATTTTCTCTTTGCTTAACTTTTCTGCAAAGCTTTAAAGCCGCCTCAACAGCATTGGTTCCGGTAGATCCGCAGCACATCACCTTATAGGGCAGATTCTTAGGCTTAAGGATCTGTTCCTTTATCGCAACAAGGAACGTCTCTTTAGCCTCAGTATACATATCAAGCGCGTGAATTATCCCGTCTTCACTTAAGTATTCAAGTATCGCCTTCTTGATATAGGGATTGTTATGACCGAAATTGATCGCTCCGGCTCCCGCAAAGAAATCGATGTATTGCTTACCTTCCCTGTCTGTTAAGATCTCATTTTTTGCATGGGTAAATACCGTAGGAAACTTCCTGCAATAAGATCTTACCTGTGATTCATTCTCTTCAAATACTGTAAACATTATCATTCCTTTTCCAGCAGATCAATCCACTGCTTTACTATTCTTTCAAGACTGTTGTTCTTTAATATCTCCTTGGCATTCTGCCCAAGCT
>JAILKC010000127.1 GCA_024694055.1 Lachnospiraceae bacterium | reverse complement strand
GCAAAGAACTTTTAGCTGAAGCCTCGCGTTTGATCTCTGATCAAACGCCAGATTGTTTAACCTAAAGGTCAAACATCAAGGATTTTTCACCTAACGGTGAAATGTCAGGTGGAAAATTACAACGTAATAGGGACCTGTAGCTCAGTTGGTTAGAGCAACCGGCTCATAACCGGTCGGTCCTGGGTTCGAGTCCCCGCAGGTCCATTTCCCTCAGTTGTCGGTATGCACTGAGGGCAATTTAATAGTAGGGAATAATTTGATCATTTTGCTCCGGTGGCGGAATTGGCAGACGCATGGGACTTAAAATCCCACGGTGGCGACACCGTACCGGTTCAAGTCCGGTCCGGAGCACTTCTAAGACATATCTGCTAGATATGTCTTTTTATATACTCTGATAAAAATCCACAACAAAATCCTAATATTTTTTACTATAGTCGGGCAAAGTCTGTTATAATGTAATTTGGCCTTGTATAGTCCATGAAAATACAGGGCAGAAGAGAGAGCGGCATGCCTAATCTTTATTATTTAATAGCAACTGTTATATTGTCCGCAACATTACTACTTGCGATGGCTTTAAGAGGTTTGTATAAGGAACGCACCAGTGTGTTGTTTTATATTCTGGTGGGTCTTGTTTTGGTATGCGCTTTTACTGATGTGGTTGAAGCGAGGACAACCAGTTATCCACTCAGATATCTGATGCTGTTTATCTATTTCTTCACGCGAAATACCACGTTGCCTATATATATAATGTATTGCATATCGCTTATGGGCATATGGCACAGGTTCAAAAAGGATCCCATACTGATGGGAAGCCTTTATTTACCGTGTGTGATCCTGCATCTGATGCTTTTCTGCAATTCGATCAACGGAGCTTTATTCTATATAGATGAGAATTTTGTATATCACAGAGGCAGCGGTATGATCGTTATGTACTTCTTTGCACTTTTCTATCTGTGTTTTGCGGTATTTGTCATTGTTAAGAACAGAAACCTGCTTAATCGCATGAGTTTTTTTGTGCTCATATCATTTGTGCCAATCAATATCATCATGGTCCTTATACAGCTTTTTGTACCTGCTCTCAGAATAGAAGTGTTCGGAACCGTTATCGTGACCATTATCTTAGCTGTCAGCGTGCACAGACCGGAAGAGTACGTAGATGACGTGGTGGGTGTACAGAGCAATATCGCGTTTGCTTCGGATATCAAGAGATATACTGAAGCCGGAAGACCAATCACTCTTTTGCTTTTTAAGTTCACCAATGCCAAGATCCTTCACAACAATATGGGTTGGGATATGTACACGTCTTTGCTTCGCAAGCTTGGTGAGAGGATGTATCAGATCAATGCCCTTACCGGAGCCAAGGCGGATATCTATTATCTTGACAGAGGCTCTTATGTGGTGCTTGGCATGGATACGAACTACACGGCCCTGTACAATTTCGGCCATATGATCTGTGACTATGTGGCTGAACCCATTAAGCTTGGCAAGATGGAGGTCATGCTCGACCCCAGAGTGTGTCTTGTCAATTATCCGCATGATATCAGCAATATCGGAGCCTTGGACAATTTCATCAATACATATGAGCATAAGATCCCCGAGGGCAAGGGGCTTGTAGTGCTGTCTGACATATCCGAATCCAAGGACTTCAGGATGCGCAACGATATGGAAGTCATCATCAACCGTGGTATCACTCATCATCTTTTCCAGATGTATTATCAGCCTATCTATTCCATAGAGAAGGGCAGATTCACATCTGCTGAGGCGCTGATCAGACTTATAGATGATGAATACGGATTTGTGTCGCCCGCACTTTTTATCCCGGTAGCGGAGCAGAACGGTGCCATACATCAGATAGGTGATTTTGTAATAGAGGAAGTGTGCAAATTCATAGCGAGCCCTTCATTTAAGCAGCTCGGCGTTGATTATATCGAGGTCAATCTTTCGGCTGTACAGTGCCTTGAGTTTGATCTTGCGGAGAAGATAGATCTTACACTTGCAAAATATGGAGTTTCACCTTCTCAGATCAATTTGGAGATCACAGAGACTTCAGCGGACTATGATCCCACGATCACAGACCGTAATATTGATAAGCTTGTGGAGATGGGCTTTAATTTCTCGCTTGATGATTACGGAACGGGATATTCGAATATCAAGAGAGTGGTATCATTGCCACTTGATATAGTTAAGCTTGACAAGACTCTGGTGGATGAGATGGATAATGACATGATGTGGGTAGTCATCCGCAATACGGTGGGCATGCTTAAGCGTATGAAGAAGAAAGTGCTCGTGGAGGGCGTGGAAGAAGAAAAAGCTTTGGAGGCGTTTAAAAAGCTTGGCTGTGATTATATTCAGGGCTTCTTCTTTTCAAAGCCTCTTCCCGAGAAGGAATATGTTAAATTTGTCAGTAAATCGTTAGAGGCAGTAAAATGAACTATATAGTTTCATTTGATGTCGTCGCGTTGGTCATTCTGTTGATCTTCATGATCTATCTGATCGCACAGAGGCAGACGCGGGACAGATCTAACTCAATATTGATATTGATGTTGGCGGTATCTGTTTTATCCGCCATCGGTGAGATCGTATTTGTGGCGATGGTAAGCAGCGGACTGAGTGGTCATGGGTTCAGTATAGTGGCCAATGCAGGGAAATATCTGTATTTTATGCCACATAACATGATATTCGGCTTTTACGTGCTGTATACGTATGCGTCTTTTGATATCTGGCACAAGTTTAGGAACAACAGGATCTTAGTGGGCCTTTGGTGGGCTATCGTTATCATAGGGCAGGTTACGGCATTAAGTAATCTGTTCACTCATAAGGTCTTTGAGATCGGAGATGATCTTGTCTATCACAGAGGTTATCTTATCGGTATATTCTATATGTCCGGATTCTGTTATGCGGTGTGGACATTTATTGTGCTTCTGCGATACAGGGAGATGGCGAACAGTTCAAGAAGAGTCACACTTTTCCTGATATATCCGATAGTGCTTACATCCATAGTGATACAGTACATTTTCCCAAGATACAGGGCCAATATGTTAGGTCTTGCAATAGCGTTTACGCTTTTCATGCTGGTCGTGCAGAGATCGGAATACCAGAAGGATCTGATCACCGGCGCCATGAACATCGATACGGCCATCAGCAGGATCAAGTCAGCGCTTAAGATGGAAAAACCTGTCACACTTACATTTATCAAGATCGTCAATCACGGCAATCTCCAGATGTATCTCGGGCAGGATGAATATGCAGGTTTCCTGCATATGATGACGGATTTTCTGTCAGGTATTGCGCATAAACACAATTATCCCGTGGATATTTATTATCTCAATAACGGCCTGTATGCGTTTATGGCTGATGAAGATGATATCAATCTTGCCATTCCCGTGGCTGAAGATATCAAAGAAAGCCTCATGCAGGAGATGATATCCGGCGAATTTGCGGTAAGGACGGATGCAAGGATATGTTTAGTCAGGTGTCCTGAAGATGTTGATGAATTCTCTACCATCTTCACACTTGCCACGACATTCCATGACACGATGGCTGACTATAAGGATGTCATCCTGTATGCCGAGCATAAGAATGACAGGAATTTCATGATACGTAATGAGATAGGCGATATCATCGACAGAGCACTTGAACAGGGCAATCTGTACATGTGCTATCAGCCGATATTCTCAACTTTGGAGAATCGTTTCGTCAGTGCAGAGGCACTTATCAGACTTCATGATGATAAATACGGCGATATTCCTCCGGGAGTATTTATTCCCATGGCTGAGGCCAACGGACGCATACATGCGATAGGTGATTTCGTATTACACAATGTCCTTGATTTTATCTCAAGAATTGACATTGACCGATTGGGTCTGCGTTATATAGAGTTCAACCTTTCGGCTTCGCAGTGTATAGAGGTGGATCTGGTTGACAAGATCATGAACCTTATAGATGAAAAGGGCATAAGACCGTCCAACATAAGCCTTGAGCTTACTGAGAATGCTGCGGATATCAACCCTGCCATAGTGGATGCCAATGTATGGAAGCTTCACGATGCAGGCATAAGATTTGCGCTTGATGACTACGGCACGGGTTATTCGAATATCAAGAGAGTCACATCTCTTCCCGTGGCACAGGTTAAGCTTGATAAGAGCTTTGTGGATGAGATAGACAATCCGCAGATGTGGATCGTGATAGAGGATACCATCGCCATGCTTAAGGAGATGGGCAAAGAGATACTGGTAGAGGGTGTTGAGACGGCAGAGACCGCCGGCAAGCTTTCAGAGATAGACGCGGATCTTTTGCAGGGATGCGAACTTATGCAGGGATTCTTATTCTGCAGACCGCTTCCCGAGGAAGAATTCGTCAAATTTATTGAGGATCGATTGGAGAACTGATGCTTCGACTGGGTAAAAGATCAGGAGCCATCCTGATGATCATGACTATAATTGCATCTTTGTCCTTAACGGGCTGTACCTTCCATTTGGAACACGAGTGGGAGCCTGCTACCTGTGAGAAACCTGCTACATGTAAGATAGGCGGCGAGACCAAGGGAGAACCTTTGGGACATGACTGGGAACCTGCTACATGTACGCAGCCTCGCACATGTAAAAGGTGCGGAGCCACGGAAGGAGAACCTATCGGACATCAGTGGCTTGAGGCTACATGCCAAAGAGCCAGGACCTGTGCCGTTTGCGGAGTTGTGGAAGGTGAGCCTTTGGAGCATACGTGGATAGAAGCCACGTGTATCTCACCCAGGCACTGTTCCGTATGTGGCGTTACGGAAGGCGGACTGGCTGAGCATAAGTGGGTAGAAGCCACGTACAATTCACCCCGTACATGTATAGTATGCGGACTTACAGAAGGTTCTGCGGCTGATACATATCTTGGAAGCACGGGTGGATATTCGCCGTTCTCATATTCGTTATATGCGGGCGCCAAAGCAGATTACCATACCATCACGGGTTATGACAATAATATATCTCACGGCAATGTTACCGTGGTTAATTACAGGAAGTTTAATTCGGATTCGGGCCATCCGGCTGCGGAAGGCTATGAGTGGAGAGAAGTGACTGTTCAATTTGCCATGGACAGACCATGCCGTGTGATGTGGGGATATACCGATGTCTATTCGGGACCTGCAGAGTATGCACGTACCGACTATATCACATATTCGGACGGCAGCAGGGAAAAAGTGCTGGCGACTCAGAACTTTAACACAACAACTGTTGTTCCTTCCGGAGCGGTTAATGCGCCCACGCCGGAACCCACACCTACGCCTACGCCCACACCGGAGCCGACACCGTCGCCTACACCTACGCCTACTCCGACTTCGGCATCAGGCACACCCGGAGCGACATCCGGCGCATCATCCACGGCTTTGACTGCACCGCAGATCACGCCGTCACCTACGCCTACGCCTACACCGGAACCTACACCCACTCCGATTCCGTCGGAACCCGGTAAATACATATCCAACGTGGTTCAGGCTGTCAGAGTACCCATCCGTTATGACGGACTGGTATTCTATGTCTGCAACGCCGATTATGAGCTTGATCATCAGGTGGACGATTCCTTCCTGTATATGGAGATGAGATAGGTTGCATGGTCTTTTCGAGTGAAGAATTCTTATTTATATTTCTGCCCATAGTGATCTTGGGCTACTATTTTCTGTATTTCCTCTTTCGTAACAGAATATGGGGACTGTATGTGCGTAATATCTGGCTGCTTGCGGGCAGCCTGATATTCTATGCATGGGGAGAGCCTAAGTATGTATGGTTGATGATAGGAGATATCGCATTTAACTATCTTATGGCGCTTATTATTGGGAAGATCGCAGATAAAAGCGCGGGCGATATGTCATCGGCGAGTGTATCGCGTGTAGAAACAGGTACTGTATCCGGCTTGGGAAAGCGGCTTGGGAAAGTGCTGATGATTTTGACTGTAATAGTCAACCTTCTGATCCTTGGCTGGTTTAAATATGCGGGCTTTATATACAGTGAGATAGACAGGTTGACAGGACATGAAATTTTCCCGCCAAAGCTTAAGTATACTTTTTCGGAGATCGTACTTCCAATAGGGATATCATTTTATACATTTCAGGCGTTATCTTATGTAGTGGATGTATATAAGGGCAGAGTAAAGGCGGATAAGAACCCGCTAAATGTCGGCCTGTACATATCTTTCTTTCCGCAACTTATAGCGGGTCCCATAGTACGTTTTGATACCATAGCAGAAAGGATAAGAGACAGAAAAGAATCTTTTGCAGGATTTTCAAAAGGTGCGGAGAGATTCATGCGCGGCCTTATTAAAAAGGTGCTTATTGCCAATCGTATGGCAAGCGTGGCTGATAATGTATGGGGACTTATAATAGACGGCAGGCTTGAGGCATCGGTTCCGCTTGCATGGCTTGGCGCGATATCATATTCACTTCAGATACTCTTTGATTTTTCCGGATATTCGGATATGGCGATAGGCCTTGTGCAGATGTTTGGATTTAAACTTCCCGAGAACTTCGATCATCCTTATACGGCGGAGAGTGCGACGCAGTTTTGGCGTAAATGGCATATGACTCTGTCGGGATGGTTTAAGGATTATGTATATATACCTCTTGGAGGATCGCGTGCAGGCCGCGGCAGGACGATATTTAATCTCTTTATCGTGTGGTTGCTTACGGGTATATGGCACGGAGCAAATTATACGTTCATAGTATGGGGGATGCTTTACTTTGTCGTGCTTACGGCTGAGAAATTGGTAGCGGGTCGTGTGGCCGGCGCAAGCGGTGAGAATGCTGAAAAAGTTCAGAGCATACAGGTGCAGGACGACAAGCGTGACCGGCGCGGTGCGAAGGGGAGATTGACCGCAGCGGTCAAACATATATATACCTTACTTGTCGTGTGTATTGCATGGGTGATATTCCGCTCAGACAGCATCAATGATGCATGGATATATATAAAAGGAATGTTCGGCGGGGCAGCCGGAGGAGCCAATATGGGAGCGACATTGGCGTATCTTAAGCAGAATGCCGTGTTCTATATCGCGGCGATCGTTCTGTGCATGCCGGTACGTAAATGGTTCTTTACAAGACTTAAGGGCCGATCTTTTGACATAGTATACGGTATCGTTATGGCAGCAGGCGCGTTGCTTGCCGTATCATATATATTTAATAACGCATACAGTCCGTTTATATATTATAATTTCTGAGTTGACAGACATTTAGATGATCATGAGTAACAGCAAAGATGGAAAGACAACTTCATACGGATCGGTGATAGCGGCGGTGTGTTTACTTGCACTTATTATCATCTTGCCGCTTATTACTGTTGTCAGGATGACGATATTCGGCATACCCATCAGTCAATACAGCGAGAATATATTCGGTAAGTTCCAGATGATAGGGCTTAATACGCGTATCACGGAGATGCTAAGCGGCGGTGACTATATGGAATCAAGTGAGGTACTGCTTGGCAAAGAGGGGTGGCTTTTTTACAAGGTCACGACGGACGGCACGCCTTTATATGATTATATGGGGATCAACCGCTTTACTGATGAAGAACTTGAAGCGATAGACGCAGGGCTTAAGGCAGAAAGTGATGAGATGTCAAGCCGTGGGATAAAATACACGGTTCTTACGATACCCAATAAGGAGCAGGTATATGATATTTATATGCCGGATACCATTGAAAGGATATCGGATACATCAAGGCTTGATCAGCTGACGGAGTATCTTAAAGATCGTGGTACGGATTATACATATATAAATATAACGGATACATATATGAAATACAGGGAAAATTATCCGCTGTATTATAAGACGGATACTCATTACACGGACGAAGGAGCATATCTGGCGCTGACCAAAGTGATGGGACTGCCTGAGAAGATGGAAGAGATTTCTTTTAACCGTGTTGCAGGTTTCGAGGGCGATCTGGCGCGTATCAGTGCGACTCTTGACAGGTATGGAGACAATTCATACGAGATAGATCCGGCTACCATACCGGATGAAGATAAGCGTGATGAGACGTTGCTTATCATAGGAGATTCTTTCGGCGATGCCATGCAGCATGTGGCAGTGCATTATTACAGGGAAGTTTATTATGTGGGCACGCTTGAATACGATCCTGCCATGCTTGATATGTATGCGCCCGATGCAGTGATAAGAGAGTGTGTGGAGAGGTATCTGCCGAGGCTGACCGAGAATAAATATGCAAAATGAAGTCGGTAATAAAATAAATATGATCTTGCAATGATATGATCGTGCGCGGGCACTCCGCACTGTTTGCCGAAACTGTGACTATTTTCATAAAATTGCTTGCAATATATGGAATATTGTAATACAATACTTAAAGGTTCAATTATGAACCACCATCATTCTATTAATAGAGGAGGAAAAAAAGATGCTTAACAGAATGAAGAAAGTACTTGCTGTTACACTTGCAGCAACTACAATCCTAGGCACTTCATTGACAGCGTTTGCTACAACTCAGGCAGCATCAAGCTCTAGCTCAAGCACAGCTGAGACTCCTGCTGTTGCATCAAGCACAGTTGGCGGCGTTAAGTCTACAACACGTGGCGTTAACTATGCTACAGCAGTTACAGGAAGTGCAGTTACTACACCCGCAGCTACTATTTCAGCTGCATTCGGCCTTGCCGCTAACGAGGCTCCTTTCACAAAGTTCTATAACTTTGATCCTAAGAAGTCTAAGGATGCCAACAAGGTAATCAATGACGTTGTAGCATTAATTCCCGGTGCTGTTCGCGGACCTTCTGTGAACATGGAGTTTGGTAAGATGGCCGGTGGAAAGTACAGCCTTCTTCCTGCTACAGGCGCTGTCACCGTTTCTTTCGGTTTGCCTGCAGCATTTTCTAAGAATGCCAAGAATGTTGCTGTTATTTCAGTTTCAGAACTTGGATTAGCTCTCCTTCCTGACCTCGATGTTAACCCTTACACTGTTACGGTTAACGCACCGAGCGGAAAGAGCGTTGGTACTATTATTAAGTACTAATTTGCTGTATTGGCAGTAATTACAGATGATTTTCAGGGAAGATTATATCTTCCCTGATTTCATGTAAAGGAATGTTTGGATCCTTACAGGTATTAACATTTCCTTACATGAGATCAGAATACCGGAGAAGATCCGGACTATCTTTGTTTATTAATGATCACTTTTATGGCAGAGGACTGATATGCGTAAGATCAACGATGTGCATATATATATTTTGTTTGTTCTGCTGCTTATCTTTGGACTTTTCCAACTTTCAATCTTCAGACTTTATGGCTTTTCGCTGTACCCGGATGAGTTCGGATACTGGTCGAGTGCTGCAAATATCGTGGGATACGACTGGTCGACATTGGCATCCCTTGGTTCATATTATTCTTTTGGATACAGTCTTTTGCTCACGCCAATACTATATATATTCAAAGGAGGACTTGCTGCGTACAGAGCGGCGATAGGAGTTAACTATCTGTTAGTTGCTCTTTCTTTTGTACTCCTAAGTAAGCTTTCGCTAAGGATATTTGGCGGTAAATCCGACAGGATTAAAAATTTACTAATCTGCGCGGTAGCATCCCTCTATCCTCCGCTTATTCTGTATTCACAGATGACCATGGCGGAATCGCTTGTCACCTTCCTTTTTGTCCTCTTATGCTATATATTTGCGGAATACCTGTACAAGCCGGATGTGATCAAACTTGTGTTGCTTGTTATCGTGGCACTGTATCTTTATTCAGTTCATAACAGGACCATTGGGGTGATCATAGCCTTATTTCTTGCATACGTTTTCTTTGGTATTGCCAATAAAAAGAGCAGAAAACTTACTTTTATCATGATATGCCTCGCTGTGGGTGCGGTTTTAATCTTTATTATCCTAAGGCATAGAACCATTGGAAGTGTCTTTGCGGGGGCAAGCGCGGATGATCTTGATATCAACGGATACAGAGGACAGGTCTATAAGATAAAGCATATACTGTCAAAGGATGGTATTGGCGATTTTGCAATTGAGGTACTTGGTAAGTTATACTACCTTGTCATCTCTACATACGGAATGGTAGTATTCTGCCTCATTTCCGTGTATAATGGGCTGAGGGATATGCTTAAGGGCAAGCCGGGAAGCGGAAGGAGCGCTATATTTAAACTTTTTGTAGTGCTTTCGACTGTGGCAGAGATACTTATAAGCAGTATATTCTTACATTTAAGCGACAGAGCCGATGTGCTTTTTTACGGAAGGTATGATGAATTTGTGGCTCCGGTGCTTATAGTGATGGGTATGTATGAGGCATACAGACTGCTTAAGCGCGGAAGGATAGACAGGTTCATAATCATATCGATCAGTACGGCGCTTGTGCTCATGGCACCGGCATTCCTGTTCATACGCTATCTTAAGGATAAGGAATTCCCGTCAGCGAGAGGATTCTTTATCAGCGGGATATTCTATCTTAACGGATTCAATGAGTATGAGCCCTCGCTTATGGTATGGAGAGCCATACTTACAGGAGTTGTACTTATCCTTGTGGTATTTGTATCCATATGGATATCCGTAAGGATCAAGGGCGGAATGTTTTTACTTGGACTTATGGTAGTATCACAGATACTGCTTGGATATAAGCTTTCGGATCAGTGGACATACAGGATCAACAGTTATGTGTATACCAATAAAGTCCTTTTGGATGAGTTTAAGGATCATCCGGACAAGACGCTATATTATCTGGATATAGATGACAATTACTATGTGGACTATATACAGTTCGAAATGCCGAAGAGGGAATTTAAGGTAGTTACGGAGGCGGATCTTGATACGATAGACCTGAAAGACGCATACCTGATCGTGAACTGGTCCTATCCCGGACTTGATGATATTAAGAACAGATATGAAGATTATATTGAAAGTGACATGATGTTTGCTTTCTACGAAGAGTGAAGATGGTTGATCGCACTACTGACTGCATGAGTCAATGGGGTGCGCGAATAATATAACGATCATAGATTAGAAAAACATTATAGAAGGAGTGTTCATAAAGAGGATGAATAAAGAAAGATTTATAAATATGATGAGAAAAGTACTGATTGCACTTGGTATCATACTTGCTTCGTCGTTTATTGTACTGGCTAATAAGACCGAGACCAAAGCTGCGCAGGGTTTTGTGATCGTATATACGGCAGAAAGTGCGGATGTCAAGGCCGAACCCGATGATTCCTCAAAGACCATTGCGACAGTGGGAAAAGATACATCATTTTTTGTG
>JAILKC010000124.1 GCA_024694055.1 Lachnospiraceae bacterium | reverse complement strand
CGATGACAATAGAATATGACCGTGACGGGAAGACATATACAGTCACCGTTAATCCCAAATATGATGAAGAAGCCGGCAGGTATCTGGTGGGCTTCAACGGATACGGAGAATATGTGGAATGCAAAGGACTCAATGTATTCGGCTATTCATATTATGAGGTCAGATATGCATTTGTGGGAACGGGCAAATCGCTTATCGCGCTTCTTACGGGGCGCGGCAGTAAGGATGATGTCGCAGGGCCCATAGGTATGGCCCAGACCATAGATGAAGTGAAGGATGCCGTAGCTCCGTACGGTCCTTGGGTGGTACTGCTTAATATGTTCAATATAGCGATGTTATTGAGCGTCAATCTCGGAATACTCAATATGCTGCCCTTGCCTGCGATAGACGGCGGCAAGTTCATGTTTTTAATATTGGAGGCTTTACGGGGCAGGCCTGTACCTCCCGAAAAAGAAGGTATCGTGCATCTGATAGGATTCGCCTTGCTTGCGGTTCTGGCCATAGCCGTGATGTACAATGATATCATGCGTATAGTCACAGGTTGATATTGGTAAATGCGTGTCGGCGCTGCCTGTCATGGAGAGAGATATGCCTAAAGTAATAGATGATTTTGTGAGGATGTGTTCGGACGGATACAGGCTTGGATTCAATGAAGCCAACGGCGGAAATGCTTCCTACAGGATGACGGAAGAAGAAACGGATATATGCAAAAATGAACTCGGATTTGACCGTAAGTCTCCCCTGGTTAAGATGAATACCGAGGTAAAGGCTCTGGCAGGCGAGTACTTCATTACGACGGGTGCGGGAAGACTTATGCGCAATGTGGAGCTTGATCCGGAGGGATCGCTCGGTATAGTGCAGATCGATGAAGCCGGCAGTTCATACAGGATTCTTTGGGGACTAAAAGATGCCGGGCCCACATCAGAGTTTGAAACTCATCTTTTGTCACATTGTGTGCGAAAAGAGGCATCACACGGTCAAGACAGAGTGATGTATCATCTTCATCCCGAATCGCTTATTGCGATGACATATATCAGTCCGCTTGAGGATGAGTTTTTTTCGAGAGCGATATGGAGATCCATGACAGAAGCCGTCATGGTGATACCTGAGGGGATCGGAGTGCTTAAGTGGCTTGTGCCCGGCAGCAGCGATCTGGCTAGGATGACATGTAAGAAGCTTGAGGATTACAGAGCCGTAGTCTGGGCGCATCACGGACTGTTTGTGACTGGAAGCAGCTTTGATGATGCTTTCGGAAGGGCTCATACGATAGAAAAGAGTGCTTCTATATATATGAAGATCTTAAGTTCAGGTCGGGAGATACTGCAGGATATATCGGATGATTCGCTAAAGAAAATATGCGACAAACTTGGTCTTAAGATAAATGAGGAACTGCTTAATGGGTAAGCAGTGTAACGTATTGGCGGCAGGTGCGTGATCGGTGCCTGCAGGGGTATAAGTGAAAGGCAGTGTGCTTGGATGGCAAAAAAGTATGATGTTACGGCAATAGGGGAGTTGTTGGTAGATTTTACGGACAGTGGTATGAGTCAGCAGGGTAATAAGCTGATGGAAGCCAATCCGGGCGGAGCACCGTGTAATGTGCTGGCGATGCTTTGCAATCTCGGATTTCGTACGGCCTTTATAGGCAAGGTCGGTGATGATATGTTTGGCCGGATGTTAAGAGATAATGCCGTGGAGGCAGGTATCGATGTGTCCGGACTTAAGCTGGATAGCAGATACAATACCACGCTTGCATTTGTGGAAAAGAAGTCTGACGGAGATCGGGATTTCGCTTTTTACAGAAGAGAAGGCGCAGACCTGATGCTCGATGAAAGCGAGATAGATGAATCACTTATACGTGAGTCAAAGGTCGTTCACTTCGGTACTCTGTCCATGTCGGGCGAGATTGCGGAGGCAGCCACGAAAAAGGCGATAACCATTGCGAAAGAATCAGGATGCTTGATCACATTTGATCCCAACTACCGTGCACCTTTATGGGACAGCGTGGAGAAGGCCAAGGAGAAGATAGCCTGGGGAATGAGCGTCTGCGATGTGCTTAAGATATCCGACAATGAGATAGAGCTCATGACCGGTCTGACTGATTATGAAAAGGGAGCAAGGCAGTTAAAGGAACAGTATGATATACCCATCGTTTTTGCCACTCTGGGACCGGAGGGCAGTATGGTACTTAGCGGGGACAATGTTGTCAGGGTACCTGCGTTCATAAACAAAGGTACTGTGGAGACTACGGGCGCCGGAGATACATTTATGGGCTGCGTGATAGGATATATACTTCGCATGGCGGGAGTTGCAGGCGCAGTGGCCGAGGGTAATACCGGCATGGTGGGATATACGATGGAATGGGACAGACAGCATGCGCTCATGGATATGGACAGCTTCCATTTAAGCGATATGCTGACTTATGCCAATGCTGCGGCATCCATAATCACTACCAGAAGAGGTGCCATGATGGTCATGCCAACACGTGATGAGATCACAGTTTTTATCATCAATCATCTGGAATAAGTGCTTGAGTGAATATGTTGAACAGATTTTCAAGAACTGAATTATTATTGGGAAAAACTGCGATGGAGCATCTGTCACAATGCCGCGTAGCAGTATTCGGCATCGGCGGTGTCGGCGGATATGTATGTGAAGCACTTGCACGAAGCGGTGTCGGTAAGTTTGACCTGATAGATGATGATAAAGTCTGCCTTACGAATATAAACAGACAGATAATAGCGACTTCAAAAACCGTGGGACAGTATAAGACGGACGTTA
>JAILKC010000080.1 GCA_024694055.1 Lachnospiraceae bacterium | reverse complement strand
TCGGCATTGGTATATATGTATATCTTGCCGTTATTGCCGCCCGGATGTTCTCCTATATCCATGGATGAACTTACCTCCAGCACGGGCGTCTCATCCTGGCAGCTGCTGTATACGAAGGCTGCCTGCTTGGGATTACGATACATATCAAGAACGCCGTGATAGCATATACGATCGCCGGAGCCAAAGTCTCTGTGCGTATTATAATCTGCCATCACCCATCCGAAACTTCCGGCTATTCCTTCTTCTCCTGCAACGGCATTTAATACTCTGGCATGTCTGAGTGCATGTTCAAGTCTGTGTTCTTCATCATCATATGCCTTGGTCGGATACATGTGTCCGCCATATTCGGATATAAGGTATCCCTTCTCCATATCCGGAGTCACATCTTTTTTATGCTGACATCCGGGAGCGGTGCCATCATGCGTAAAATCGTTGAAGGTATACACATCCTCAAGCAGCGAGCTCTTCTTAAGATAGCGAACACCTCCGGTCTGACGATATGGGTCAAGTTCATGCGCTACGGTATTGGTACGTGTATAGAACTCATCATCATCCTGCGATTCATTGATACGCACACCCCATAACATGATCGACGGGTGGTTGCGATACTGCAATATCATCTCACGCACATTTGTTACCGCCTGCTCTTTCCACTCATCATTGCCTATATGCTGCCACCCCGGAATCTCGGTGAATACAAGCAGTCCCATCTCATCGCAGGCATCAAGGAAATAGTGTGAATTGGGATAATGCGAAGTCCTTACCGCATTAAGTCCAAGTTCATACTTAAGCACCTTCACGTCCATTACCTGCATTGACTTAGGCATCGCATATCCGACATAAGGGTAGCACTGATGTCTGTCCAGGCCTCTTATCCGGAACTTCTTGCTATTCAGATAAAACCCATCCTTATTAAACCGCATGCTCCTAAAAGCCGTACCGGTAATGACCGTATCACAGACTTCACCTGAAAGCACAAGTTCTGTCTTAAGATCATACATATAGGGTTCATCAGGACTCCACAGTTCGATATCTCCGGCATCAAAGCTTACGGAATTACCGGCTTTGGCGCTTACTTCGCCAAGCACCCTGTTCTCTCCGGTCTTTCTGTCAGTAAGAGTCTGTCTTATCACGATATCATCTCTACGTGCCACTGCAGGATTCGACAGCGTGATATCAGATACGGCTGCTGCTTTAATTAAGCTTCCGTCAAAAGTAACCTCAGGATGAACATATATGTCCGCGATATATTCCTTCTGTCTGATATCCAGATATACATCCCTGTATATTCCGCCATAAGTCATATAGTCGATGACAAAGCCAAAAGGCGGCGTATTGAGACTCTCTCTGCTGTCTGCCTTAACCGTAAGTACATTGTCTTCGCCAAAACACACTTTGTCCGATATGTCTATGGAAAAAGCGGTGTACCCGGTATTATGGGCGCCGATATGCTCACCGTTTAAATACACATCCGCATGATGCGCCACGGCATCAAAAGTAAGGAGTATGACCTTACCCTTATATTTCTCATCTACATTAAGGATGCGTCTGTAGCCCGATACCATCTGGTAGATGCTCTCATCAAAGCAGTTATACGGCATATCGACAACACTATGCGGGATCTTTACTTCTTTCGCATCGCTTATCTTTTCCGCCGTAAGCATTTTCTCATCAAATTCCGGCATAAACTGCCAGTTATAACATATATACTGTCTCATGCATATTACTTCCTTTTCTTAAGTTCTCTTCCTATCTCTTCAAGCTTTTCATCCGTAAGTATATACTTCTTGCCGAATACGAATACCGCGATCAAAAGTCCAACTATCGGAAGGATGGTCATCGTCATCCTCAGTCCCATTATATCGGATGAAGTTGCAGCGCTTTCCACTACCGTATCGGTATTGGAACTGATATTGAATATCTGCAGACAAAGCGAAGCAATAAAGGCCGATACTCCGCTTGCCAGCTTGACTACGAATGTCTGCATGGAGAATATCACCGATTCATCTCTTCTGTTATTCTTGAGTTCGCCGTAGTCACAGGTATTGGCCAAGAATACGGTAGTCAGCACGGTCAGCATACCGAAGGCCATGAACACGAAAAATGCCGGAATAAAATACATATATACGCTCTTAACACCTGCTATCATCTGTATGAGCAGAAGGGCATATCCGGCTATTGCCATTATAAAGCTTGCATAAAAGACCTTAATGGCCGACATGAACTTCCTGAAAAGCGGAAAAAATATCATCATCGACAGTATCTGTATCCCACCGCCGAATGTATTAAACAGAGTATAATCATTGGTCCAGCTTTCGCCACCTATATCATATTTAAAGAAATATATCAAAAGATTGGATGTGATATATAACGAAGCATTGATAAGCACTATGGCAATCACTATGGCCATAGCCTGATCGTTCTGAATAAGGCTCTTAAACATATCACCCACGGAAGGCGAGTCCACATCAACGGTAGATTTCTCTTTGATCGTGATACATGCTATCACCTCAAACACTATGAACAATATGGCGATGATAAGTGCAAATGACTTAAAACCTGCCCTCTCGCTGCCGCGCCCCAATATCTCCACGCACTTAACGGTGATGATCGTAACAAGCGCAGAACCCACACCGGCACAACTCCTTCCAAGAGTCGAAAGATTCTCCCTCTCCTTACCGCTTTCCGTGAATGCAGGGATCATAGACCAAAAAGGGATATCCATCATGGTATATGTTACACCCCAGAGTATATATATGACCGCCGCATAAGCCACAAGCCCTCTGCCATCCAGTGAAGGCGGCGCTGCAAACATTATATAAAGAACCACGGCGTTAAGCACGGTACCGATAAAGAGCCACGGCCTGAACTTACCATACTTTGTCTTGGTCTTGGCCACAACAATACCCATTATCGGATCATTGAATGCATCAAATATCCTGGCCGCCATGAGTATCACGCCCATAGCTATCGCACTTACTCCCAGAATATCCTGATAATAGTACAATACATAACTTGCCGAGAGCATATATACCATATCCTTGCCCACAGCTGCCAGACCGTACGATGCTTTTTCCTTAAACGAAAGCTTCATAACTCCTTTGTTCCTCCATATACGTAGTTGATGCATACCATATATCGCCTTACCCTCACGGCCATATACAATTTTATTGTAACAAAAAATCACGGGAGAATAAATACTCCCGTGACTTAATAAACCGTATTATATGATCATATCACTCCATCACTTCTTAACAAGGAATGACGGTATCTGAATCTGGTTCTCTTCTATCTTGCTCTTGATATCGGCAGGTCTTTGGCCAAAATTGCGGGTAGCAGGTGCACTTCCCAGTGCTGAAGCAGGTGCAGGCTTAACTGCCGATTGGTTGCTCGTATTGATAGTAGGTCTGCCTATCGGAGATGCCGCATCGGAACCGGCAACCGGTCTTCCTGCAGGGGCAGGATTCACTGCGCTCGGTCTGACACCCATATTGGGTCTGGATGTAAGACCCGCTCTGTTACCCAAAGTGGTATTGGATCTGACATCATCAAGGCCTGTAGCGATAAGAGTGATCTGACATGTCTCAGGCTCTGAATCATCATATCTTGAACCAAAGATAAGGTTGATCTCCTCACCCGTGATGCCTTCCACAAATTCTGCCGCATCCTGCGCATCAAATGCACTTATATCACCGACTACATTAAGGATCACATCCGTAGCGCTCTTAATGTTTGTCTCAAGCAACGGAGATTCAACCGCTGCCTTAATAGCTTCTTTAGCCTTATCATCGCCCTTACCTACACCGATACCGATATGAGCAATACCCTTATCCTTCATAACGGTCTGAATATCGGCAAAGTCGAGGTTGATCTCGGAAGGAACATTGATAAGATCAGTAATACCCTTCACTGCCTGCTGAAGCACTTCATCAGCTTTCTTGAATGCCTCAGGCATGGTGGTACGTCTGTCAACAATCTCCAATATCTTCTGATTGGGGATGACAATAAGAGTATCCACAACCTTCTTAAGTTCGGAAATACCTCCGAGAGCATTGGTCATACGCGTCTTGGCCTCGAAATTAAAAGGCTTGGTAACCACGCCGACCGTAAGTATACCCATATCCTTGGCAATCTTGGCTATAACAGGAGCCGCTCCGGTACCTGTACCGCCACCCATGCCGCAAGTAACGAATACCATGTTATATGGTCTGATGGCCTCCTGCAGTTCATCATAGCTCTCTTCAGCCGCCTTAAGTCCTACTTCGGGCTTAGCGCCGGCACCGAGACCCTTGGTCAGCTTCTCGCCGATCTGAAGGGTAGAAGCCTTACACTTGGCCAACCATTGCTTATCTGTATTAACTCCGAGGAAATCTACTCCCACAATCTCCTCTTCGATCATTCTGTTCACTGCATTATTGCCGGCGCCGCCGACTCCAACGACAAGTATCTTGGCTCCGCTTTCTGCCTCGCTGTTCTTTAATTCGAGCAAAAGACCGTCCTCCTTTTTCAAAATACACACTGTATATAATATATTTTTTTTAAGGATTTCGCAATGCCTTTTTCAATAAAAAGTTCAAAAAATCAAGGTTTCCACCTTATGTAACCCTGTTGACCGAATGGTTTTTTTATCTCACGATATCAATCCACCTCGAAGGTGATTATGCTGTCCGTACCGTTATAACTGTCCAGACGAAGCACTCCTTTTTTGCCTTCAAGTTCGGGCAAAATATCCTTTAGTCTGATTATCTTTTCGTCTATATTTTCAAAATCTCCGATCTTGATCCTCGCATCCCCAAAATACAATGTCATGTTGAAATCCTTATCAAAGTAGATCTTCTCCATGTCTATGCCGTATTTTTCCAGAAGATGCGTCATCTCAAGGATGTTTTTAAAGACTTCTTCACTCTCAACCGGGAGCTTATCGTATAGAATAATATGGTCAAAATCAAGACCCAGAACCTGTGGTATGCCGCTTGTTCGCGTATCCGACGATTCGATCACCGTACCGTCCTTATCAAAGTAAAAATATTTGCCCATGTACTCAACGAAACCCGCAACCGCTTTCTCATATACGGTTATCTTAATGGCCGAAGGGCTCTCGATATTGACATTCATGGTCTCTATAAAAGGAATATCGTCTATATCTTTATTCTTGTATTTGAGCGACAGATATATGGAATTCTGGCCGAAACGGTCTCCCAACACCATATCGCATATCTCTTCGTTACTGTAATGCCTGTTGCCCTCTATGGTCACAGTCTCAACCTTAAAGATCCGGTTGATCACAAGTATGACAGCCGCAAGTAAAGCAAGTGTGACCAGAACGATTATCACTGCCTTCAGTACAGTCTTACCAAAATTCTTTTTAAAGTCATGGATTTTTTTTGATAATCCCCATCTGTCAGTTCTTCTATACTGCATAACCGGAACGGGGATCCTGGATGTGGCCTGCATGATGGCTCCGCCAAGAGGCATGGTGTCCTCGAGCTTCTTCTGACGCTCATATGCCTTCATCGTCTCCGATTTATGTGAGTTGGCGGATTTTTTCTTTACTGCTCCTGTCGCAGTCTTTTTATTTGCAGGCTTGGGTCCGCCCGAAGACTTCTTGTTTGCAGGCTTGGGGGTGCCAGAAGACTTCTTGTTTACAGGCTTTGGGGTGCCAGAAGACTTCTTGTTTACAGGCTTAGGTCCGGCCGCAGACGCACTTTTAGACTTTTTGTTCTTTATATCGGGGCTTGCCTTTTTATGTGCTTTACTTTTTTTAGGTGCCTTCTTCTGTCCCATAGACTAATCCCCGATGAAAGTGATAGACCTCGAAACAGAGAACACCAATCCCATCTCGATAAGCAGGAACATGACAGACGACCCTCCATAGCTTATGAACGGAAGCGAAATACCCGTATTGGGAATGGTATTGGTAACGACGGCAACATTAAGTATTACCTGTACCGCGATATGACCCATAACTCCTGCCACAAGCAGGCCGCCGAATTGATCAGGCGCATTGACTGCTATGAGCATAAGTCTCCACAGCATTAGCAGGAACAGCACAATAATGCATATTCCGCCAAACAGTCCAAGTTCTTCGCATATAATGGAGAATATCATATCATTCTGTGCCTCGGGAACGAAGCCCAGCTTTTGCGTGCTCTGCCCGAGCCCCTTGCCGAACAGACCGCCCGATCCTATCGCATACAGCGCCTGAAGGGTCTGGAAACCGGTATCGGATGCATAAGCCTCAGGATCAAGCCATGTACGTATTCTCTGGCCTCTGTATCCGAAGAAACTTGTATGAGACAACTGTACTACCACGAACACGGCCAATGCAGCAAGTATTATCCCACCCAAAGCCAGTAATATGAATTTTTTATAATCGGGGCTTGCCACAAAGAGCATGATAAAGCCGATAGAGAATATTATGATCGCAGAACTCAGATTCTGCGTAACAACCCACACCAAAAAACATATCGGAAGAGGCACGGCAAGCACTGTCAAGAATCCCCTTCTGGTACTGATCTTGCCGCCCAGACGTACAACAAGACTCGCAAGGAATATGATCATCGCAAGTTTGCTTATCTCGGCCGGCTGAAGCGAAATACCAAGATTAAGCCATCTTCTCGCACCATTGATCTCCATTCCCAAAGGCGTCAGTACGAGTAGGATGAGCACTACGGATACACCGTATCCTATGGCTGCCACTTTTTCCCATATATGATAGGGTAAAAGCGCAACGACAAACATGGCCCCCAGACCAAAGATCGTAGCAAAAGCCTGCTTATTCAAATAATATGCCGCATTATTATGCAGGGCCTGCGACATGGAAGCTTCATATGAGCTCGTCGAATATACCATTATCAGGCCAAAGCCAAGTAGCAGCAATATGATAAAGATCAATGTATAGTCTATGTATCCTTTTGTCTTGGGTATCCTGTTATTCCGGGTCATTCTCGTCTGCCTCCGATACAGGCTGTCCTGTCTCAATATTGAATATCGCACCGGTAAGCGGCGCAGTCTCTACGTTGTCAGATTGCATCTCTTCATCGGTAGGGCGGGTGGAAGATGTGATATCTCCACCATTGGCATCCATTACATCCTCCGTCTCCTCGGCCGTTCCTTCGCCTTCTTCACCGGTCTCATCTTCTTCCATCGCAGGATGTTTGATGGTTATATCAAGTTCTTCAAGTTCAGCAAGTTCTTTCTCTGAAAGCTCCTCTGTCATATATATGTTCATATAAGGCAGAACCTCTGTCAATATACTCCTGACTATCCTTGTTGCATATTTGGCATCGTCCTGATATACGGCATTGGGTCTGTCAACCACCACATATATTGCTATCTGCGGATTGTCGGCAGGCGCATACCCCATGAAAGACACGACATAATTGCGCTTATCTCTGGGTATGGTCTCAGCGGTTCCGGTCTTGCCACCTATGGCATATCCGGCAGGTCTTGCAGTCTTACCGGTACCGTTTACTACAACGCCGTTGCAGTACTGCACTATCTTGGCCGAAGTAGCTGCGGATACCGTCTGCTTTAATACTCTGGGACTGATATTTTTTACCGTCGAACCGTCAGGCGCCGTGATCCTCTTGACAACATGCGGCTCATAGTAATATCCGCCGTTTACAAGGGATGCAAAAGCAGTGATCATCTGTATCATGGTCACATTGTAACCCTGTCCGAACGTTGAAGTCGCAAGCTCGGTCTCACCCATGTTCTTTTCATTGAATACAAGGGTGTTTGTCCTGGATTCGCCGTACAGATCGATATTGGTCTTAAGTCCGAAGTTGAATTTTTCCTGATATTCAAGGAAAGTGGTCTTGCCTATCTGGCGGCCCATGAGCATCAAAGCCACGTTGCAGGACTTTTCTACCGCTTCCTGTACGGACAGTGTTCCGTCACCGCCAAGCTTATAGTTGTGGCATTTAATATCGTGATCTCCCACATGGAGCTGACCGTTACATGTATAATACTCATTACCCGTCATACGTCCTGATTCGAGTCCTGCCGCCACAGTGAATGGCTTGGCCACGGAACCGGGCTCATATGTATTGGAAATGCAGAAATTCTTCCACATATAGTTGAGATTCTGATATATAGACACATCATCCGGCAGAAGCTCAGCCATGTTCTCTTCGGTGATCGAATTGGCTTCATACTCGATACGTCCTTTGTCATTGACAAATCTCGATCCCAAAAGCGCATCGGTATTACGAGGATCATTGAGATTAAAGCAGGGATAACTTGCCATGGCAAGGATCTCTCCGCTGTTGACATCCATAATGATACAGCCGGTATTATTGGCTCCGTTACCGGCACGTGCAGCATTCTTGTACTGCTCATTAAACTCGTAGAGATACTTCTCCACTATCTGCTGTACATTACCGTCTATCGTGGTGACTATATTATATCCGTCAGAAGAAGGGATGACCGTACGCTCCAAAGTCTCGTCTTCGCTTAAATATCCGTATTCACGTCCGTTGACGCCGTTAAGCGTATCATTGTAATACTGCTCAAGTCCATAAGAGCCAACATTATCCTTGCCCGTAAAGCCTATTACATCACAAGCCAGTTCGTTATTGGGATATACTCTCTTGTACTCTTCTTCAAACCACACACCCTTGATGTCCGGATTATTCTTCGTATCATTCATAAGCTCGACAAATGGCGCGATCTCATCATATGTGAGTTGCTTTAAAGTCACGTAATACTGGGATGACGGATTCGCATTGATATACTGTCTCACATCCGTCTCGTTAAACTCGGAAAAACACTGTGTCAGCGCCGACATCGTGGCATCGAGATATTCTTCCTTTCTGAGCATATTCTTGCTGTCTATCACAAGATTATATACTTTTTCGCTCGAAGCAAGCTTATTGCCCTTGGAATCAAGAATATCACCACGTTTAAAAGGGATAATGGTGCTTTCGTATTTCTGCTGGCTCAACACCTGCTTCTTATACTGCTCTCCGTTATCCCTGGTGATCGAGATAAGTCTGATACTTAACCCAACAAAAGCCAGTAGTACTATCAAAAACAGCGCCACCAGCTTCTCCTGCATTTTTTTATTGAATCGTCTGTCTTGACCGCTCATATCACAACCTGATCGTCATTTCAGCTCTCTTATCTGTCTGACGTAATCGCTTCCTTCGCTGCTCACTATGACAACCTGGCCTTCCTTGGCATAAGTCATTCCAAGCTCTTCCACTGCCACCTGTTTGATCTCCTCCAAGTTCACGGATGCATTGATACGTGCCAGGCTCTCATCATTGGACAGTCTGAGATTATTGAGCTCTCTCTCCAAAGAAGCCACGCGCTTACTGCTCACGGTAAGTTCACTCTGAAGCTTAATATATCCTAACAGAGTTATTGCCGTAATGCAAACAGCAATGGTAAGAAACAGAATATATCCGAGATCCATTCTCTTTGCCTTTTCTCTGTTGCGCTTGGCAGCGGGATTGATCTTCTTGATCTGCGGTCCACGCTCATAATCCGGAGCATTCTCCCTTACGGCGTTCCCTTCGACATAATAACTGTTTCTTCCGGTCGTGATCTTGACTCTGTAATCGCCTCTGTTATAAGTTCTGTTGTAAGTTCTGCTAAGATAATTGTTGTTACTCACTTTGTCCCTCGTCGGTACTTCCCTGTACCTTTTGCTTGCTGCGGCCCTTATGCCTTTTCAAAGATCCTCAGCTTTGCACTTTTGCTCCTACTGTTACATTCAAGTTCTTTTGCCGATGCCGTGATCGGCTTTTTGTTAACTACTCTCCCCTTACTCACCCTTCCGCATACACACTGCGGAAAATTCGGCGGACATATACATGGATCCTCGGCTGTTCTGTATGCCGTCTTGACTATCCGATCTTCCAATGAGTGAAATGTGATGATCGCCAGCCTTCCTCCACCGTTTAGCAGATCTATCATTCCTTCGATCGAATTCTTCAATACTTCCAGTTCTCTGTTGCATTCGATCCTTATAGCCTGATATGTTCTCTTGGATGGGTGTCCGTCCTGCCTCATCCTTGCCGGTATCGAAGTCTTTATGATCTCGTTTAACTCGTATGTAGTCTCAATCGGCTTTTTTGCTCTTTCAAGGACTATATGCTTTGCTATGTTCTGTGCGAATTTCTCTTCGCCGTAGTCCCTTATTATCCGAAACAGTTCCCGTTCTTCGTAACCGTTTACAATCTCGCGTGCTGTGATGCGTTGCCTCTGGTCCATTCGCATGTCCAGAGGCGCATCTGATTTATAGGAGAATCCTCTGTCGTCAGTATCGAGCTGATAGGACGATACCCCGAGGTCTAACAGTATTCCGTCCACTTTATCTATCTGCATCCCGTGAAGTATGCCGGGTACATGTTCGTAATTGTCTCTTACTATGCTCACCCGCTCATCCTGCCCTATTCTGTCCCGTGCAGTCATGATAGCGGCTTCATCCTGATCTATCCCTATGAGCCTTCCGCCTTTTGAAAGCTTCTTAAGTATCTCTCCCGAGTGTCCCGCGCCGCCCAATGTGCCGTCTACATATATCCCATCAGGCTTTATATCCAGTCCTTCTATTGTCTCTTTCAGTAATACCGATTTATGTTCAAAAATCATCAGATACTGAGTCCCAACTCCGCCATGTGCTCGGCTATATCTTCCATGTCATCGAACTTGGCCGTTCCGTCCCAGCGTTCCTTACTCCAGATCTCGACTCTGCTGGCCACGCCTATGAGGACTACATCCTTGACAAGTTCCGCAAACTCTCTTAAAACTGCCGGAAGAAGTATTCTTCCCTGCTTATCCACTTCCACCGAAGTTGCTCCTGCCAAGAAGAACCTCACGAAGTTTCTGGCATCCTTATTCGTGATGGGTAAGGTCTTAAGTTTCTCTTCAAATGCATTCCATTCCGTCTTGTCATACACGAACAGGCATCCGTCCAGTCCCTTTGTGACCACGAATTCATCGCCCAGCGCATCTCTGAACTTGGCAGGTACTATCACTCTGCCCTTTGGATCGATTGTATGGTTGTATTCTCCCATGAACATAAGCTTTTACCGTATTCGTGCGTTTCTGGAAATCCACCACTTTGTGACACAATCTCTCCACTCGCAACCACTTTTACCCACATTATATAGGTTAAACGCAGTCGTTTCAAGTATTTTTTACAGGATAAAATGCGCGAAATGCTTGATTTTACTGGTGTTTGAGACGGTGGAGAGAAAATGTTGGGCAAAGAAAAAGAGCCAACCACTATATATTGTGGTTAGCTCTTGCTATTTGTGCATTTTTCACAAACTTTTTAATTAATTTTTGTTTAATATTTTCTTAATAATCGGTGGTTTTTGTCCGTCATACATTAAATCTGAAAAGGATCACATCCCCATCTTTTACCACATAATCCTTGCCTTCCATACCTACCAGGCCCTTTTCCCTTGCTGCAGAAAGACTGCCCAGTTCAAGCAGATCCTTGTAGTTGACCACCTCTGCCTTGATAAAGCCCTTTTCAAAGTCCGTATGTATCTTTCCGGCAGCCTGAGGTGCCTTGGTGCCGATCTTGATCGTCCAGGCTCTTGTCTCATCCTCCCCCGCCGTAAGGAAGCTCATAAGACCGAGTATGCGGTAACTTGCCGCTATAAGCTTATCAAGCCCCGATTCCTTAAGTCCGAGATCTTCAAGGAACATTACCTTTTCATCATCGTCAAGTTCTGCTATCTCCTGCTCTATCTGGGCGCATACAACAAATACCTCACTGCCTTCAGCCTCAGCCATCTTACGTACAGCCTGAACATGCGCGTTGGATGCTCCGTCATCGGCCAGATCATCCTCCGCCACATTTGCCGCATATATGGTGGGCTTGGCAGTAAGCAGATTATATGAATTAAACCACGCAAGCTTGTCCTCATCTTCGGGAACCGGAAATGTCTTTGCCATTTTACCGGACTCAAGATGTGCTTTTATCGCCTCTAACTGCTCATATTCCTTAGCAACCGTCTTGTCCATCTTGGCCTGCTTGGCTACCTTGGCTATCCTTCTGTCAAGTATCTCCATATCAGAGAATATAAGTTCAAAATTAATGGTCTCTATGTCTCTGGCAGGATCCACGCTTCCGTCCACATGCACCACATTTGTATCCTCAAAACATCTGACCACATGTACTATGGCATCCACTTCTCTTATATTGGCCAAGAACTGATTGCCGAGACCCTCTCCTTTGCTCGCACCTTTTACAAGGCCGGCTATATCCACGAACTCAACGACCGCAGGAGTAACCTTCTTGGATTTGTACATATCTCCCAAAAGCTTTATTCTCTCGTCCGGTACTGCCACTACCCCCACATTGGGATCTATGGTACAGAAAGGATAATTGGCAGACTCCGCTCCTGCCTTGGTAAGTGAGTTAAACAAAGTGGACTTCCCTACATTGGGAAGCCCGACGATTCCCAGTTTCATAATGATTCTCTCCTAAATTATGTATTATTATTATGCCGTATAATGTATATCTTATATCATTTATCCTATTCGTTTGAAACCTTTACGAACTCTTCCATAGCCTTATACGCGGCTTTACTGTCTATAAGCTCTGCTGCCATCTTAACGCCTTCTTCAAGGCTTGCAGCCTTATCTGCTATATAAAGCGCTGCTCCTGCATTCATAAGTACCGTATCACGCTTCGGCCCCTTATCCGTACCGTTTAGTATATTCTTTGTGATCTCGGCATTCTCCTTCGGTGTTCCGCCTGCCAGGTCCTCTTTCTTACATCTGTTAAAGCCGAAATCCTCAGGCTTGATCTCATATGTGGTATAGCGTCCGTTACCGAACTCGCATACAGCCGTCTCGCCTACAGCCGATATCTCATCAAGTTTCTCTCTGCCGTATACCACCATACCTTTTTCCACGCCCATGCTGTAAAGCACTCTCGCAAGAGGCTCGATAAGGTATTCATCGTATACGCCAAGAAGCTGACGCTTGGGACATGCAGGATTCGTAAGAGGTCCCAAAATATTGAATACCGTCCTGAAACCAAGTTCCTTTCTTATTGCACCTACATACTTCATGGATGAATGGTATTTCTGTGCAAAGAAAAAGCAAAAACCGGTCTTCTCCAAAACTTCAACACATTTCTCGGGTTCAAGCGCTATATTTGCTCCCAACGCTTCAAGGCAGTCCGCTGTACCGGACTTGGAAGATGCTGCTCTGTTGCCGTGCTTGGCCACCTTCACCCCACCTGCTGCCGCAACGAATGCGGTCGTAGTGGATATGTTAAAACTCCCTGCTCTGTCTCCGCCGGTTCCCACGATCTCCAGAGTCTCCATATTGCCCGTATCACACTTAAGCGCATGCTCTCTCATGGCTTCCGCGCAGCCTCTGATCTCATCTATCGTCTCTGCCTTGGCGCTCTTTGTAGACAGTGCTGCCAAAAACGCTGCGTTCTGAGTGGGTGTGGAGACACCGTCCATTATCTCATTCATAACAGTATAGGCCTCATCATAAGTGAGATCCTCTTTTAATACGATTTTCTCGATTGCTTCTTTGATCATCTTCTCCTCCGATCGGTTACAGCCTGTTTAATTGTTCCTTGAATTCATATGAGTATTGTCCGGCAACCTTAAGATCATATCCCGACTCTTTCATAAGAGTGATGAAATGTGATCCCACTATGGCACCGTCTATTATGTCCTTCATCGGTTTGACATCTTGCGCAGTCCTTATGCCGAACCCCATCATTACAGGGATATCGGACTGTTCTTTCACATATGTCAGATAGTCCATGACCTCTTTGTGGAAATCTGCCGCCTGGCCGGTCACGCCCATGGATGACACACAGTATACGAAGCCTCTGGCATCCTTAAGGATCATCGGTATCCTGTCTCCCGATATGGGTGATACCAACTGAATGAGTATGGTAGTATCATCTCCCTTTAAAGCTTCCTTAAGCTCGCCCTGTTCCTCATACGGAAGATCAGGTACTATAAGCCCGTCCACACCGGCTTCACGACACCTTTTTACGAATTTATCCGTTCCACAGCCTGCAATGGTGTTGTAATAGAGCATAAATACTATAGGCTTATCAACTCCCTCAGCTCTGAGTTTTTTCATGAGCTCAAAAGTCTTATTAAGCGTCGCACCGTTTAATATGGCTTCATAGGATGCCTGCTGAATAACAGGTCCGTCGGCTATCGGATCGGAAAACGGTATGCCAAGCTCTATGATATCCGTCTTTTCCTGTGCCTTTATGATCCCCGCAGTGATATCCATATCCGGAAGACCCGCAGTGATATAGGTGATAAACGCCTTCTCATTATTGTCCTTTAACTTTTTTAAATGTGATTCAATCCTGTTCATATATTTATCTCCAAATGCACACGCACCGACTAATTCAAATAACCTTTTCCCGCAAGATAATCGGATATGGTATTAACGTCTTTGTCTCCTCTTCCCGACAGGCATATGATCATCGACTGATCAGGAGTCATCTCTTTAGCCTTCTTAAATGCATATGCAACGGCATGCGCGCTTTCTATGGCAGGTATGATGCCTTCAGTCTGTGTAAGTTCCATAAGCGCATCCATGGCCTCACTGTCCGTTATGGGTACATACTTGGCTCTTCCGGTATCATGAAGATATGCGTGTTCCGGTCCTACTCCGGGATAATCAAGCCCTGCAGATATCGAATGAGCAAGCTTAATATTGCCATCCTCATCCTGTAACAGATACGAACGCGTTCCGTGGAGCACTCCGGGCTTACCTTTACTCATCGAAGCGGCATGCTCCTCAGTATCAACTCCCTTGCCTGCTGCTTCTATTCCGATGAGTTCAACTTCAGGCTCATCTATAAAGTCCGCAAACATTCCTATCGAATTGGACCCTCCGCCCACACAGGCCATTACCACATCGGGAAGTTTGCCTTCTGCTTCCATATGCTGCTTTTTTGCTTCGCGGCTTATGACTGCCTGGAATTCCTTGACCATCTTGGGATATGGATAGGGACCTATGGCCGAACCGATGATATAAAATGTATCTTCCGCCGTCTTAGCCCATGTCCTTATGGCTTCATTGGTAGCATCCTTAAGCGTATTACTGCCGGATTCAACAGACACGACCTTTGCACCCAACATCTCCATTCTCATAACATTAAGCGCCTGTCTTTTAACATCCTCTTTACCCATGAACACCGTACACTCCATATCAAAGAGTGCACATCCGGTAGCAGTAGCCACACCATGTTGTCCGGCTCCGGTCTCCGCTATGATCTTCTTTTTGCCCATACGTTTGGCCAAAAGAATCTGCCCTATGACGTTATTGATCTTATGCGCCCCCGTATGGTTAAGATCCTCTCTTTTTAAATATATCTTGGTCCCGTACTTCTTGCTCAACCTCTCCGCAAGATATAACGGTGTCTCTCTTCCCACATACTGCTTAAGATAATAATGGTACTCCTTTATGAATTCCGGATCCCTTATCGCCTCTTCAAATGCCTTGTCTATCTCATCAAGCGTGTTCATAAGACTCTCTGAGACAAACTGGCCTCCGTACTGTCCGTAATATGCTTTCTCATTCATGGCTTATCTCCTTTGGAACCTCTGTGCCCCTGACTCTTGCTACAAATTTCTTTATCTTTTCCTCATCCTTGCCGCGATCACCCTCAACCGCCGAGCTTACATCCACAACATCCGGATCATATATCCTTATTCCCTGCGTAACGTTGTCTGCATTAAGTCCTCCCGCAAGGATAAACTTCTTACCTTTTAATCCGGCCATGTATACCGATGCTTTATCCGTTTTGCCACCATCCGGATCCTTACGCCAATTAAATGTCTTGCCGCTTCCAAAATCAGCCGCATCCGCGACTATCCCATCGATCTTATGTCTAACATCATCGGGCAGATCATCCATAAAGCTTAGTTTTAAAGCAAAAGCTTCCTCATCTTCTATGTTGCATGCATACCATACCGGAATGCTTACAGACTTAAGTACATCTGCACTTAAATCCTTATGCACCTGCAGGATATCAAATCCCATCTTTTCTATCTCTTTTACAAGAGCTACGTCCGGACTTACAGTCACTGCCACTTTCTTTATATCCTTATCAAGTGCTCCTATAAGTTCCCCGGCTTTAGTAACAGGTACATAACGTTTGCTGGGTTCATAAAAAACCACACCTGCATATTCCACCCGCGCTTTATTAAGATATCCTGCCTCAGTGGCTGTCCTTATCCCGCAGATCTTGATCGCCGGATACGATCTGTTATATTCCATAATCAACTCTTCCAGCGCTTTGCAAGCGTCTTCGGATCAGCGGATTCCATAAATGCCCTTCCTATCAGGAATCCGTCCACACCCACTTCCTTAAGGTATGAGACATCACCGTCGTCCATTATACCGCTCTCCGTGATATATACCTTATCTTCGGGCACATACTTCCTCAGTCGTCCCGTGTTTTTGATGTCTATCGAAAAATCGTTAAGATTGCGGTTATTTACGCCCAATATCCTCGGATCAATCCTAAGAGCCCTCTCTATCTCATATTCATCATGAGTCTCCACAAGGACGCCCAGTTTAAGTTCCCTTGCAAGTTCATAGAAAGCTTTCATCTGCGCATCATCAAGTATCGCCGTGATCAAAAGTACTGCATCCGCGCCAATTGCTTTGGCTTCGTAGAACTGATATTCATCGATCATAAAATCCTTGCGCAGTATCGGAAGAGACGACTTTGCTCTGATAGTCTTAAGATAAGTCGTATTGCCATTAAAATGGTCTTCTTCCGTAAGGCATGATATGGCATCAACAGATTCATTATACTCATCTATCCTGTCCATAAGATCGATCTTCTGTTCAATGGTCCCCAGGCTCGGTGAGGCTTTCTTAAACTCTCCGATAATAGATATGCCTGCTTTTCTTAAATTCTTATAAAACAGATCATTATTTCTTTCCGGAATATCAAGTGCTGCCTCAGCATCACGAACCGCTTCGTTCATCGGATACGCTGCCTTATGCTCCTTAAGTCTTATCTTTTTATCTTCTACTATCTTATCTAATATCATCTGTATCTCCGATCAGTCATATCCTGTGACGCTCGCATCAAAGTCTTGCCTTCTCTTCACCAAGGCTTCTAAGCAATGACTTGTAATTTTCGTATCTGATACTGCTTATAAAACCTTCTTCCACTGCCCTTTTCACGCCGCAGTCAGGTTCACTTAAATGCATGCAGTCTAAAAATCTGCACTCATTCATATATTCTTCAAACTCCGGGTAATACATTCGAAGCGACATGGCGTCAACATCAAAAAGTCCCAAAGAACTGAATCCCGGCGTGTCAAGTATATATGTATCCTCATTGATGGCGATCATCTGCGAGTGCCTGGTGGTATGTCTCCCACGCTCAATCTTCTGACTTATATCTCCGGTCTCCATGGTCACGCCTTCCTGGAGGGCATTGATTATGCTTGATTTGCCAACACCGCTCGGGCCTGCCACGGTTGTAGTCTTATGCATGAGGACATCCTTGATCTCATCTATTCCGTCTGCCTCAAGCGCGCTCGAAAACAGAACTTTACAGCCGCAGTTCTCATAAGCCTGCTTTATCTCTTCTTTCTCTTCTTCACTTGCAATGTCCTGCTTGTTGAAACATATGATGCACGGCAATCCCTTTTGCTGCATCATGATCAAGAATCTGTCTAAGAGATTGAAATTCGGATCGGGTCTGACTATTGCAAATATGATCATGGCCTGGTCGACATTGGCTACCGCCGGCCGTATGATCTCACTTTTTCTGGGCAGGATACTTATGATATTGCCCAAAAGGAGGGCCTCGTCAAGTACCTCTATCATCACATCATCGCCCACAAGCGGCTTGATCCCGTCTTTACGGAATATGCCTTTGGCCTTGCACTCATAAATACGGCTTCCATTATGTACATAATAGAAGCCGGCTATTCCTCTGACTATCTTGCCTCTGACGGCAGCGATATCCTGTCCTATTGTCTCTCCCTCCGTCTACTCCTGTGTAAAGGTAACCGTTCTTGTAATTGTTCTCTCTTCAGTTACCGAAGGTATCTCCACGAGATTACCGTCCGCATCCGTAGTCGTAGAACCCGGTATGGTAACTGGGTATATGATACTCACGATACCCGAGTCGCTGTCTGCTATTCCTGAAATATTCATAGACACGGGGAAATTGGATGTGGTCTCTCTCTTAAGTTCCACACCCGATGCAGTGGTCAATATAACCGTTGCCTCCGTACCGCCGGAATAATCTCCGTCTTCCACGGCCGGACTCTCAATATTGCCTATATAGCTGTAGGTCACTATGCCTACACCTATACTCTGTTTCATATCTATCACTGTACCGGCATCAACCGATGAGCCTTCCATATAGCTCTGGTAACATATCTTGCCCGTAAGGTTAATATCCGGATTGGTAGTCTCTTCTATCGTGCCGGCCTGCAATCCGCTCTCTATCAAAAGTGCAGTCGCATCCATAGGATCAAGACCTATGAGCTTGGGTACCGTAGCCTTGGACTGGCTGGGTCCCAAACTTACGCTTATCGTAATACTGCTGCCTCTCTGTGCCGTCTCTCCCGCAGCCGGGATCTGATCTACTATATTGCCCTTGGCCACAGTGTCATTGGGTACTTCAACCGGATCCACCTCAAAACCTTCACGGTTAAGAGTAGCCACAGCCTCTGCATATGTAAGGCCTATAACGTCAGGAACCTCTGCCCCGTCCGTGATCTCGGATGTATCCTTTTTGTCCTCGTCTTTTTTGCTGTCGTTATGCTCTGTGATCACCGAATCCGCATCAACGGCATTCTTGCTGAAATCAAATATACCGAAAGCTCTTCCGACAACCACGATCACTATAAGTCCTATCACAATGGCTGCGATCACGGCAGCTATGGTAGTGATCCTGTCGCCTCTTTCGCTTATGGTGTTCTTGGATGAAGATCTGCCTCTCTTATCATCTATATAGTCAGGTCTCTTGGAACTTCTGGACTTGGTAGTCGATCCCTTGCCGGAAGACCTGCGGGGATCCGATGATCTTCCCGAAGAAGATCTTCCTGCTTCTCTTAGGCCTCTGTCACTGTCCCTGTTAACTCTGACGGAATATCCGTCATTGTAATCCGAACTCTGTCTTGACTTGCTCTTGATCTCTTTAAGGTCAGCCTCCGACATAGCCTTGGTCTCACCCTCTTCATCAACATCATTGAGCTTGACAAAATCCACGTCCGGAGTCATAAGAGACTGCTTGAGATCATCAATAAGCTCCTGCATATTCTGATAACGCCTGTCAGGGCTCTTCTGTGTACATTTAAGTACGATCTGTTCTATGCTTATCGGTATATCGCCCACATATGTTCTTGGTGAAGGCATG
>JAILKC010000053.1 GCA_024694055.1 Lachnospiraceae bacterium | reverse complement strand
TAGGAATCTTCTCCAAATATGATCCTGCATAACTTTAACAGTCCCGGATAAAGTATATACATACGTCTCTGACCGGCTGAAACATATGACCATATTATGAACCTATCGCTATCTTTGAATAAGATTGTCCTTGTTCCGCCTATGGTGAAAAAAGCCACACCTATCAATATTTCTATAGTTATGATCGCAATATCAGATTTTTTAGTCTTATTTTTCTTTTCCATCAGTTATATTCTATATGATCTTTTCCCACTCTGAAGCAATACTGTCTGCTGAATTCTTTTTCCTTACTTTTACCGCATTATCCGCGTACAATCTTGCGATCTTTTCATCTGCAACTGTACATAATGCTTTATACATCTCCGTCACATCCCCAGGTGATACCAGTATTCCGTTCACACCGGACTCTATCAAAAGCGAACTACCACCAAGAGGGCAATCTGTCGCTATAACCGCCATCCCCATGGCCATCGCCTCCATCAGCGAATTGGATATTCCTTCCCAATCCGATGATGATACGTATACAGCGGACTCATTCATAACTTCGTGTATATTTTCCGCAAATCCCATGAGCTTGATATACTCATCTGCTCCTGTATCACTTATGTAGTCTTTTAATATTTCTCTTTGATCACCGTCTCCGTAGATCTTAAGGTCATATTCATTATGCTCCTTATGAAACATAACAAACGCATCAATAAGCATCTTATGGTTTTTCTGCTCAGTTAATCTCCCCGCTGTGATCACCGTCTTCTTTCTGTCAGAATATGCCGTTACTACGGGCATATCTCCTTTAATAGGATTACTTATGACCACGCCTGTTTTTTTTATATATGCCGGAAAAGCTTCTTCTGCCATCTTTGTCTGAAATACAACATTGTTCGCACGTCTGTATAACAGATTTCTTATTGCTTTTTCATATCCTTTGATTGGTCTGTGATTAAGCCTGTTCGGATCATTTCTTTCTGACAGGATGAGTCTGTTTTTAAGTCCTGTTATCGCCAAACTGCTAAATATAGACGCCACAGTTCCCATCGCTATAATTACTGCATCGCCATCTTCCTTGAAGCAATTCCTCATCTCCCTTATACGATTAAGTCTTGCTTTCATATCACCGGCTGTAGCTTTTGAGATGCACTTAATATCTATCTCAGGCGCAAGTTCATAGGCAATATCATCTCCACCTATCATTAAAACAGACACTTTTACTCCCCTGCTTGCCCAATAATTGGCTAAAACAGCTATTACACGCTCTGTCCCTCCTCCGGTCATGGATATGGTAACAAAAATCACACTCTTGCTTTTCATCTGTCTTCCCCGAATCCTGCCATATTCTCCATTATATCCACATACTCAGTAAGCCTGGTATTTCTGTCATAATATTTCGATCTTTCCACACAATGAACAGTTAGTTTGCTTTTCTTAGCGATCAAATCCAGAACAGCCTCCTTAAGGCAATCTCTGTCCCCTTTTTTTACTACTCGTCCGCACGTTACATCCAATGACTCAGGGCTGCCACCGGTTTCATATGTCACAACCGGAGTACCACATGACAAAGCCTCTATGTTCGTCGTCGGAAAATTATCTTCCAGAGTAGGATTCACGTAGACATCAGCCAGGTTGTACCATGCCACAAGTTCATTAACAGACTCCGTATGTTTGATCCCTATGATCCTGCCATCGTAATATCTGCGTAAATGTCTGATGATACGTCCTGTCACTCCGATCAGCACAATTATAGTCTTAGAACATACATCTCTATCCTGAAGCAATCTGTCGGACAATCCATAGAATTCTTCCAGCCCTTTGCGATGATCCCATATATTGGCAACACCGAGTATGATCTTACAATCAAAGTCAATCTCGTATTTATCCCGGAGTCTTTTTATTGCTTCGTCCTTTTTGTCAAGTATTCGAAAAGCTGTCTTATCTATCCCATTATAAATTACAAGACGATCATATTCTTTCAGATATGATTCTCCTACCAGCATATCAAGCCACTTACTTGGAGTAACTA
>JAILKC010000182.1 GCA_024694055.1 Lachnospiraceae bacterium | reverse complement strand
TACAGACACTATTATCTGTACTGAATAAACGTGCAATGCACGAAAATTCCAATAAAAAAAGAGATTGACCAAAAATCAATCTCCTTTACAACCTCATTTTCCTTTCAAAATAAACTTTGGCAAACGTTTTCCATTTATTTGCCAATCAAATATTTTTAATGGTTTTTTCCAATTATTTCGTTATTTTTACGCTTTTTGAAATACAAGCTTCAAATCAAATATACATGCCGTATTCGACGTTATCAGCCTTGTCTATATCTATATCTTCGCCGATCCTGGTCACATCATACGGTGTGGACTGATAGACGTAATAATTCAGCCAATTCGTATAGAATAGCTGTCCTGCGGAGCGCCAGTTGACCACCGGTGCTTTTTCCGGATCGTCATCCGGGAAATAATTGACCGGTATATCGGGATTCAATCCTTTCCCCAGATCTCTGTGATATTCATCGGACAGAGTATTGGAATCATATTCAAGATGACATGTGACAAATATCATCCTCGAATCTTCCGTCTTGACCATAGTCACTCCCGCTTCATCGGAATAGGCCATCAGCTCAAGGGTCTTCTGCCCGTCTATGGCCTCTTTTGAAACATATATCTCCCTTGAATGCGGAGCATAAAATACGTCGTCAAAGCCTCTGAATAGCGGCGACTTTGGCTTAAGCACCCTGTGAGGATATATACCCGAAAGCTTTTTGTCATAGAATTCATGATGTATCCCGAAGTGATGATATAATCCGGCAAATGCCCCCCAACACAGATAGAACGTGCAGTGAACATGCTTCTTGGCCCAGTCCATTATCATACACAGTTCATCCCAGTACGCAACATCCTCATATTCCACATATGCCAGAGGCGCACCGGTGATTATCATTCCATCGAATTTGCGATCCTTTATCCTGTCAAATGTAGTATAAAAAGACTCAAGATGATTTGAATCCACATGTGTGGGCACATAACTTGCGGTCTGCAAAAGCTCGACATTGCACTGCAGAGGGCTGTTGGAGAGCTTACGCAGCAGCTGTGTCTCCGTCACCTCTTTATTGGGCATGAGGTTAAGTATCAATACCTCAAGCGGACGGATATCCTGATGCATCGCACGGAATTCCGTCATCACAAATATATTCTCTTCTTCAAGTATTGCCTGTGCAGGCAATGAATCTTTGATCCTAATAGGCATCTTAGTTCTCTCCCAGATATTCTCTTATGAAATCCTCCTCGGAAATGATGGGAACGTTCAGTTCTTTGGCCTTCTTATTCTTGGAGGAATTACTTGTTACATCGTTATTGATAAGGGCCGTGGTATTATTGCTGACACTTCCTGCCACTTTGCCGCCCAGGTTCTCTATCTTAGTCTTAAGTTCATCCCGGTTACTGAAATGTATAAGCGACCCGGTTATAACAAAGGTCTTGCCTGATATGCTCTCATTACTGTTATCAACAGCCACTTCATTGAATCTGAGTTCTGCACGAAGATCGCCTATCAGCGCTCTGTTCGTCTCATCCGACATATATGTGACTATCGATCCTGCCATCACATTACCGATTCCGTCGATGGATGCCAGTTCCTCTTGCGTAGCATTCATTATCTTATCACAGTCATGATCATAATAGCGGCTTAACATTCTGGCATTGGCCACACCAATCCCAGGTATTCCAAGACCGTAAATAAGCCTTGATAAATTCGTATCCCTGGATGTTTCAACGGCGCTTATCAAATTATCAAAAGATTTCTGTCCAAAGCCATCCATCTCAACAATCTTTGCTTCAAACCTGTCCATATGGTACAGATCCGTAAGCGAGCGCAGTATGCCGCATCCTATGAACTTTTCCAGAGTCGCTTCACTTAATCCGTCTATGTTCATGGCATCCCTGCTCACATACAGGTCAAAAGCCTTGAGTTTCTTGGCCGGACATTCGGGAGCGGTACAGTACAGCGACTGTGCCTCCGCTATACTTCTTATCTCGGTCCTTCCCCCGCAGCACGGACACTTATCGGGTATGACAAGGTTATCAGACTTTGTCAGATTCTCAGCGATCTGAGGTATTATCATATTGGCCTTATAGACTGTGATCTTATCCCCGATGCCAAGCTTAAGCCCTCTGACAATACTGATATTGTGAACGCTGGCACGACTGACGGTCGTACCCTCAAGTTCGATCGGATCAAATATGGCAACCGGATTGATGAGCCCTGTTCTGCTGGGACTCCACTCAATCTGTCTTAGAGTTGTCTCTTTGATCTCATCCTGCCACTTAAATGCGATTGAATCCCTCGGGAACTTTGCCGTACGTCCAAGACTCCTGCCGTAGGCTATATCATCATATGTGAGTACAAGCCCGTCAGACGGTACATCATAATCCACTATCGCGGTCGCAAAACCTTCTATCCGCTTAAGGAGTGAATCCTTATCCACTTCATGATATTCAACAACATCGAACCCCAGGCCCTTAAGGAAATCAAACTGTTCCTTACGATAAGCAAACTCCTTATTCTGCGCCTCCACCAGATTAAATGCGTAGAAATAAACATTTCTCCTGGCAGTAATCTCATTATTAAGCTGTCTTACGGAACCGGAGCAAAGGTTTCTCGGATTCTTGTATTTGGCATCAACATCTTCGATCCCGGCATTGATCTTCTCAAAATCAGAATACTTTATTACCGCCTCTCCACGTAAAATGAGTTTATCCTTAAAAGATATTGCGTGAGGTATATTCTTAAATACTCTGGCATTGGCGGTGATCACTTCACCGATCTCACCGTTACCTCTGGTAACTGCCTTATATAACTCTCCGTTTTCGTATGTAAGAACTATTGTCAGTCCATCCAGTTTCCAGCTTAGAAGACCCTTCTGATCACCAAGCCAGTCACGCAGTTCCTCTCTGTCTTTGGTCTTATTAAGCGAAAGCATGGGAGACTCATGCTTCTCTTTGGGCAATTCATCCACAGATTCATATCCGACGTTGACAGTAGGCGAATCAGACATCGTAATACCGGTCTCCTGCTCAAGCCGTACAAGCTCATCATACAGAGCATCATATTCATAATTGCTCATGATCTCACGATCCTCAGCATAATATGCTCTGGATGCTTCATTCAGTTTATCTATCAACTCACGCATTCTGTCCATATCATTCTCCGTTTATGCGCTTTTATCCATAGCTTCAGCTCACCGCGGCAGATTCTATATATTCTTTTGCACGGCGATATCATAAAGTTCCTTAAGTTCTGTCCCTTTAATCTCTCTGTACTGTCCGGGCTTTAGATCTCCAAGCTTAATATTTGCAACCCTGATCCGCTTAAGCGCAATGACTCTGAGTCCCACTGCGTTGCACATACGCTTGATCTGTCTGTTAAGTCCCTGTGTCAGAATCATCTTGAGTTTTTTATCTCCCAAGCGTTCAACTGTACAGGGTCTTGTGGTGACATCAAGGTCCTTAAGATATATCCCTTCCCGCAGCCTCTCTATGCTGTCATCCGTTATATCGCCTTTTACTTTTACAATATACTCTTTCTCATGTCCATGAGCGCCACGCATGAGAGCATCTATCAGATCACCGTCGTTGGTAAGAAGCAGCAGTCCCTCCGTATCCTTATCAAGCCTTCCCGCATAATGAAGCGGCACCGGATAATCTATCGCCTCCTTGACCGTAACTTCCGCATGCTCATCT
>JAILKC010000181.1 GCA_024694055.1 Lachnospiraceae bacterium | reverse complement strand
AAATTGATCGCAGGCCCCAGTCCGAGACCCTCGATCTGGGCAAAAGTATCCATGGCCTTCTTGCAATCCGGTGACTTCTTGGCATCGAAGTTAGATACCTTGACCAAGATATCCTCATCATCCTTAAGTAGATAATCTTTGATCAGATCAGTCTTAGGGGTTGATACGGCAAATCCGCTTAAAACTGTAGCAATGTTGATCTGGTTCACCGTGCTCTGCACGTTGCCGACGGAATCGGATGTCTGCTCCATGATCTCTTCGATCTCATCCCTCGGAGGTTCTTCAGACTTCGGTGGATCGGCGGATGATTCCGTTACCGGAGACGGATCGGGGGCAGGCGCCTGTTTGAAAAATGCTGTCACCGTAACATCTCTGTCAGGCATAATAAACGCCATATGAGAATTATACTGGTCACCCAGGAGTTCTGCGAAGTCTATACTCCACCGACTGAAAACATATCCATCAGAGGGGGTTGCATCGAGTTGTACCGGAGCTTCTACATATATGTTATCCCAGTCAACTGATCCATCGCCGTCCACACTTACGCTAACGTTACCGGACGCTTCGGGGGCAACAACTACTCTTAATGTTGCGGCGTTGGCATCTGCCTTATATAGCAGGCCAAGCAATATTCCTGCTGCTGCAAGAAGCGTTATTCTTGATAATATTCGCTCAATAGTAATAGTCTTCATAAAAGGGGTTACTCCATGCATATCATTCTACAACATGTCGAGACTAAATTTTTCCATTTATTTGCCAATCAAATATTTTTACTGGTTATTTTTCAATTATTTCGTTATTTTTACGCTTTTTGAAATACAAGCTTCAAATCAAATATACATGCCGTATTCGACGTTATCAGCCTTGTCTATATCTATATCTTCGCCTACCAGGTTCACATTATACGGTGTTGACTGGTACACGTAGTAATTGAGCCAATTTGTATAGAATAACTGTCCCGCTGAACGCCAGTTAACCACCGGTGACTTATTAGGATCATCATCCGGAAAATAATTGACCGGTACATCCGGATTCAATCCTTTTGTCAGGTCTCTGTGGTATTCATCAGAAAGTGTATTGGAATCATATTCAAGATGACAGGTTACGAATATCATCCTTGAATCCTCGGTCTTGACCATCGTCACTCCGGCTTCATCCGAATAAGCCATAAGTTCAAGGTTCTCCTGCTTGTCTATGGCTTCTTTCGAGACATATATCTCTCTTGAATGCGGCGCATAGAATACATCATCAAAGCCTCTGAAAAGAGGTGACTTTGGCTTAAGCACTCTGTGAGGATATACGCCGGAAAGTTTCTTTTCATAGAACTCATGATGTATCCCGAAGTGATGATATAATCCGGCAAATGCCCCCCAGCACAGATAGAATGTGCAGTGAACATGCTTCTTGGCCCAGTCCATTATCATACACAGTTCGTCCCAGTAAGCAACATCCTCATATTCCACATAGGCCAAAGGCGCACCGGTGATTATCATTCCGTCGAATTTACGATCTTTTATCCTGTCAAATGTAGTATAAAACGACTCAAGATGATTCGAATCCACATGCGTGGGTACATAACTTGCAGTCTGCAAAAGTTCTACATTACACTGCAGCGGGCTGTTGGAAAGCTTTCGCAAAAGCTGAGTCTCTGTCACTTCTTTATTGGGCATGAGGTTAAGTATCAGTACCTCAAGTGGACGGATATCCTGATGCATCGCACGGAATTCCGTCATTACAAATATATTCTCTTCTTCAAGTATTGCCTGTGCAGGCAATGAATCTTTGATCCTTATCGGCATATTCTAATCCCATTCATGACACACGTGTCACATATATTATATATGTCATGAAATATCCTTTCCGAGATATTCTTTTATAAAATCTTCCTCTGATACAATGGGTATCCCGAGTTCTTTGGCTTTCTTATTCTTAGACGAATTGGAAGTCACGTCATTATTGATAAGAGCCGCGGTATTGTTGCTGACAGTTCCCGCCACCTTACCGTTAAGCGCTTCTATCTCTGCTTTAAGTTCATCCCTGTTCGTATACCGGACAAGACTTCCGGTTATCACAAATGTCTTGCCTGATATCTTATCGTTATCGGTGTTCACCTCGGATTCTTCAAATCTGAGTTCTGACATAAGCGTTATGATCAATTCTCTTTTTCGCTCATCCGACATAAATGAATTGATTGCGCCAGCAAGCACATCACCCATACCCTCTATCGCCGACAATTCCTCAGCTGACGCTTCCATGATCTTACTCATATCATGATCATAGAACCTGTCAAGGACCTTGGCGTTGGCCACTCCGATCCCCGGTATGCCAAGAGCATAGATAAGTCTGGCAAGGTTGGTCGTCCTTGAAGTCTCAACGGCATTAATGAGGTTATCATACGACTTCTTACCGAAGCCTTCAAGTCCCGTTATCTCATCCTCATATCTGTCAAGATGGTATATGTCATCAAATGACCTTATATAGCCCTCTGCGATAAACTTTTCCAATGTAGCATCACTTAAGCCGTCTATATTCATGGCATCTCTGCTTACAAAAAGAGAAAACGCCTTGATCATCTTCGCGGGGCACTCTGTGTTGGTACAATACAGTGATCTTGCCTCTGCTATCTGTCTGATCTCTGTCCTGCCGCCACAGCACGGACAGACTTCAGGAATCCTAAGATCTCCGCTTTTATCAAGATTCTCCGCGATCTGGGGAATGATCATATTCGCCTTATAGACCGTGATCCTGTCACCTATGCCAAGCTTAAGACCCTCAACTATACTGATGTTATGGACACTGGCGCGGCTTACGGTCGTACCCTCCAGTTCAACCGGATCAAATATGGCAACCGGATTGATAAGCCCTGTTCTGCTGGGGCTCCATTCTATCTCTCTAAGCACGGTCTCACGGATCTCGTCCTGCCATTTAAATGCAATGGAGTCTCTTGGAAACTTTGCCGTACGTCCCAGATTCCTGCCATACGCGATGTCATCATAAGTCAGCACAAGTCCATCGGACGGAACATCGTAGTCTGCTATATCCATGGCAAACTTTTCTATTCGATCAAGGATTGAAGTCTTATCAACCGAATGATATTCAACCACATCAAATCCGAGTTTCTTAAGGAATTCAAACTGTTCCCTGCGATAAGCAAAATCCCTATTCTGCGCTTCCACAAGGTTAAATGCATAAAAATATACATTTCTCTTTGCGGTTATCTCATTATTCAACTGTCTGACCGATCCGGAGCAGAGATTCCTCGGGTTCTTGTATTTGGCATCCACATCTTCGATCTCGGCATTGATCTTCTCAAAATCAGAATACTTGATAACTGCCTCGCCTCTTAATACCAAATGATCCGTAAACGATATCTTATGCGGTATATTCTTAAATACTCTGGCATTGGCGGTGATCACTTCGCCAATCTCTCCATTGCCTCTTGTGACAGCCTTGTACAACTCTCCGTTTTCATATGTCAGAACTATAGTCAGTCCATCAAGTTTCCAGCTTAAAAGTCCCGTCTGATCCCCAAGCCAATCCCTGAGTTCTTCCCTGTCTTTGGTCTTATTAAGAGAAAGCATGGGAGATTCATGTCTCTCCTTGGGCAATTCGTCCACGGACTCGTATCCGACATTGACGGTCGGCGAGTCAGACATGGTGATGCCCGTCTCCTGCTCAAGACGTACGAGTTCATCATACAGGGCATCATATTCATAATTGCTCATGATCTCCCGATCCTCAGCATAATACGCCCTGGAGGCTTCATTAAGTTTATCTATCAGCTCACGCATTCTGTCCATGGATAGCATCCTCACATCATATATCAACGAATTCAATTCGATTTTAGCGCATATAATTGCTCGATCTCCTTGCTGTTAAGTTCCCTATACTGTCCGGGCTTTAGATCTCCAAGCCTAATATTTGCAACCCTGATCCGCTTAAGTGCAATGACTTTTAGTCCCACTGCGTTGCACATACGCTTGATCTGTCTGTTAAGTCCCTGCGTCAGGATGATCCTAAGTTTTTTATCACCCAAGCGTTCGACTTTACAGGGTCTTGTGGTGACATCAAGTTCCTCAAGATATATTCCTGACCTCAGTTGATCAAGGGCGTCATCTGTTATCCTTCCCTGTACTTTTACAATATACTCCTTCTCATGTCCATTTATACCACGCATGAGAGCATCTATCAGATCACCGTCGTTGGTAAGAAGCAGCAGTCCCTCCGTATCCTTATCAAGCCTTCCCGCATAATGAAGCGGCACCGGATAATCTATCGCCTCCTTGACCGTAACTTCCGCATGCTCATCT
>JAILKC010000179.1 GCA_024694055.1 Lachnospiraceae bacterium | reverse complement strand
TCTCCTCTGACATTGGTAATAAATGGCGCATAGTAACTGTTGGCCAGCCCATACGTATATATCTCATCCAAGAACATACCGGACTTCTCATAACACATGAGCCACCCTACTATTAAAACCAGTAAGATGCTCATATACGGCCGGTATTTATGTTCTTTTTTATTTCGCTTCTCTTTTTTATCCATTGTTATATCTTGTATATAGTGCCGATTCCCTACACTATATTGGATTCCCGTCCTGTCACCCTTCTCCAGATCCACTTCATAAATTCACGACGCAGCGTGTACTTAGGAAAGATTCCTTCGAAACGTTTATCAAGTCTTTCGGATAACGGTGCCTTCTTGACAGATACTCCGCTCGGACTGTACTCATGGCTGTTCATCCTGTATAAAAGTTCCTCATAGTACAACGTCTGTCTGGCGTTCTCCCAAAAGAATTCCGTGTAATCCGAAGCGGGCTCAGACCACGGCTTGTCAGGACCTGCATAATGAATGATCTTGGGAGCATTATGCGCAGCCATATACTCATCATAAAGTCTCTTGGGGGCATGTGAGATAAACTTACTGATCCTGAGACCCTTCCAGTCAAACATGCTGTTCCACGCCATATCAAGGTATTTAACCCTGCCCTGTGCGAGATAATTCATGACATCCTGATCCACAAGCTCCCATCTGTTACTTCCCGCAAAAGCAAACATTTCACTGACCTTGTAAGTCTTACGAAACTCAGCAAGATTAAGCAGCAATACGCCACACTGGAAGTACCCGTAAGGATCCTTGATCTTAAGGACTTCATCCATGTACTTTTTCTTGCCTCTCATGGCTCCGTTATAAAGACCGGCTGTATCGGCATCATGACATGCTCCGAGCAGATAACCTTCTATATCCTCAGAGTACAGATCGGCAAGGTCCGCATTGACTATCATATCTCCGTCCAGATACAGTACTTTGTCATAACTTTCAAGCACCTCAGGCAGAGCAAGCCTGAAATACGTTTCTATACTGAAATGACTGTGGATCGGCAGTTCATCTATATATTTGTCATACCCACATACATTCACACACCGTATTGATACATTGGCATTATCCGCAAATATGTCTCTCAGTCTCTTTTCAGACACCTTACTCATATCTCTAGTCAGAATGATGATATCGTAATTCTGATCCTTGCTTATATTCTTCTTTATCGAGTAAAATAGCGGTGCCAGATACGGAGCATAGGTGTCATTGGCAGAGAATACTATGGCATTGTTATTATGATCAAATGCAGGTTTTATCTCTGCGATCGGCTCGGTATGCTCAAACACTATGGTCTGCAGTTCCTTAAAGCGATACTTTTTTTCCTTCTTAAGATGGATGATATAGATATTAAACAGTCGCTCGGCCAGATGCCCCGGTGTACGTATGCCCTCGATGGAATAGTTGGTATAATCTATCCTCTTATCGCATTCTGTGAGTATGTCAAAGAGCCACTCGCAGTACCTATCAAAGATCTCATTTTTCATCACAAACATGTTGTTAAGGTAGGTCTTATGGCCCTTGAGATAGCTTTTGGCATCATCAAGATACTCCGGGCACTTCTTGGCTATGACATCAAGCATCATCTCAAGATCCTCGGGATTTAGGTATCCGTTGCTTGCATAGAGCTGCCTCATATCCCTGCCCGCTTCGTGAGGGAACTTCCACACATCCTTCTTATTCGGGAGTATCACATCATATTCTTGCAAAACAGAGGCGACTTTGTCTGCATCAAGCCCAAGTTTATCTTCCACCGCAGGAGTCAGACACTTGATCGGCACATTGCCCCATCCGTCAAACTTGCCGTTAAAATCCGCAAACGAAAGATATCTGCGATAGTGAAAGAATCCGTAATACTCGCAGTCAAGATTCTTCCATGCCCAATACTGCGCCGTAAGTTCACAGTACTTGTAATTGAGATTCGATATATTATCCCATTCATCGTCATGAAGCATCCCTGACAGTCTGGTATTGCTGAGACTACAGCCGACCTGGATGGGCATAAGTACATCATTGGATATATATTCCGTAGGTTTATGACAGGATATCAGTATCTTTATGTCTTTCTTATCTTTCATCTTTTAATTC
>JAILKC010000173.1 GCA_024694055.1 Lachnospiraceae bacterium | reverse complement strand
ATAATCAATGACAATGAGCGATCCTATTGCAGATATGCTTACAAGAATCCGTAATGCAAATACTGCAAAACATGATACAGTAGACGTTCCATCATCTAAGATGAAGCTGGCTATTGCCAACATTCTTTTAGACGAGGGATATATCGTAAAATATGATTTAATCGAGGATGGAAGTTTTAAGACTATCCACATCACTCTTAAGTACGCTGATAACAAGAATCAGAAGATCATAACAGGCCTTAAGAGAATATCTAAGCCCGGTCTTAGAGTATATGCGAGCAAGGATGAGCTTCCCAAGGTGCTTGGCGGACTCGGAACAGCTATCATATCTACTAACCAGGGTGTAATCACAGACAAGGAAGCAAGAAAGCTCGGCGTGGGCGGAGAAGTACTTGCGTTCATTTGGTAAGAGAATAAGGAGGTACGGGCATGTCACGTATAGGTAGGATGCCAATCGCCATCCCGGCAGGTGTAACTGTCACGGTGGCAGAAAATAACAAGGTGACCGTTAAGGGTCCCAAGGGAACTTTGGAAAGAGTTCTTCCCGCAGAGATGGAAGTAAAGGTTGAGGGTGCTGAAGTAGTAGTAAGCAGACCCAACGATCTTAAGAGAATGAAGAGTCTTCACGGACTTACCAGAACACTTATCAACAATATGGTGATCGGTGTTACAGAAGGGTACGAGAAGAGATTAGAGGTTAACGGTGTTGGTTACCGTGCAGCTAAGCAGGGTAAGACACTTACACTCTCGCTTGGATATTCACACCCTGTTGAGATGACAGATCCTGAAGGTATTGAGACAGTACTTGACGGACAGAACATCATCATCGTCAAGGGTATTGACAAGGAAAAGGTCGGACAGTTTGCAGCCGAGATCAGAGACAAGAGAAGACCTGAGCCTTACAAGGGTAAAGGTATTAAGTATGCTGATGAGCACATCAGGCGCAAGGTTGGTAAGACCGGTAAGAAGTAATATAAGGAGAGTGAACAATGGTTAGTAAGAAATCAAGACAAGAAGTACGTGTAAAGAAGCACTTAAAGACGCGTAGCCGTTTCAGCGGTACAGCGCAGAGACCGAGACTTTCAGTGTTCAGAAGCAATAATCATATGTATGCTCAAATTATAGATGACGATGCAGCTACAACATTGGTTGCCGCAAGCACGGTTGAGAAGGAAGTAGCCGACGAGCTTAAGAAGACCAACGACGTTGAAGCAGCAGCATATGTTGGAACGGTTATTGCCAAGAGAGCCCTTGAGAAAGGTATAAAGGAAGTTGTATTCGAAAGAGGCGGCTTCATTTATCAGGGTAAGCTAAAGGCATTAGCAGAGGCGGCCAGAGAAGCCGGTCTGGAATTCTAGGAAAGGAAAGGTAACATGAAACGTACTATCATAGATACAGAAAACATGGAATTAACCGAGAAGGTCGTCTCTATCAAGCGAGTTACCAAGGTTGTTAAGGGTGGTCGTAACATGCGTTTCACTGCTTTAGTAGTAGTAGGAGACGGAGCAGGACATGTAGGAGCAGGACTTGGCAAGGCTACTGAGATCCCTGAGGCTATTCGTAAGGGAAAAGAGGATGCCATTAAGAATATGATCAAGATCGCTCTTGATGAGAACGGCTCAGTTACACATGACTATGTAGGTAAATTCGGTTCAGCCGAGGTGCTGCTTAAGAGAGCTCCCGAAGGTACCGGTATTATCGCAGGCGGTCCCGCACGTAATGTGTGTGAGCTTGCCGGTATCAGAAACATCCGTACCAAGTCACTCGGTTCTAACAACAAGCAGAACGTTGTACTTGCTACAATAGCAGGTTTGGGTGCACTTAAGGATCCTGAGGAAGTAGCAAAGCTTCGCGGTAAGACTGTGGAAGAGATATTAGCATAGGAGGAAAGTAAAAATGGCAGCTAAAAAGCAGAAGATGCTCAAGATTACGTTAGTTAAGTCTCCTATAGGCGCTGTTCCCAAAAACAGAGCAACCGTTGAGGCTATGGGTCTTACTAAGTTAAACAAGTCTGTTTTATTACCGGACAATGATGCTACCCAGGGTATGATCCGCAAGGTCGGATATATGCTCAAGGTAGAGGATGCAGAATAATAAAGGAGGTAAAGGCAATGGAATTATCTAACCTTAAGCCTGCAGAGGGCTCTAAGCACAGCGATAATTTTAGACGTGGCCGTGGTCATGGCTCAGGAAACGGCAAGACAGCCGGCAAGGGTCATAAGGGACAGAAGGCACGTTCAGGAGCACCGAGAATCGGTTTCGAAGGCGGACAGATGCCGCTTTACAGACGACTTCCCAAGAGAGGTTTTACCAATCGTAATACCCAGGAAATCGTTGCAATAAATGTAAGCGAACTTGAGAGATTCAGATCAGGTTCCAATGTTACAGTAGAAAAGATGATGGAAGTCGGACTTATCAAAGATCCGAGAGATGGAGTAAAGATCTTAGGAAACGGAGAACTTACCAAGAAGCTCAATGTCAAGGCTAACGCTTTCAGCGAGACAGCCAAGGAGAAGATTGAGGCAGTTGGTGGAACAGTTGAGGTGATCTGATGTTTACGACACTTAAGAATGCGTTTAAGATCAAAGAGATAAGAGTGAAGCTTCTGTATACTTTTGCTATGCTCATTGTGATCCGTCTTGGTTCTCAGCTTCCGGTACCCGGTGTTGACAGAACATATTTCTCAAGATGGTTTGCGGCACAGAGCGGAGATTCATTCAATTTCTTTGATGCTTTTACGGGCGGTTCATTTTTGAACATGTCTGTATTCGCATTGAACATCACTCCCTACATTACATCTTCGATCATCATGCAGCTTATGACGATCGCGATCCCCAAACTTGAGGAGATGCAGAAAGAGGGAGAAGATGGACGCAAGAAGATCGCATCCATCACAAGATATGTCACTGTAGGATTGGCTTTGATGGAGTCGACGGCAATGGCTATCGGCTTCGGCAGAAGCGGCCTGCTTGAGACGTTCAATGCACTCAGTGTGATCACAGTCATCACATCCCTTACAGCAGGCAGTGCCGTGCTTATGTGGATAGGTGAGCGTATCACGGAAAACGGTGTGGGCAATGGTATATCCATAGTCCTGATCATCAATATCATCTCGCGCATTCCTCAGGATATGGCAGGACTGTTTGAACAGTTCGTTAAGGGTAAAGCGATAGCACTTGCAGTACTTTCTTCAGTCATCATCGTGGCTATCATCGCTGTGATGGTTGTACTCGTGATCGTGCTCAATGATGGTGAGCGTCGCATCCCGGTACAGTATGCCAAGAAGGTTCAGGGTCGCAAGATGGTAGGCGGTCAGAGTACATACATACCGCTTAAGATCAATACGGCCGGTGTTATACCGATCATTTTCGCCAGCTCAATACTTGAGTTCCCTGTGATCATCTGCTCTTTTGCCAATGTGCAGGCAGGCGGTTTCTGGGGCGAAGTGCTTAAATGCTTAAGCTCTTCCAACTGGTGCAGGATCAATACACCGAAGTATTCGATCGGTCTGGTGATATACATAGTACTCGTTATATTCTTTGCTTACTTCTATACTTCGATCACTTTCAATCCTTTGGAAGTATCGGACAATATGAAGAAGAGCGGCGGCTTTATCCCGGGTATCAGACCCGGTAAGCCCACAAGTGATTATCTGACGAAGATACTCAATTACATCATATTCATCGGCGCATGCGGACTTACGCTTATAGGCGTGCTTCCCTTCGTGTTCAACGGATTGTTCGGTGCCAGTGTTTCATTCGGCGGAACAAGCCTTATCATTATCGTGAGTGTTGTACTTGAGACGATCAAGCAGATCGAGTCACAGATGCTTGTGAGAAATTACAAGGGATTTTTGAACGACTAAAGATATTAGGGCAAGGTGATGTCAAAGTCACCTTGTCCATTTCCAAGCATTGGGATAATGGCAAAACAGAGGTTGCTTAACCTACAGAATAAGGAGGAAAAGGGCCATATGAAGATAATAATGTTGGGTGCACCCGGAGCAGGTAAGGGTACACAGGCCAAGATGATAGCAGAGAAGTATGATATTCCCCATGTGTCAACGGGTGATATCTTCAGAGCCAATATCAAGAACGGAACAGACCTTGGTAAAGAAGCCAAGAGCTATATGGATAAGGGACAGTTGGTTCCTGATGAGCTTACGGTAAGGATCCTTTTGGACAGGGTAGCCAAGGATGACTGCAAAAACGGATATGTTTTGGACGGTTTCCCTCGTACCATACCTCAGGCTGAGGTGCTCGATGCAGAGCTTACCAAGCTTGGAGACAAGGTTGATTTTGCGATAGATGTTGATGTGCCCGATGAGAACATCATAAGACGTATGGGCGGAAGAAGAGCCTGCGTTACATGCGGTGCCACATATCATATAGAGCATGTACCTCCCAAGAAAGAGGGAATATGCGATAAGTGTGGAAGCGAGCTTATCTTAAGAGATGACGATAAGCCCGAGACAGTCAAGAATCGTCTTGATGTATATCATAAGCAGACCCAGCCTCTTATCGAATATTATAATAAGAAGAACATACTTCATACCGTAGACGGTACTGTGGATATGAAGGACGTATTTGACAGTATCATAAAGGTCCTGGAGGGTTAAATGGCTATTTCTATCAAGTCAGAGCGAGAAATCCAATTGATGCGTGAGTCTTGCAAGATGTTAGCCAAGGTCTTTGAGGAGATGGGTAAGATCGTAAGGCCCGGTATCTCCACTTATGAGATCGACAAATATGGAGAGAAGCTTATAAGAAGCATGGGAGGAGTCCCCAATTTTCTCAATTACAACGGCTTTCCCGCAAGTGTATGCACATCCGTCAATGAAGAGGTCGTACACGGCATACCGAGCAAGCACAGGATATTGCAGGAAGGCGATATTATAAGCCTTGACTGCGGTCTTATATATAAGGGTTATCATTCGGATGCAGCCAGAACTTATGCGGTCGGAGAGATAAGCCCGGAAGTAAAGCAGCTTATGGAAGTGACCAAGCAGGCGTTCTTCGTGGGCATAGAGCAGGCCAAGGCCGGCAATCATCTTTTTGATATATCCAATGCGATAGATGATTATGTGTCCGGTTACGGATACGGAATCGTAAGAGAACTTGTCGGACACGGTATAGGAACGGTTTTGCATGACGATCCCCAGATACCGAACTTCAGACAGAACAGACGCGGACCGAAACTTGCAGCAGGAATGACACTGTGCATAGAGCCCATGATCAATATGGGAAGAGCGGATGTCGAGTGGCTGGATGATGACTGGACGGTAGTGGCAGAGGACGGACTTCCGTCGGCACATTATGAGAATACGATACTCATAACGGACGGAGAACCTGAGATACTCACGATATTATGACGGAGGAGAACAGATGTCAAAAAGTGATGTTATAGAAATAGAAGGAACGGTAGTAGAGAAACTTCCCAACACGATGTTCAAGGTGGAACTCGAAAACGGTCATGTAGTATTGGCACACATAAGCGGCAAGCTTCGCCAGAACTTCATAAGAATACTTCCCGGTGACAAGGTCACACTCGAGATGAGTCCCTACGACCTGTCCAAGGGCAGAATCATTTGGAGAGATAAATAATTAAAATAATTGTTTACAAGGCGGAGACGCTTTGATATAATGGTAAACGGACTTTTTGTGCAACAAGGTAGAAAGGAGGTCTAAATCCATGAAGGTTAGATCATCAGTTAAGCCGATTTGTGAAAAGTGCAAGATTATCAAGAGAAAGGGTTCTATCAGAGTAATTTGTGAGAATCCCAAGCACAAGCAGAGACAGGGTTGATAGATAAATATTCCGCAAGCCACGGAAGAGTTCTATTGATACCGAGAAGACGTGCAAAGCACAGTAACACAGTATCGGAAAGGTCGGAAGATTCCGGCTGGGTGATTGCCATATCACCCCAATCAATCAGTTCAGTTAAAGGAGGACGAAAATGGCTCGTATTGCAGGCGTAGACTTACCCAGAGATAAGAGAGTAGAGATCGGTCTTACATACATCTTTGGTATAGGTCGTGTTAGTTCAAACAACATTCTTACTAAGGCAAAGGTCAATCCTGATACCCGTGTGAGAGACCTCACAGATGCAGAGGTTAAGAAGATCAGTGAGATCATCGAAACAGAATACATGGTAGAAGGTGATCTTCGTAGAGAAGTTGCTCTTAATATCAAGAGACTTCAGGAGATCGGTTGCTACAGAGGAATACGTCACAGACGTAATCTTCCCGTTCGTGGTCAGAAGACCAAGACCAACGCAAGAACTCGTAAGGGTCCCAAGCGTACAGTGGCTAACAAGAAGAAGTAATAGTTTTATAAGTGTAGTAAGTAAGATTTTCTTACTGTCAGGAGCGGGAGCATAGTGCGTCTGCTCTTCTGCACGTAATACGTGCAGGCAAATAGGAAGAAAGAGGTAATAGAAATGGCAAAAGCAGTAAAGAAGGTAACAAAGAAGCGTGTCAAGAAGAACGTTGAGCACGGTCAGGCTCACATTCAGGCATCCTTCAACAACACTATCGTAACCCTTACGGATGACCAGGGTAATGCTTTGAGCTGGGCTTCAGCAGGTGGACTTGGATTCAGAGGATCAAAGAAGTCTACTCCTTATGCAGCTCAGATGGCAGCAGAGACAGCTACCAAGGCAGCACTTGTTCATGGTCTTAAGAAGGTTGACGTATTTGTAAAGGGACCCGGTTCAGGACGTGAAGCAGCTATCAGAGCTTTACAGGCTAACGGTCTTCAGGTTGAGTCTATCAGAGACGTAACCCCCGTTCCTCACAACGGATGCAGACCGCCTAAGAGACGCCGCGTTTAATACTAAGATTTTTCTAATGTTGCAAAAAACGCAACATAAGAAAAATTACTTAGCACACATTTGCACTGCGTAATCCTCGTGCAAATGCCACTTATACAGTTATTGGTCAGTATGGAGGAAGGCTTCGTTTAAAGCGGAGTTGTAAACATCATTTAAGAAGGAGATTTTAAAATGGCAGTTAATCGCACACCTGTGCTTAAAAGATGCAGATCACTTGATCTTGATCCTGTATTTTTAGGCTATGACAAGAAGTCAAACAGACAGAAGACACATGGTAACAAGAAGATGAGTGAGTATGCTCTCCAGTTACGTGAGAAGCAGAAAGCAAAGTTCATATACGGAATTTTGGAGAAGCCTTTCCGTAACTACTATGAGAAGGCAGACAGAATGAAGGGTATGACCGGTGAGAACCTTATGGTTCTTCTTGAGAGAAGACTTGATTCTGTAGTATTCAGAATGGGCTTCGCAAGAACACGTCATGAAGCAAGACAGATCGTTGACCACAAGAACGTGCTTGTCAACGGCAAGAGCATCAATATTCCCTCATATCTGATAAAGGCAGGCGACGTAGTAGAGATCAGAGAGAAGTCTAAGTCTCTTCAGAGATATAAGGATGTCGTTGAGGTTACAGGCTCACGTCTCACTCCTGAGTGGATGGATGTGGATATCGAGAACCTCAAGGGAACGATCAAGAATCTTCCTACAAGAGATATGATAGATGTTCCTGTTAACGAGATACTTATCGTCGAGTTGTATTCTAAGTAATTAGACAATTTATCAGGTTTTCATTCATTAAGGAGGAAATTAATGTTTGATTTTGAGAGACCGAATATTGAGATAGCAGAGATATCTGAAGATAAGAAGTACGGCAGATTCGTGATCGAGCCTTTGGAGAGAGGTTACGGTATTACACTTGGTAATTCTCTTCGCAGGATCATGATCTCATCTCTGCCCGGTGCAGCAGTAAGTCAGGTTAAGATAGAGGGAGTTCTTCATGAGTTCTCTTCAATACCCGGAGTTAAGGAAGATGTTACTGAGATCATCATGAACATCAAGAGCCTTGCTATCAGAAACAACAGTGAGAGCAATGAGCCCAAGACTGCTGTAATAGAGTATGAGGGAGAGGGTGTTGTTAAGGCATCTGATATCCGTGTGGATTCGGACATCGAGATCCTTAATCCCAATCAGGTTATCGCTACTCTTTCAGGCGGCAAGATATATATGGAACTGACCATCACCAAGGGCAGAGGATATGTTGCAGCCGACAAGAATAAAAAGGATGATCTTCCTATAGGTGTGATCGCGGTTGATTCGATCTACACACCTGTTGAGCGTGTCAACGTAACGGTTGAGGATACACGTGTGGGACAGATCACGGATTACGACAAGCTTACACTTGACGTATCTACCAACGGAACACTTACACCTGACGAGGCCGTAAGCCTTGCAGCAAAGGTATTAAGTGAGCACTTAAGCCTGTTCATCGATCTTTCCGATGCGGGTGAGAACCTTCAGGTTATGGCTCAGAAGGAGAAGGACGGCGGCGAGAAGACATTGCTTGTTATGAGCATTGACGAGCTTGAGCTCTCAGTTCGTTCATACAACTGTCTTAAGCGTGCGGGCATCAATACCGTACAGGAGCTTATCAACAAGACTCCCGAAGAGATGATGAAGGTACGTAACCTCGGTAAGAAGTCACTTGACGAGGTGCTTGGTAAGTTAAACGATCTGGGACTTAAGTTAAGCCCCAATAAGGATTGATAGAAGTTTATTGACTACGGTTTCGATAAGACCTATGAGCACGAAGCCGCATCTTCCCATGATCCGTAAGACCGCAGGCGGGATCATAAAGAAAAGGAGAGTAGAATGGCAAAGTACAGAAAGTTAAGCAGAACATCAGATCAGAGAAGAGCATTACTTAAGAATCAGGTAACAGCACTTCTTTACAATGGTAAGATCGTTACCACAGAGGCTAAGGCCAAGGAAGTCCAGAAGATAGCTGAGGGCATCATTGCACTTGCTGTTAAGGAGAAGGACAACTTTGAGACTGTTACCGTTAAAGCAAAGGTAGCCCGTAAGGACAAGGACGGTAAGAGAATCAAAGAAGAGAAGGACGGTAAGAAGGTAACCGTATATGATGAGGTTGACAAGGAGATCAAAAAGGACCTTCCTTCAAGACTTCATGCGAGAAGACAGATGCTTAAGACCCTTGTTCCCGTAACAGAGGTTCCCACAGAGGCAGCCGGCAGAAAGAAGAACACCAAGAGTGTTGATATGCCTGCAAAGCTCTTTGATGAGATAGCACCCAAGTATGCAACACGTAACGGCGGTTACACAAGAATCGTCAAGATCGGACAGCGTAAGGGCGACGGAGCTATGGAAGTTTTACTTGAGCTTGTATAATAGTTGTCTTACATTGGCATAGGTATTAAAGGCTTGACGAACTGTCAAGCCTTTTTGGGTATATAATATATGAGTCTTATCAAGACTGAAGAACTTGTACATGATTATATAAGGCGTGACGAAGAAGGCAATGAAGACGGCCGTATCAGAGCCGTAGATGGCGTAAGTCTCAATGTGAACAGAGGTGAGTTTATAGCAATACTCGGCTCGAACGGCTCAGGCAAGTCAACGCTTGCCAAACACTTAAACGCCATTCTTTTTCCGACTGAAGGAAGTGTATGGGTAGATGGAAAGAACACCATGGATCCGGACGAGATCTGGGATATCAGAGAGACTGCCGGCATGGTATTCCAAAACCCCGACAACCAGATCATTGCGCAGGTGGTAGAAGAAGATGTGGGATTCGGCCCTGAGAATATGGGAATCCCGACCAAGGAGATCTGGGAAAGAGTCGAAGAGAGTCTTAAAGCTGTCGGTATGTGGGAGTATCGTAAGGCATCTCCCGGCAGGCTTTCGGGCGGACAGAAACAGCGTGTGTCCATAGCCGGTGTGATAGCGATGCATCCGAAGTGTATCATACTCGATGAGCCTACGGCCATGCTCGATCCAAGCGGCAGACGTGAGGTGATAAGGGCAGCGAGGGCACTTAATGATGTCGAAAAAGTGACTATCATCCTGATAACACATTATATGGATGAAGTGATATACGCTGACAGGGTTTTTGTGATGGATAAGGGCAGGGTTGCTCTTAAAGGCACACCGGTCGAAGTATTTAAGCATGTTGAGGAACTTAAGGCGCTTCACCTTGATGTGCCGCAGGTCACACTGCTTGCTTATGAACTTAGAAAACGGGGACTTGATATTCCGGATGGAATATTGCATATGGAAGAACTGATAGAAGTCCTGGAGAAGATATGTCGTTAGAATTTAGGAATGTAAGCTACGAATATGAGAGTGCAGGAAGCGGATATTCCAGGGCACTTGATAATATAGACTTAAAGATAGAAGACGGGGTATTCTACGGGCTCATAGGACATACCGGCTCGGGTAAGTCTACTCTTGTACAGCATATGAACGGATTGCTGCATCCCACGCAGGGAGAAGTATGGTGCGATGGAGTAAATCTTGCTGACAAATCTGTCAATATGCGCCTGTTAAGGAGTCAGGTCGGACTTGTGTTTCAGTATCCCGAGCATCAGCTCTTTGAGACAACCGTTTTTAATGATGTGTGTTTTGGACCACGCAATATGGGGTTAACTGAAGACGAGATAAAGATGCGCGCAGAAGATGCCCTTAAGCAGGTGGGGATAAGCGAAGATATGTGGAAGCTTTCGCCGTTTGATCTCTCCGGCGGGCAGAAGCGCAGAGTAGCCATAGCCGGAGTGCTTGCGATGCATCCCAAGATCCTCGTACTCGATGAGCCGACAGCGGGGCTTGATCCGGGCGGAAGAGATGATATCCTGGACCAGATCAGTTTTTTGCATGAGAAAAATAAGATGACCGTGGTGCTTATAAGTCACAGTATGGAAGATGTGGCCAAATATGCCGACCGTATCGTGGTGATGAATAAGGGCCGGATAATATATAATGATGTTCCGATGCAGGTATTTGAACATGTGGAGGAACTTGAAGAAATGGGGCTGTCTGCCCCGCAGGTGACCTATATCATGAAGAAGTTAAGGGATAAAGGATATCCCATAGATAAGAGTGTGATCACCATAGATGAAGCTGTCGAGGAGATCATGCGTATGACAGGCGGTAAGATGCATGCTTAAGGATATTACGTTAGGCCAGTACTATCAGACCGATTCCATATTGCACAGATCAGACCCGAGGGTAAAGCTTACGGGTACGCTCATATATATAGTCGTACTATTCGTGGCTCAGAATATATGGGGATACGCGCTTGCCGCAGTTTTTTTGGCTGTGATGATAGCACTTTCCAAGGTGCCTGTTAAGTTCATGCTTAAGGGCATGAGATCTATCGCTTTTCTGATCACACTTACTGTGGTATTCAATCTGTTCATGACACCCGGTGAAGTGATATGGTCGTTTTATAAGTTAAAGATCACTGCAGAGGGACTTAAGATGGCTGCAAGAATGGCGATCAGACTGATATTTCTCATCATGGGCTCAAATATCATGACACTTACTACAACGCCGGGAGAACTTACGGACGGACTTGAAAGCCTGCTTTCTCCTTTTAAGGTATTTCATGCGCCGGTTCATGAGATTGCAATGATGATGTCGATCGCTCTTCGTTTTATCCCGATCCTTATGGAAGAGACGGATAAGATCATGAAGGCGCAGATGGCAAGAGGTGCAAGCTTTGATGAGGGAAATATAATAGAACGCGCCAAGAGTTTGGTACCGTTACTCGTACCGCTTTTTGTATCTGCATTCAGAAGAGCGAGTGATCTTGCACTGGCGATGGAAGCCAGATGTTATCGTGGCGGTGATAAACGTACCAGGATGAAACCGCTTCGTTATAAGGTGTCTGATTATGTGGCATACGGAGTGCTTATAATGTTGCTTGCAGCGTCGATCGCGCTACGGATATGCCTGTAATGATCCGAGGAAACTGACATAGTATGAAAGTTGACAAAAATCTGATAAAAGGAATAATAATGATCGCAGCCGTGATCATCCTTACAGCAGGTATAGCAAGGTTTTTGAGCGGATCGGAGACGCTCAGTGAATATGCGGCCAAGCATCCGCAGACAAAGGTAGAACCTGAGATAGAAGTGATAGATGACACGGTCACTCCCGAGGTAACTGCGCAGGTGATGGAGAATGAAGAAGTATCCAATGAAGAGAGTGAACGGGATTCGGCCACGGATACTGAGGATGCCACGGGTAAAGATACAGATACAAAAACAGATGATTATAAGGGCTCTTCTGCCATGAATGATGAGTATTTTGGAACTGACGAATGTGTCATATATGATGAAGGCTTTTATTATGAACCGATTCCTCAGGTGATAAGGGATAAGATGAAGGGCCTTTCATATCCGGAGGATATAGATGAGAGTAAGATAAGTTTTGATGATCTTAGATATGTCAGACTCCGGTATGTTGACTTTGAAGGGGAGACACAAGAAGGTGAGATGGTCTGCAACAAGGCCATAGCGCAGGATGTCACGGAGATATTCCACGAACTGTATCGACAGAATTACCGTATAGAGAGTATTAAACTCATAGATGATTTTGATGCGGATGACAACGCATCGATGGCAGCAGATAATACCAGCTGCTTCTGTTACAGAGTGGTAGAAGGTACGACAAGACTGTCCAATCATGCATACGGTCGTGCCATAGACATCAATCCATTTTATAATCCGTACATAGTATTCAAAAAGGGAGGGGATGATCATATTTCTCCTCCCGGAAGTGAGATATACGCCGACAGATCGGCTAATTTCCCCTATAAGATCGATGAAAACGATCTTGCTTATAAGCTCTTTACGGAGCATGGATTTACCTGGGGCGGCAACTGGAACAATTCGAAAGACTATCAGCATTTTGAAAAGAAGGAATAGGTACTTTTCTTATGAGAAGGATACTTCTGACCGTGGCCTATGACGGTACCGATTATCACGGTTGGCAGGTTCAGGATAACGGACCTACCATAGAAGGAGAACTTAATAAAGCGATAGAGAGATTGACCGGAACAGTCACTGAAGTGGCCGGAGCATCGAGAACGGATTCCGGCGTCCACGGCAGGGGTAACAGAGCGGTGTTCGATACGGACAGTACAATACCTGCTGAAAAGTTTACAGCTGCGATCAATACATTTTTGCCAAGTGACATACGTGTCATATCTTCGTTGGAGGTAGCGCCGGACTGGCACCCGAGGAAAGTAAGGACGATCAAGACCTATGAATATCGGATAGACCGGGGCAGGGTGGCAGATCCGTTACGAGCCAGATATTCATGGAATGTGTGGGGAGAACTCGATGTTGACGCCATGCGCAGGGCAGCAGGATATCTGATCGGAGAACATGATTTTACAAGCTTTTGTGCTGCAGCGAGTCAGGTCGAAGATAAGACAAGAAATATTGTGTCGATAGACATAGAAGACAATTCGGATGACGAGATGGTCATACGTGTCAGAGGATACGGCTTTTTGTATAATATGGTCAGGATCATAGTCGGTACGCTCATACAGGTAGGATTTAAAAAGATCACTCCGGAAGAATTGGATGGAATACTTAAAGCGTGTGACAGGACCAAAGCGGCAGAGACGGCTCCGCCGCAGGGGCTGACACTTATGAGCATTGAGGATGTAGACCCGGACTATTTTACGGAATAACGCAAAGAGATGGAGCATATGACAAGAAATAAGACATTTACGATACTGTCCGTCATAGGAATGATCTTGATACTGCTCGGACACATGGATCTGCAGGTACTAAATCCGGCAGGGCTTTTTCCGTATTATTCTTATCACGTGATGATATTTGTGTTCATCTCGGGGTATTTCTATAAGCCCGAGGATGAATCGCGCCCGGGCGCCTATTTTTTGCACAAATGCAAGAGACTGCTGCTCCCGTACTTTTGTTTTAACCTGATATATGGTCTTATATCTACCCTTCTTAACAGGGCAGGTTTCAGTACCGGTGAGGATATAAGCATATACAATCTGTTTGTTGCACCGTTTGTCGGAGGACATCAGTTCGGACTTAATGCTCCGGCGTGGTTTGTTCCCGCGCTCTTTATGCTGCTTGTGTGCAATACATGCGCAAGGAAACTTCTTGGTATCGTGACGGAAAAGCTGCCTTTTACAAAAGAGAAGACTGTTCAATATACGGAATGGTTCCTTATGCTTATCTATTTGGCAGCAGGCATACTGGCCGTGGCACTTGCCATAAGAGGCAGTGTATATGATCTTTATAAGATCCCCGGAAGGCTGATGCTCATGGCACCGGCGTTGCAGCTTGGAAGACTGTATCGTGTACGGCTTGAAAACATTGACAGGATTCCTTCCATAATATATTTTCCTGTTCTCATACTCATCAATCTGATACTTACGCTTAAGTATGTCGGATTGGGATACAGTACCGTGTGGGTAACGGGATTTGGTGCAGGTCCGATCGTTCCGTTTGTGACGATGGTCACCGGGATTGCGCTGTGGCTTCGGGTGGCTAAGATACTTGCATCTTCGCTTCATGAGGGTGGCAGCACATACAAAGCACTTAACTGCATCGGATCTCATACATTTGATATCATGCTGCATCATCTTGGAGTGTTTATGATCATAAACGCGTTGATATATGCGCTTAACAGACTGACAGGAGTGTTTGCAGATTTTGATGTTGCAGCGTTTAGAAGCGATATATATTATGTATTTGTTCCGGATGGGATAGAGGGCTTTAAGTTTATCTATCTTATGTGCGGACTGGTGCTTCCGGTCTGTCTTGGATGCCTTATATCGAAGGTGCGCATGAAGGCCTGTGGTGGCAGATCCTGAAAATATATAATATAGAGAAAAATACTGTTGACACGCGCGGATGCGTGGATTATAATCGGTTAGTGTGACGAAAAATGTGGATTTGCGCCTGTTATGTATCCTCATTAGCCCCGAGGATCATGAAGCTGCGATACATGACGTCATATGCGTTCGTCGTCGAATGGAGGATGACGAAGGATGGATGGAGAGTCAATAGCCCCGATTTTCCATACAGGAAGGTTGATATTAAGTAAAGGAGATACATATGAAGACATTCATGGCTAGTCCTGCCACGATCGAGAGAAAGTGGTATATAGTGGATGCTGAAGGTCAGACACTCGGCCGCCTTGCTTCAGAAGTTGCCAAGGTATTGAGAGGTAAGAATAAGGCGATCTTCACACCCCATATCGATACAGGTGATTATGTGATCATCATCAATGCAGATAAGGTTACCGTATCAGGTAAGAAGCTTGATCAGAAGAAGTACTATCATCACTCTGATTATGTTGGAGGAATGAAGGAGACTACTCTTAGAGAGAAGCTCGCTAAGAAGCCTGAAGAGGTTGTAGAGCTTGCTGTTAAGGGCATGCTTCCCAAGGGACCTTTAGGAAGACAGATGTATAAGAAGTTATTCGTATACGCAGGACCGGAGCACAAGCATGCAGCTCAGAAGCCTGAGGTATTAACGTTCTAGGAAAGGAGATATTGAAATGGCTAAGGCTAAGAAGGGTGCTCAGTATTACGGTACCGGAAGAAGAAAGAGTTCTGTTGCCAGGGTATATCTTGTACCGGGCAAGGGTAATATAACTGTTAACAAGAGAGATATCGACGATTACTTTGGTCTTGAGACACTTAAGGTTATCGTTCGTCAGCCTCTTGTTGCTACAGATACAGTAGACAAGTATGATGTAAAGGTCAACGTCAAGGGTGGCGGGTACACAGGTCAGGCAGGTGCCGTAAGACATGGTATCGCAAGAGCTTTACTTCAGGTAGATGAGGAGTTCAGACCTACACTTAAGGCTGCAGGATATCTCACAAGAGATCCTCGTATGAAAGAGCGTAAGAAGTACGGTCTCAAAGCTGCGAGACGTGCGCCTCAGTTCTCAAAGCGTTAATCAGAGAACCGAGAAAGCCCGAAAATACAGCATTTTCACCCCGAAAGGACATCCCTTTCGGGGTATTTTTTTGCAAAAGGCCGCTGATAAGGTTTGACTCGTTTTGACATGGTTTGATGAGAAATAATATCGTTTATTTGCGGGAACTGAAAAAGTTGACAAAATTAAAAAACATCGTTTTTTATCAAATCATGTCAAACCATGACAAATCGAGACAGAGCCAAAATGATGTTAAAATCCTGAATGGAAACAGGTATAATTGGTGATAGAGTTTTATTTTTCAGGATAATGTACTAAGGAGATCTAAAAATATGATTGATAAAAAGAGAAAAAGGCAGCTGGATTTTGACCTTATACTGATAGGAGTTGTAGCATTTTTAGTACTGGGGCTGGTGCTCGTTGTTTTCGGAAAAGAATTCAAACGCAGTTATTGAGAATGATACCTGCGCTTCTTCTTTGCCTACAAGTACAGTAACACGCACGATCGGCAAGACCACCTATATTGCCAATCTTCACTTCAGGGAGCAGGGGCAAACCTTTTCTCAGAAGTTGAAAAGGGTTTTAATAGCAGAATGCTCTTAAAACTGATGTCACGAAATGCTTATCCAAATCTAACAAAAAAGCATAGATTTGGATAAGTATTATTGACAAAACGAAATGAAAAGATTATTGTACTCGTATGAAGAAGAAAATAATTGGTAGAACACTAGAATATACGAGACTTGATTAATGTATGCGCGAGGACATTGCTCAACTGGTTTTGGTTTATGGGCGTAGGAGAGTTGGAAAGACTTTTCTGATCAACCAATACTTTGGGAATACATTCGCATTTAAACTGACCGGTGCATATAATAAGCCTAAAACCGACCAGATGGAGGCGTTTATAAATGAGCTGAATCGAAAAACGCATAAGAAAATGCCGGCACCGAAGAACTGGATGGAGGCTTTTGAACTATTACGGGAATACATTGAAAGTTTGGATCCCAAGAAAAAATGTATTGTTTTTTTTGATGAGATGCCGTGGCTTGAAACACATAGATCCGGTTTCCTTTCTGAATTTGACTATTTCTGGAACGATTTTGGTTCTTC
>JAILKC010000166.1 GCA_024694055.1 Lachnospiraceae bacterium | reverse complement strand
CATAGTTACAGGCTATGAAGGGAAGAAGCTTATTGATTATATAAGTACTCTAAGTATTAGCACACCTATTTGCTATGTAGAGAATTCTATCTATTACAAGACAAACAATATCTATTCTTTATCACTGACAAAAGAATATCTAGTTAGCGAAGATACGCTATTGTTTGAGTCGGATATTATTTTTGAAGATGCTGTATTGGATTGCTTGATTCAAGATCCACGTGACACCCTTGCGCTTGTGGATAAATATGAACCTTGGATGGATGGAACCTGTATCAGGCTTGACGAAGATGATAGTATTGTGGATTTTATCTCAGGGCGGAAATTTGACTTTAATAATACAAAAGGGTGCTATAAGACAGTAAATATATATAAGTTTAGCAAGCATTTTTCCGAAACTCATTATATTCCGTTTATGGACGCATACTTGAAGGCAATAGGTGAAAATGAGTATTATGAGCAGGTGCTTCGAGTTGTTACTATGCTTGATGATGCGGAAATAAAAGGTAAAAGGTTGGATCATCAAAAGTGGTATGAGATAGATGATGCTCAGGATTTGGACATTGCTGAGGCGATTTTTTGTCCGAATGTGGATGAAAAAGTAATAAGGATGGAAGAGCGCTATGGTGGATATTGGCGTTTCACAGATTTGCTAGATTATTGCTATCTGGTGAATCCGTTTTATCCTCCGCAGAAAATGAAAGATGAGATGAGAGCTTCTTTCGATAGACTATTAGGCGATTATCCCTCTGGCATGAAGATTAATTCTCTTTTGGCTAGTAAGAACTTTAGTGTTCGGCCCGAAAATATTGTTGTTGGAAATGGTGCAGCTGAGCTTATCAAGTCTTTGTTAGGAATGTTCAATGGTAAGATGGGGTTTATCAGGCCAACATTTGAAGAGTATCCCAATAGATATGATAAAAGTCGAACTGTCATTTACCAGATAGATAACCCTGATTATTCATATACAGCAGATGATGTAATGAAGTCATTCGATGATAAAGATATAGAAGCGCTTATATTAATAAATCCGGATAATCCTTCCGGAAACTATATAAGGATTAATGATATACTTAAGCTTCTTCAATGGAGTGAAGAAAAGAATTTAAGACTCGTTATTGATGAGTCGTTTGCTGATTTTGCAGATGAGGGCAATAACACACTAATCAGACAGGAACTGATTGATAAGCACAAGAATCTTTATGTGATGAAGAGTATATCAAAATCATACGGAGTTCCAGGATTACGGCTTGGAGTTTTGGTATCAGGGGATGTGGATACTATAAGAGATATAAAGAAGGATGTATCTATATGGAATATCAATTCTTTTGCAGAATTCTATATGCAAATTGTTGAGAAATACAAGAAACAGTATGAATCTGGACTTGAAGAATTTAGAATAGAACGTAAAAGATTTGAAAGGGAGCTTTCATCTATATCGGGGCTTAGAGTTATTCCATCACAGGCAAATTATTTTTTAATCGAACTGAAGAAAATTGGTGTTAGAGATGTTACGAAACGGTTACTTACAGACTATAACATTCTTGTTAAAGACTTATACGAAAAGTTAAATGGTAAAGAGTATATGAGAATAGCAATAAGGGATAAACAAGATAATGATAAACTTGTCTATGCATTGAAATCCATCTTGCTTTTTGATAAGGGAAAATAGCACGTTGCATTAAGTAATATACTGGTTAGTTTCACATTTTGTGGCTTTGTGGCATGAGTATTGATTTACATTTTTAAGAAAGATGATTCTAGAGAGTAATAGAAAGTGGAAGATTATCTGTTAGACAACCGAAATGAGAATGCTGATAACAGCTCTATGGATATGGTGCGGCGTTTTGAGGCCGTGCTTGAGATTGTTATACTCTCAGCTGTTTTCTATTTTATCTGGAAAAATCACTATAAAGATACAGGGTTGTTCCCGTTATACCTTGGCCGTGGTAAATATGTTCTTGCCGGCGTGTATGGCGTTCCCGCATTTTTGTTGATAAAACTCAATGACGGCTTCCAGTATGGCAAACTGAAGATCTCCGATATAGTTATCTCTCAGGTCATCTCAGTTCTTTTTGCCAATATCCTAGGATATTTCGAACTATCGCTGATCGCCAATGTCCTGGTGAACTTCCTTCCGATCATCTGGCTCACTTTGATCGATCTGGTGATCATAGTGGTCATATGTCTGGTTTACACCATTCATTACACACATACTCATACCCCACGTCGAGTGATAGTGATTTATGGACAGAAAAGCGCCAGAACTCTTGCTCCCAAGATGGCGAGACGCCCGGACAAATATCTGATTGAGAAGACTATCAATTCTGACGTGGGTTTGAATACTATCAGGAAGGAGATCTTGGGTTATGATGCCGTCGTTCTGAATGACATCACTGCCAAGACAAGAAACGATATACTGAAATACTGCTACGAGATAGGCATGCGAGCCTATGTGGTGCCGAAGGTTTCGGATATCATAGTCCGCGGAGCGGAGGAGATAGACCTCTTCGATACGCCGCTGCTGCTTGTGAGGAGCAGGGGTATTGCGGACTTCCAGAGGAAGGTCAAGCGCTGGTTCGATGTGATCCTCTGCTCTATAGCGATGATCCCTGCGCTTCCGATCATGGGTCTGGTCGCCCTCGCGATCAAGATAGACGATCACGGTCCGGTCTTCTTCCGTCAGGAGCGTGTGACCCAGGGCGGTAAGAAGTTCATGATCCTTAAGTTCCGCAGTATGATCGTCGACGCGGATAAGGACGGTGTGGTGCGGCCCACCACTGACAATGATGACAGGATCACGAGGGTTGGGCATTTCATCAGGCCCACGAGGCTCGATGAGCTTCCGCAGCTGTTCAACATACTGAAGGGCGACATGTCGATCGTCGGTCCCCGTCCCGAGCGCACGGAGCATGTGGTCAAGTATATGGAGGAGATCCCGGAGTTCGTCTACAGGCTCAAGGTTCCGGCGGGTCTCACGGGCTACGCCCAGATTTACGGCCGCTACAATACGACGGCGTATGACAAACTGCGTCTGGATCTGATGTACATCGAGCAGTATTCACTTTTGATGGATTTTAAGCTCATCCTGATGACGGTGCGTATACTGTTTAAGAGTGAGAGTACAGAGGGCTTCACAGAGGAAGCCGCGAGCAATATGGGGAAGAGATAGAGTTTAAGATACAGAGGGGGACTTATATGAAGAGATCACTGAAAAGCCTGCTTGCGCTTATGCTGGCATATTTCATGTTGATAGCCGGCACCTGTGACGGAGTATTCTCTGTCGCGGTACTGGCGGCGGAGAGAGAGGATGCTTTTGCCTATGCGGACTCTCTGACCCATGATGCTGCTGCCAATGGCGCTGTGGGGACTGCTGTGACAGGAGATGAGGATGTCTTCGGAGTCTCGTCTGCGGCACCTGAAGACGCGGGTGTCGGGCAGATACTGTCGGGAAACGCTACGGCGGAGGAGACGGAGGAAGCGGCTCTCTATGAAACGGGCGATGCTTTAACAACGCTCCTCAAGGTTGAGCTTCGTGAAGATGTGAGCCTTAAGACATCCTATGAACCCGGAGGTATAGTGCTCCTTGAGCTGGATCTTGCCAGCGCGACCTTTTATAAAGTAGATGATAGTAAGAAGGAACCGGTTTCCGTCACTCAGAAGGGTGAGAGCATACTTTATAAAGAAGTGGCGGGAGTCCATGTGGGAAACAATAACAAATGCGTGCTGGATCCTGAGGATATAGAGTTTAATGAAGAGGGCTATGTGCTTGCGGAAACGGAGCTCCCCTTT
>JAILKC010000026.1 GCA_024694055.1 Lachnospiraceae bacterium | reverse complement strand
CATCATAGGACTTCCGCTCGGTATAGCGCTTGTTGTTACAGCCGACGGAGGATTAAGACCCAATAAGGTCGTATACAAGATTCTTGATGTGATAGTCAATGTTACAAGGAGCATTCCTTTCCTGATATTGCTGATACTCATCATTCCGCTTACCAGATTCCTGGTAGGCAAGACATACGGAACGGCAGGTACGATACCGCCGCTTACACTTGCGGCAGCTCCGTTCATTGCAAGAATGGTTGAGTCCTCGCTTCGGGAAGTTGACTACGGAGTGATAGAGGCGGCCCAGAGTATGGGAGCCGATATATGGACAGTCATCTTTAAGGTGATGATAGTCGAAGCAAGAACATCTCTTATAGTCAATGCCACTATCGTACTCGGCACTGTCCTTGGCTACTCGGCCATGGCCGGAGCGGTCGGCGGAGGCGGACTCGGAGACATAGCCATCAGATACGGCTATCACAGATACCAGACAGACATAATGCTTGTCACGGTGGTATTGCTTGTACTTTTGGTTCAGATCATGCAGGTGATCGGTACCAGGATCGCGAAGAAGATAGACAAGAGAAATATCTGATCCGATCACATTTTACACAGGTATTGAGCTTTAGAAGCTTGATATAGAGAAAAGTCAAAGGAGCATCCATTTATGATCATAAAGGGTGACTCAGTAAGGAGGAGATTATGAAAAACAAGATTTTAGCAACAGTAAGTGCAGCAGTATTGGCAGCAGGTATCCTTGCAGGATGCGGCAGCAGTGCAGCAGCAGGTACGGATAAGGTGATCAAGATCGCAGCATCAGAGACACCTCATTCAGAGCTTTTGGAGCAGGTTAAGCCCATCCTTGAAAAGGACGGATACACTCTTGAGGTTACGGTGTTTGATGATTATGTACAGCCCAACCTCGTAGTTGAGAGCGGTGAGTTTGATGCCAACTACTTCCAGCATATACCTTATCTTAACAGCTTTAATGAAGAGCAGGGAACACACCTTGTCAATGCCGGCGGTATCCACTATGAGCCCTTCGGTATCTATCCCGGAAAGGAATCAGACCTTGCCAATATCGACGGCGCTTCAATAGCAATCCCCAATGATACGACCAACGAGGCAAGAGCACTTCTTCTGCTTCAGGATAACGGTTATATCAAGCTTAAGGACGGTGTAGGCCTTGAAGCAACAGTCAATGATATCACAGAGAACCCTCACAACATCGAGTTCGTAGAGGTAGCTGCAGAGCAGGTAACAAGAACACTTCCCGATGTATCATTCGGAATCGTTAACGGTAACTACGCTATAGAAGCAGGTCTTTCGGTTGCAAATGATTCTCTTGCATATGAGAGCGCAGATTCAGAGGCAGCAAAGACTTACGTGAATATCATCGCAGTTAAGGAAGGCAATGAGAACAATGCCAAGATCAAGGCACTTGTAGATGCTCTTAAGTCTGACACTATCAAGGAGTACATCAAGGCAACATATGACGGTGGTGTCATTCCTTTTAACTGATACGGTTCCGTCGCAGCGTTGTATAGATGGTATTGATTTGATATGATAAGTGGAGGCGTTTTTAGAACACCTCCACTATCTGTAAATTGGAGTATTTGGAGGATGATATGTCCAGAGGAATCAACACGAGATGTCTGCACCTTGAAACAGATGAAAATGAGATAAGCCACTACGGGGCGATCAGTTATCCCATATATCAGTCAGCCACATATGCGCATCCCGAAGTCGGACGCAGTACGGGTTATGACTATAACAGGGTGTCGAATCCCACGCGTGATCAGCTTCAGAAGATAGTAGCGTCGCTTGAAAACGGCAAAGAAGCTCTTGCTTTTTCATCCGGTATGGCGGCTGTCACATTGCTTATGGAGATGTATAAGCCGGGTGATCACATAATAGCTGATCTGGATCTGTACGGCGGAAGTATCAGACTGTTTAATCAGGTGAATTCCAAAAACGGGATATCATTTTCTTTTGTAGATACACTCCGTGAAAATATTGAGGATTATATCACCGACAATACCAGGGCTATTTATATAGAGACGCCTACCAATCCTATGATGAACATCACGGATATAAGGAAGGCGGCGGATATCGCACACAGACACGGGGCAATACTTGTTGTGGACAATACATTTATGTCCCCGTATTTCCAGAATCCCATTGACTTGGGTGCCGATATAGTGGTTCACAGCGGAACCAAGTATCTTGGCGGACACAACGATACGTTGGCAGGATTCTTAGTTACGGCTTCTGATGAGATAAGTGAGAAACTTAAGTTCTTATATAAGACGACCGGTTCCTGTTTGGCCCCTTTTGACAGCTGGCTGATATTAAGAGGCATAAAGACCTTGGGGATCCGTATGGAAAGAGCGCAGCAGAATGCGCTTGAGATCGCCAGGTGGGCAAAGACCAAAAAGAGTGTAAAGAAGGTCATATATCCGGGCCTTGAAGATCATCCGGGCCATGAACTGCAGAAGTCGCAGGCCAGAGGATTCGGTGCGATGCTTGCGATAGAACTTGAGAGTAAGGAATATGCGCTTAAGGTTCTTAAAAAGATCAGGATGATCAAATATGCGGAGAGTCTTGGCGGAGTGGAGACACTTATCACATATCCTTCGACTCAGACTCATGCGGATGTGCCTAAGGAGGTGAGAGAGGCAAACGGAATCACCGATTCTCTGCTTCGTATCTCGGTAGGCATAGAGGATGTAAAGGATCTGATAGGAGAACTTGAACAGGTATTTGATGAGACAGATGCGGGCAGATAGATCATTTGCCCTGCTGTATATACATAGGAGAATGATATGCCCGAGAGAAATCTTGATTTTGACAAAGTGATAGAGAGAAGGGGAACGGATTCCCTTAAATATGATTTTGCAAAACAGCGTCATATGCCTGAGGATGTATTGCCTCTGTGGGTGGCCGATATGGATTTTAAGACTACTTCATATGTTGAGGATGCGATAGTCCGTCGCGCAATTCACGGTATCTATGGATACAGCGAGCCCGGTTGCTCTTATTTTGAAGCGGTGCATGACTGGATACTCTCACATCACGGATGGGATGTAAAAGAGTCGTGGCTTATCAAGACACCGGGTGTTGTGTTCGCCCTGGCTATGTGTGTCAAGGCTTTTACGGAACCGGGAGACGGGATCCTTTTGCAACTGCCCGTATACTATCCTTTCTCTGAAGTGATAGAAGACAACGGACGCAGAGTGATATCGAACGATCTGGTACTTGGCGGGGATAATCGCTACCATATTGATATTGAAGACTTTGAGAATAAGGTAAAAAATGAGAAGATTAAGCTTTTCTTCTTATGCAATCCCCATAACCCCGTGGGACGTGTCTGGTCGATCGACGAACTTAAGACGATAGGTGACATCTGTGTCAGATACGGAGT
>JAILKC010000100.1 GCA_024694055.1 Lachnospiraceae bacterium | reverse complement strand
AGTTACGGAGCTTTGCCCTAAGATGGATGCAAGCGCCGTAGATCTTTTGGAAGAAATCATTGAGGAGATGGAACATGACAGATCGAGTAAGTGTTAGGCCGGTTCCGATAAGCGATGCCGAACGGCTGGCGGAAATCTATTCGTACTATGTTAATGACACGGCTGTATCATTCGAGTAAGAGGCACCGTCAGCAGAAGAGTTTATTAAAAGGATAGAGCATACTACGGAAAAGTATCCGTGGTATGCTCTTTTATGGATGCAGAAAAAATATAAAGGATAGAAACCGGGATCTATAAGCTATTTCGGATGTTAGGGAACTCAGAATATCCATGTATCGTTTATTCTACACGGAATGCGGCGATCTCGTTCTTTAGTCCGTTCATGTCTTTATCAAGCTCATCTGCCGTATTGCCAAGATATTCCACACTTCCAAGTAGTGATCCTGCGATATCCGCAACCTTTCCGGAGCTGTCTGATGTGCGGCTTATGATCTCAGAGATTCGGGATACGGCAGCAACTGCCTCCTTACGTTCATCATCCGCAAGTGCAGCAGAGCTTTCAATCTTTTTAAGCGCTTCTGCAAGTAAGCTCATCTGCTCACGAATTCGGTCGAAGACTGCGATCACTTCGCCTACGGCATCCTGTTGCAGCTTAACCACTTCCTCAGCATTCTTGGCACTTTCCATACTTGAGCGTGAATGTCTGTCGATATTGCCGATCTTACTGTCGATCTCAACTGTAGCGGCTGAAGAACTGTCAGCAAGTGAACGGATCTCTTCTGCCACGACTGAGAATCCTCTTCCGGCTTCACCTGCCCTGGCTGCCTCGATGGAAGCATTAAGCGAAAGAAGGTTGGTTTGGTCGGAAATGCCGCTTATTGTCTCTACAAAGCCGCTGATGGTCTCAGCATCCTTTTGAAGCTTTTCGATATTCTCACCTACCATAGCTGACAGCTCGGAAGTCTTGGCAGCTTTTTCGGCAAGGTCATTGACAAGATCAGTTCCCTCACCGATCATCTCTTCGGTCTCACGGATCACTTTTTCAATCTCATCCACATCAATACTGATCTCCTTGATACGTTCGGAGAGCTGTTTGGTAACATCTATGCACTCGGATGCATGTTCTTCCTGACGCACGATTCCTTCGTTGATCTCATCTATGGCAGAGTTAATACGACCGGAGTAATCGGACAGTTCTGTCGACGCTGTGTTGACATTCTGCATTGTATTCTGGAGATCGGAGGCTGTCTCCGAAAGCTTGAATATAAGCTTCTTGTTGTGCCCCACCATATTGGCGGCGGAATGTGCAAGGAAGCGGAACTCGTCACGGCCCTTCGCGGTCACGTTCACGGTAAGATCGCCCTTGGCCACTTCGTCAAGCTGTCTGGAGATATGCTTCATATTGCGTTGGATACCACCGGCGATAAGAGTACCTATAACGGCGGCCAGAATACCTGCGATGATGATCATGATGATCGTCACGGTCTTGATGCTCTCGGCCTGAGCTGTTACGGTAGAAAGCGGAATGAGTGCGCAGATATCCATTCCGTTTAATTCGCTCTTTTTATACAGGAAGATATAGTCTTCACCGCTTAATGATACCTGTTTGCTTACTGTGGTATTCTCGGTTTCCTCGCTGCCTGCCTCAGCCTGTGCCTCTGCGTTTGCTGTCTCAGCAAGGTAAAAATCCTTGTCGATGAACACGGGATCACTTATGACTTCACCGGTATCGGAATCGACAGCAAGCTCCACACCATCAGCCGTTACGATGGCTACACGGCTGCCGGGGCCAAAATCGATTCCCGAAAGCATATCAAGAATGGCGGCCTTGTCTACATCGACTATGATATAGGCAAATTTGGAAGCGTCCTGAATCTGGAATGAATATATATATTCGTCCTTTTTAAGGTTAAGAGCCTCATCTACGATATCATGATCAGAGACCCAACGCGGAAGCTTGGCAGGCTCATTGGTTTCCAAAAGCTTGGCAAGATATTCATCATAAACACCGGGGAGTTTGTCCGATACCGCCGTGCTTATCATGTTATAGCCTTCCTTGGTTATAAGATGTATATCATGAATGAAGGGATTTGAACTCTGAGAAGAGAGGAAGACAACTCTCTCATCCGTATAGTAAGTGGCCTTCTCGGTATTCTTTTTGCCGGGCATGCCGATGACATAGCTCTCGATACCTGCATCCAATACGTAGCGCATGGCTTCGGCCTGAATGAATGTATTGACATTGTCAAGATAATCAAGTCCCATCCCTATGGTCTGAGAAGAGGATTCGATGAACTTGTCATTAAGTCCTTCGGCAGCTGTACGATATGAGGCATATCCGACGACAGCCATGAAAATAACAGGGATGATAAAGCAGACAAAGATCTTGTTGCGTATGCCGAATAGACCGGTTCTGTGTTCGGTATTATTCATAAATGTAACCTCCAAAATAGTATACCCACTTTCAATACTAGCATATTTTGGGCTGCTTGAATATGAAAAGTTGGGCGCCAACCATACAAAAAGTTGGGCGACAACCCGTTAATACCTTTGCAAAAAATGCAGTACAGGGATATGATATTGAATATACTAACTGCTAGGGAATTGAGGCAATATGAATACAAATAAAAAGAACTGCTTTATAAGATCTGTTTATCCAACCGTATTTCTTACGTTTACTTTTTTTATCTTTGCACTTTTTGAATTATATTTAACGAATAAAGGATATTTCTTTTTTAGCGGTGATGATTTGCTGTCGCTATCGTTTTTGCTCTTTGTGTCGGTGACTGCAATGATTCTTTTAGCATGCTTTGTTTTGAGTTTATTGAGTGTCAGACTGCTTTCGTATTTAATCCCCGGCATATTGGCACTGGGACTTTCCCTGTATATTCAGGGTAATTTTCTTTTTGCAGATTATGGTGTTATGGACGGGACACCCGTCAACTGGAGCGAGTACAGAAAAGAAGGTGTCATATCCGTATTGGTGTTTGTGGCTGTCTTTCTTATTGTCTTTATCTTGCGCGTTGCACTAAAGGAAGATTCTTTTTATTCATTTTCGAAAGCCATTTGCCTGTTTATAGTTTCGATCCAAATCGTTACTCTTGCAGTGCTTTTTGTCACAAATGGCGGATTGATGCGTCCTGACGAATATGTATCCACTACAAATGATGAGTTTGATCTGTCAACGAATGAGAATTTTATAATCTTGATGTTGGATTCTTTTGATTCGCAGGCAATGGGGGAGATACTTAACGATGACTGCGCCGATGAATATACTGATGCGCTTACCGATTTCACATATTATCCGGATACACTTGCAGATTATGCATATACAGATCTCGCTTTTCCTGCAGTGATATCCGGAGAACTGTATTACAATGATGAGACTTATGGGTCATATCTGAACAGGGCTTATGGTGATTCACCGCTTTTGAATACACTGGAAGAAAAAGACTGGTACTGTGGCATATATACTACGAGTCTTTTTGCCGATAATGAATCTTCTCTTAAGATCGATAACTGTAAAAAGATCAAGCGTACTGTGAGTTCCCACAAAAGACTTGCATACTTTATGTATAAACTGGTTGGTTTCAGATACCTGATCCAGCCTCTAAAGCAGTATTGCTGGTTTTATCCCGATGATATGAAGGCGGATCTGGTGGATACCGGGATCTCGGGAGTTGATACATTCAATTTTAATAATTTTATGTTCTACGATGGCATAGATGAACTCCATACGGGGATGGATAAAAAGAGCTTTCATATGTATCATATAGATGGAACGCATCCGCCTTTTGATATATCCCCGGATTTTGTTGATACTTTGGCTAATAACTGGGAAGAGGACGGAATATATGACGAAGCCAGGGCCATGATGAAGCTTGTTTCAAAGTTCCTGACCAAATTAAAGGACATCGGAGTATATGATAACAGTACCATAATCATAATGGCGGATCACGGATATTTACAATTACGCCAGTCTCCCATATTTTTAGTTAAGGGAAAAGCTGACAGCCACGAGTTTGAGATTGATGACAGACAATTGGCATATACAGACTTGCAGAGCATTTTTGCCAATATCTTAAACGGAAAAACTACGGCAGATGATATAGTTGATATACCTGCGGGCAACAGAGAGCGCATATACAAGTACTACAAATGGAATGTTGATCTGGGATATGATTCATATGCCAGAGATCTGACCGAGTACCGTGTGTATGGTAACTGCTGGGAGCCGGATAATGTTGTTCCCACAGGCAATGTCTATTCGCACGGAATAAAGTGACGGATATATGAAGATAGAGATTTCCAATACTTGATAAAAGAACGAAAGGCAATAACATGGCAGACAGACCGGTCAGCAGAAAAAAGAATGTCACAGACGGTGGCAGCGGAGTACATAAAAGAGGAGCGGGACTTGGAAGCGGTCCGGTGGGCGCAGGCACATCCGGAAGCGGTTCCGGAAGTGGCGGCACAAGATCGGGTGGAAGAAGCCCGCTCATATATGTGATAGCTATAATAATACTTCTTCTTGGCGGCGGTGGCGGCCTGACGACCCTTTTGGGAGAAGAGGATGCAGGAAGCGGATACGATCTTACGCAGAACAGTGCATATTCTGACAACAATGTGTATTCCGATAACAATTCCTCTGCCTCATGGAGCGGACCGTCCGATCAGGCGAAGCTTGATGAGACAGTTGCCCCTTCTGCGAGAGATAAACGCACTCTGATACGGGGCAATGGTGATGATATCGTCACCATTATGGTCTATATGTGCGGTACTGATCTTGAGAGCAGAAGTGCAATGGCATCCAAGGATCTGCAGGAGATGCTTGCAGCAAATACAGGCGACAAGATCAATCTTATCGTTCTTACCGGCGGATGTAAGAAATGGCAGAATAATGTGGTAAGCAATTCTGTCAATCAGATATATCAGGTAAAAGGTGGGAAGCTTAACTGCCTTGAAGCGGATATGGGTAGAGATCCCATGACCTCACCGGATACACTCTCGGAATTCATCAGATGGACAGCGGGGAGATTTCCGGCAGATCGCTATGACCTTATTATGTGGGATCACGGCGGCGGTTCGATAAGCGGATACGGATATGATGAGAAATACGCATCCGCAGGATCGATGACGCTGTCAGGCATTGATAAAGCCTTAAAAGATGGCGGCATTGCATTCGATTTCGTCGGCTTCGATGCCTGCCTTATGGCGACTGTTGAGACGGCGCTCGTGGTCGGATCATACAGTGACTACCTGATCGCTTCAGAGGAGACGGAACCCGGCATAGGCTGGTATTACACTGACTGGCTTAAGGCACTTGACTTAGACACTTCCATGCCTACATTGGAGATAGGTAAAAATATAGTAGACTCATTTACGGATACCTGCGCAGGCAAGGTGCCCGGGCAGAAGACCACGTTGTCGCTCATAGACCTTGCAGAACTTGAAGCGACTGTTCCGGCTGATCTTACGGCTTTTGCAAAGGATACTTCTGACATGATAAAGAATAAGGAGTATGCCACCATAGCCAGAGCAAGGGGCAATACCAGAGAATTTGCGGTATCGTCGAAGATCGATCAGGTCGATTTGGTTGATTTTGCCAAAAGAGTGGGCACCAAAGAAGGAAGCAAACTTGTCGATTCCCTGCTCGGGGCGGTCAAGTACAACAGAACAAGTAAGAATATGACCAACGCATATGGTCTGTCCATATATTTCCCTTACAAGAAGACCTCAAAAGTCGACAGCATGGTAAGCACCTATAAGGCGATCGGTATGGATGATGAGTATGCAAAATGCATCCAGGATTTTGCATCGCTTGAGGTGGCAGGACAGGTGGCATCGGGAGGAACCGGATCGCCTTTGGGAGCCGTTTTTGGCGACATGTCGGGCTCATCTTCTGCATCCTCGCTTGATTCTGCGGCCATGATAGGACAACTATTAACATCCTTTATGGGAAGCGATTTTTCCATGATCGAGGGACTGTCTTCGGCCAATACGGGATTCCTCGGTAAGAGTCTTGATATAGATGGCGCCGCCGAATATATAGCATCTTCGCATTTTGATGAGAGCGCATTGACCTGGACTGAAAATGACAGTGGAGATAAAGTGATCACTTTATCCGATGAGCAGTGGCAGCAGGTCTCAGACATAGAACTAAATGCTTTTTACGATGACGGTGAAGGCTATATTGATATGGGCATGGACGCTTTGTTTGAGTTTAATGAAGAAGGTGATCTGTTATCGCCCGAAGATAAGACATGGCTTTCGATAGAAGGTCAGCCGGTGGCATATTATCATCTTGATACACAGGATGATGACGGCAAATATCTGATCACCGGGCGTGTTCCGTGCATGCTTAACGGAATAAGATGCGATCTTATAATAGCCTTTACCGATGAAAAAGAAAGCGGCTTCGTGGCCGGTGCCACCTATGACTATGTGGATGGACAGACAGATACCGTGGCCAAGAATCTGACTGAGCTTGAGATAGGGGATAAGATAGATTTCCTCTGCGATCATTACGACTATAACAGAGATTATGATGACAGCTATTACCTCGGTGATACGCTTGTGATAGATAAGGACATGAGTGAACTTTTGATAAGCAACACGGATATGGGTGATGGAACGGCACTCATGACATACTGCTTTACGGATCTTTATGGTAAGCAGTATTGGACACCGACGCTTAAATATTGATACGCTGACGCATTGGCGAATTGACATAGTGACACAGTGACAAGTAACACACTGATATGCTTATACATGGAGGAAGAACATGGGTGTAATATCTGATTTTATTAATTATTTGAGATTCACGGACGGTATTGCCACGAGCGATATCATAGGCTGGAGCCTTGGAGCTTTGGCAGGTATTGTTGCATACAAACTCATAGATCATATGCAGACCTCCATAGAGCGTCACAGCATGGTGGCTTCCATTGAGGATGGTTTCTCGGGGCTGTTTGATATGCCCATTGCCATATCTGATGCGCCGCATACGGAACTCACCGAAAAGGATGTGGAGGATAGGAAGGTGATGGTGCGTTCCGTGCTTAATGACGATACGCCGTGGGAGACGGTACGCTGCAAGGATGATCCGAGTCGCCTTGAGATGCACATAATCAGCAACCAGCGTTACATGCATATCAGGGACAATGATAAGCGAAGTGACTGGATATCCACTCAGGCGCTTCATGAACTGTGCCTCAAATGTAGGCGTATAGAGAAGTTGTACAAAGACGGCGTTATGAAGAGGATAGATCTTGCGGATATGTTCAGAGAGATTGTTCCCCTCGGTGCCAGCGGCCGCATGGAATACATAAGCGCATATTATGATGATTTTGATGCTGACTGCCTCGGATATATAGTCATGCAGACCGTGGTATCCTGTGATAAGTGTAAAAATGATTCGGACTACCTTAAGTATTTTTCGTACTATTACACGGCCCATCCGGATATCCACAGATACTTTGTTGAGGGTACCAGGATCAGAAAGATAAGAGACTTTTTGGCTGTAAGGCGGTTTAAACGTATTGTGAAGGATCGGAGCGAGCGCTATAATAAGAATGACTGATTGGTGATATATATGCAGGAAGAGAGAAAAGACAAAAAAGGACGTTTGGTCATAAATATCCTATATACGCTTGTTTTGCTGCTCGTCGTGGTATATGCATGTTTCTATTCGGATAAGGCAACGGGACACAGTGATGGCAGCCTGATCGAATGGTCGGACGGCTTTGTACTTGATGGCGCAGGAAGCATGGTCATAGACAAGGTAGGAGCAGAAGTGGGCGAGACGCTTACTTTTGTAAAGAAGCTTCCGAATGGCATAGATCATAATTCCGAATTTTGTTTTATCAGCCACAATGCAGAGGTCGCGGTATACATAGACGATACATGGGTCTATGGATTTGACGCTGTCGAGAATATCACCGGTTTCGGATACGGTGATCATAAGAATGAGTTCATCCTTACTCCGCAGGACTCGGGCAGGGAACTTCGTATCGAAGTAAGCTCGGTGTTTAAGAGGCGCGGAGAAGGCTATATAGAGAAAGTATATATAGGATCAGCCGATGAATATGAGAGGATGTTATTAAAGGGAACGGTTCTGCCGACGGTGGTCTCCCTGCTTATCATATTCTTCGGAATATTCATGATGGGTGTCTTCTGCTTCATTCCGCAGAAACATGCATTGCCCTATGATCTGATGGCTCTCGGGCTTTCAGCCGTACTCATGGGTATATGGTGTCTTACGGGAACGGGTCTTTTGCAGCTTGTGACAGACAGGATCATAGGCTTAAGGATACTTAATTACCTTGTTATTTTGCTTGCCCAGTATCCGGTGGTATGTTTTACCACGTCATTTTTGGTACGAGGCAAGAAGATATATTACAGCATAGGCTTCTTGTTCTGGGCATTTATTTCAGCCCTGTTATTCATATTAAGATTCATCTTCGGTATCGATATGCACAATCTGATACCGCTTTTGTACACGTCATACATCACTACTTTCGCCTTTATGATATACATATTCTTGGAGGATCGAAAGTATTGCAGAGACAATGGCATAGAGAGGGAGATCAAGTACTTTGCCATTGGCTCGATCTGCGTGATCACAGGTGCAGTTATCGATATGACTTTGTACTTCACGGGCCTGTTTTTTATCAAGACATTCGGCACATTCCTTCGTATTGGCCTGTGTTGCTTTATATTCTCCATGATGATGCAGTTCCTCTATTGGTGGTCCAACGAGCATGAACTCATGGCCAGGAACAGTTTTATCAACAGTATCCTCCAGTATTCGGTTGCCTCCGAGGATCCTGAGGAGAACATCCGTGGTATGCTTGAGTTCCTCGGCAGGGAGCTTAATGTTGACCGTGTATATCTTTTCGAAGAGATCCCGGGCGGCAAATATGCCAATACCTATGAGTGGTGTGCGGATGGAGTGGCATCTCAGATGAATAAGCTTAAATCCGTGCCATTAAAGGGCTTTATCGGCAAGGTTTTCGAGGATGCGGATATCTACGGTCATGCCATCATCAAGAAGGTGGATGATCTTAAAAATTCGGGCGACTTGGATTTATATGATGCTTTAAGTTCAAGAGGCATTCACAACTGTATTGCCGGGCCTTTCGAGGAGGGCGGCAAGAGAGTGGGCGTATGTGGAGTCGAGAATATACATTCGGATATGTCTTTTGAAGAGATCGCTGAGATCATCAGACTTTTGGCATATTTCTTCGGCCAGCTCATAGTGCAGCGCAATAACAATCGTGAGCTTTTGGGATTCAGTTATAATGATATGATGACGGGCGTGGGCAATCGTCGCGCCTTTGAGAAGTTTGAAAATGAACAGCTTGATAAAGCCGGTACATTCGGCTATGTCATGTGCGATATCAATGGTCTTAAGACTGTCAATGATACTCTCGGTCATGAGGCCGGTGATGAGATGATAAGGGCTGTGGTTGACAGTCTTACAGAAGTATTTGGCGGTGAGAATGTATACAGAATGGGTGGAGATGAGTTTGTTGCCATGTCCTTTGTGAAAAGTGAGGATGCACTCACGGCACAGGTAGACAACGCCAAGCGCCTGATCACGGGCAAGGGCAAGAGCGCGTCAATTGGCGCCGTATTTGTAGAAAATGGCAATATTCCTTATGAAGTCGTGAAGGTACAGGCTGATAAGAGGATGTATTACGAAAAGGGACTGTTTTACAGCGGCAAGAATGAAAGACGCAGAAGATCCTGATCATCTGCCTGTTTCTGCATGATATGCAAGATACTGATATAAGGCTATTCACGCAGCGCGGGAATAGCCTTTTTAACTGCGATCACTATGATCGGAACAAGCACTATGTGGAGGATGATCCCGGGTATGGCATTAAGTAATGCTCCGGCGATAAAGGCCTCCCATCCGAATTCGTAGCCTCCCACACCAAGCAGGATAACGCGCGCGATTCCCCAGACTATGCGTCCGGCTATCATGGCGGTGAAGAGCGATACGTAGATATATACGTTCTTTTTAGGAAGAGCTCTGTACATAAGACCGCTTATGAGTCCGTATGTGGCAAGCTCAAAGCACATACCGACAGCCGAAGGCATAAGGGCCGGCATGCCGAATGTCACTGATCGTAAAAGTGGGGCGATAAAGCCTATCACAAGCCCATATATCGGGCCGCAGAAGAATCCGCACAAGAATACGGGGATATGCATGGGGCTTAACATCTTGCCGATCTGAGGAATCTGTCCGGTGAAAAAAGGAAGCACCATGGCAAGAGCCAGGCATATGGCGGCTGTTATCATCTTAAATGTTCTGTTTGATCTCATAATACTCTCCATTTCTTATAACATAATATCAAAAAAAGTTGTTGACAGCAATTGTGATGGTATGTTATTTTACTGTAAACCGTTGACGAAGAGTAGTAGACATTACCCCCTTATCATGAGAGAGCGGCAGACGGTGAGATTGTCGCGTTAAGTGTTATGTTGAATGGACTTCAGAGGGCGACCTGAACATGACGATAGTCTTAGTAGGGAAGACGGAGTGGGATCTCCGTGATCAAAGTTCGGCATATGACAGTATGCACTAAGTGGGTGCGCAAGCACCAAGCCGGGTGGCACCGCAGGTTATGATTATATACCTGTCCCAGCAGTAACTACTGTGGGACAGGTTCTTTTTTTGCGTTCGCAATGAGCCAAGGTGATAGCCTTGCGCTCGCGTAGACGGAAGAACTTGTCCAAAGAAAAGGTGATGACGGATATACCGTCAAGGAGGAACAACATGAAGTTAAGAGAGAAAATTGTCGCAATCGGAATGGTGACAGCGCTTATGATGGGCGCAATGGGCTGCGGAAATGCAGCAACAACAGCTACGGACACAGCTGTAACAGATAATTCCGCAGTCGAAGAAACAAACACAGACGCTGCAGCAGCTGATACAACAGCAGATACTGCCGAAGATTCAGGCAAGGTATATAAGGTTGGCTTATGTAACTATGTGGCTGATGCTTCACTTGACCAGATCTGTGATAACATTCAGGCAACACTTGATAAGATTGGTACAGAGAACGGCGTTAAATTCGAAGTACAGTATGACAACTGTAATGCAGATTCCAATGTTCTTAATCAGATTGTTGCCAACTTTATAGCAGATGATGTAGACTTAATGATAGGTGTGGCTACTCCCGTAGCTATGTCGATGCAGGCAGCAGGAAGCGATATACCAATCGTCTTCTCGGCAGTTACGGATCCCGTAGGAGCCGGTCTTGTTAATTCACTTGAGGCTCCCGGAGCCAATATCACGGGTACTTCAGACTATCTCGATACCAATGCGGTTATGAATCTCATATTCGCAGCTGATCCTGATGTCAAGAAGATCGGTCTCTTGTATGACCTCGGTCAGGATGCATCCACCACTCCCATAGCGGATGCCAAGGCTTACCTTGATTCCAAGGGTATCGAGTATGTAGAGCGCACCGGAACCAGCGTGGATGAAGTTGTACTTGCGGCACAGGCACTTATCTCTGACGGTGTTGATGCGGTATTCACACCTCAGGACAATACGATCATGCAGGCTGAACTGTCCATCTACGAGGAGCTCGCAGCAGCAGGAATACCTCACTACACAGGTGCTGACTCTTTTGCACTTAACGGCGCATTCTTAGGCTACGGTGTAGACTATGCGAACCTCGGTGTAGAGACTGCTTACATGGTTAAGGATATCCTTGTGGACGGCAAGGAGCCTGCTACACTTGCAGTAAAGACATTTGACAACGGTACAGCTACGGTCAATACCGAGACATGTGCAGCCATCGGATTCGATATGGCTAAGATCAAGGAAGTATTCGCTCCTTTGTGCACATCAGTCAATGAGATCACAACAGCGGAGAGTTTTGAATAATCATGACACTTGCTTTGGTTAAAACAGCAATTGAACTCGGACTTATAAGTTCGATCACGGTACTTGCATTATTTTTAAGCTATTCAATGCTTAATGTATGCGACCTGTCTACTGACGGATGCTTCACTTTTGGGGCATCCGTCGGTGCAGTTGTGGCGATAGCGGGCTATCCCTATCTGTCCATCATAGCGGCGATGACGGCCGGTGTGCTGTCAGGTTTTATTACCGCATTTTTACAGACCAAAATGGGAGTCGACTCACTTTTGGCCGGGATCGTGGTCAATACAGCGCTCTATTCGGTCAACATTGCCATCATGGGCGGTGCATCGCTTCTTAATATGAATAAGACGGTGACGGTATTTACGATGGCTGAGAATGCTTTAAGCGGCAGTTCTTTAGCGGATCTGTCAAAGCTTTTAATAATACTCATAGCGGTCGCTATAGTATGTCTGTTCCAGAGATTTTTCCTCAAGACCAAGATCGGACTTGCGATACGTGCTACCGGCAATAATCCTGATATGGTGCGTTCATCGAGCATCAATCCGGTGATGACTACCATAGTGGGACTCTGTGTAGCCAATGCTTTCACCGGGCTTTCCGGCTGCCTCATGGCGCAGTACCAGAAATCGGTAAATATAGACATCGGTACGGGCATGGTGACGATAGCTTTGGCGTCACTCTTAATAGGCAATGTTTTTTGCCTGCACAGATCCATTCCCGTGCGTATCGTGGGAACACTGCTTGGTTCGGTGATATTCCGCTTTGTATATACGGTGGCTCTAAGGCTTAAGATGCCTGCATATATGCTCAAACTCATTTCGTCAGTGATCGTTATCCTGGCAATCTCGGGACCATACCTTAAGTCGAGACTTCCGCTCATGCTTAGAAGTCTCAAGCACAAGAAGGGAGGTGCCATGGATGAGTGATGACAGGCTCATGCTTGATATCAGGCATATCTACAAGACATTTGAACCGGGTACGCCCGGTGAGAAGAAGGTCTTTGAGGACTTCTCGCTTCAGATAAAGAAAGGTGATTTTATCACCATAATAGGCTCCAATGGTGCCGGCAAATCCACGCTTTTCAATCTTATCGCGGGCTCATTTTTAACCGATAAGGGCCAGATCATCTTAGACGGTGAGGATGTTACGATGCAGCCGGATCATATAAGAGCCAGGGCGATAGGAAGACTTTTTCAGGATCCGCTTAAGGGCAGCGCTCCGGGCATGACCATAGAGGAAAACCTTGCTTTAGCAGCAGGTAAGGGCGGCTGGCTTTCATCGGTAGGAAAGGCACAGAAGAAGGAGTTTCGTGAGCGTATTGCGCTGCTTGGAATGGGTCTTGAGGACCGTATGCAGCATCCCGTGGGTCTTTTGTCGGGAGGACAGAGACAGGCGCTTACGCTTATGATGGCGACATACAATGCACCCAAGGTGCTTTTGCTTGATGAGCACACTGCGGCTTTGGATCCCGCGACTTCCGAAAAGGTCATGGAGATCACGAACTCGACGGTGAAGGATAATAATCTCACCTGTCTTATGATCACACACAACATGGAATCGGCGCTTAAGACAGGTAACCGTACCCTTATGATGAGCGACGGAGATATAGTTGTAGATGTGTCGGGCGAGAAAAGATCGGGCCTTAAGGTGGATGATCTTTTGGGAATGTTCTCCAAAGCTTCGGGACGAACACTTGACAATGACAGGATCCTTTTGAAAGACAATTAAGATCTGTGTAAAACAGCATATGAAAAGTACCTAAAGCCCGCCCGGGTAAACAGCTCCGGACGGGCTTCATTGCTTGATAAATAGCACTGTGAGTGGTATCATAGGATATAGTGTTATCATTAGGTTTAGTATCGGTTAGTATGCTTTGAAGGGAATGCACGGATGATGCTTGAGACATATGAGAACCTATATACTCTGGTCATTACAGTTTTCGGACTTTTCATATGTCTGACAGGGTTTGTCAGATATCCGAGACGCGGATGGGTCTATATCTCATTCTTTTTCCTGGGGAGAGTATTAAGTGAATATCATTGGACCGTGTATACGTTCATCATAGGTGACAATCCCGAGATATCGGCCGTGCTGGCTTATTTTGGATGGAATGTAGCCTATCTGATGTTGTTTATGTTCATTCGGTCCATTCAGAGCACTGAAGAGAGGCGGTATTTTAATCCGCTCATGCTTTTACCGATTCCGGTCAATATCGCTCAGTTATGTCTGTATCTTACGTTTGGCGGAATATTCAATAATGTATGGCAGGTCACACTTACCACACTTGTGGCCATGTGCTGTATCCAGGGCATACTGTATTACCTTAAGCATAAGAATGAAGGTGTTAAGAAACCTGCAGTCCATATAGTGGGGCTTATCTTTATCGCGAACGAGTACTGTATGTGGACTGCGTCGTGCTATTTCTGGGAAGACAATCTTTATAATCCCTATTATTGGTTTGCCATAATCGAAGGTCTTTTACTTCTTTTGTTTGCCTGCGTCATATACAGAACAAGAGATGAGAGGGACAAAGAAGAAGATCATGAGTTTGTGATAGGTATCGGATACAGTCATACCATGCGTGCACTCTTTTTGCTTATCATAGTAGGGTGCTGTTTCGGCGGGTACGTGCTTGCGCAGATGATACATATGAGAGTGGACGCTGTCGGAGCGGACGGAGTCTTTTCGTATGCCTCAATCTCCGCTCTTTTGTTCTATGCATCGGTAGCCATGGTTGCGCTGACGATATCTTTGATGTATGCTGTTCATTCATATTACAGAAATAAGAGCGTGGGCGATGACAAAAAGAGGGAATTAAGAGGTAAGTTCAATTTTGCGATCACTCTTGTTGCCACATTTTTGCTCATGGGATTTGCGGTCATATATATGATGAGGCTCTTATACAAGGTGTCTGTCTTAAATCTTTATGCCAACTGTGATGATAAGATCGTAAGGATTACGGATAATCTTGAGGATTATTTCACTACTGCAGGATCTGTGCTTTGGGTGACGGCGGATACCGTTGATCATATGACGATGCATCAGGACTCAGATGAGACCATACGGGCCTATCTTCGTGTTGAGACCAAGAATCAGGCCATACATTTTGATGAGAATTTCATAGGTCTGTACGGATATATTCAGGGTAAGTACATGGACGGGCTTGATTGGGTACCGCCCGCAGGATATGTACCATCTGAGCGTGACTGGTATATCAAGGCGCTTGAAGCGAATGGTGATATTGTCATGATATCTCCCTATGTGGACGCTTATACGGGTGATGTGATCATATCAGTCAGCAAGATGCTTACAGACGGTAAAAGCGTCATTTCCATGGATGTAGCCATGAATCGTATCCAGGATATGATAGAAGAGATCGACATAGCCGGCGGCGGATACGGGATGATCCTGACGGATGACGGTCTTATAGTCGCGCACAGCGAGGATGATCTAAAGGGAAGAGAATGCAGTGAATTATACGGCGATGACTTTATGAACCGGGTCATTGAGACCGGGACCGGCAGGACTTCCATGGATATAGATGGTGAGAATCACATAGTCTTTGTAAGCAGAGTCATGGATAAATGGTATTCGGTGATACTTATAAGCAGTGATGAACTGTTTAGAGATGTCCATACTCAGATCATCATCAACGGAGTGCTGTTCCTTATAGTATTCATGCTGATCATCTTCTTCTACGCCATTGGTTATTTCAATACGCGCAATGCCAATCGTATGATGGAGGCACTCAGTGAAGAGAAGCGAAAACAGGAATACGAGGCCACGGTACTAAGACTTGAGAAATCGGTAGCCGACCAGGCCAATCAGGCCAAGAGCAGATTCCTTGCCGATATGTCTCATGAGATCAGGACTCCCATCAATGCAGTGCTTGGCATGAATGAGATGATACTGCGCGAATCAGACAGTGATGATATAAAAGAATATGCGCGTAACATTCAGTCTTCGGGCAAGGCGCTTCTTTCACTTATCAACAGTATCCTTGATTTCTCCAAGATCGAGGATGGTAAGATGGAACTGGAACCCACCAATTACAAGACCGTGGATCTTATCCGCTATCTTATCAAATCTGTGGAAGAAAGAGCGGCGGATAAGGGACTTAGGTTCATTGCCGATGTGGATCCGACCATTCCCTCCATACTGCACGGAGATGATATCAGACTTGAACAGGTAATAGTCAATCTTTTGACCAATGCCGTGAAATATACGGAATCGGGAAGCATCAGACTTACGCTTCGTAACGGTGGTATAAAAGACGGTACCTTGAGTCTTTTTGCGGAAGTAAAAGATACCGGTATCGGAATAAAAGAAGAAGACAGGGATAAACTTTTTGAATCTTTCGAAAGACTTGAGATGGAGAGAAATCGTACCATCGAAGGCACGGGACTCGGGATGTCCATTGTTACAAAACTTCTTGATATGATGGGCAGCAAGCTTTCGCTTGAGAGTGAATATGGCAAAGGATCGACCTTTAGTTTTACCGTCAGTCAGGAAGTGGTGAATGATGAGCCTGTTGGTGATGCGTGGAAGAGTGCGACCGTGGCAGAGGATGCTTCGGTAGTGACAGATAATAAGAGCGCTTTCACGGCACCGTCTGCGAAAGCCTTGATAGTGGATGATACCAGGATGAACCTGTTGGTAGTCAAGAATCTGCTTAAGCATACGCTCATGCAGGTAGATACCGCTTCGTCGGGTGAGGAGGCACTTGATAAGACGTTAACTGATGCGTACGACATTATCTTTATGGATCAGCGTATGCCGGGTATGGATGGTGTAGAGGCCTTCCACAGAGTTAAGGAACAGACGGATGGCAAGAATACTGACACACCTGTCATATGTCTGACGGCGGATGCCATAAGCGGAGCGAGAGACAGATATCTGGCAGAGGGATTTGCGGATTACCTGACCAAACCCATAGATCCCATTGATATGGAGAAGGTATTACAGCTTTATCTTCCTTCGGATAAGATAGGGCATAATTAAATATAATAAGTCCGGGAGTGTGAATATTATGGACAGATTGGCAATAGACGGCGGTAAGCCGGTGCGTGAGAATAAGATATATTATGGCAAACAGTGGATCGATGAAGACGATGTGGCGGCTGTAGCAGCGGTTCTTCGCTCGGATTACGTTACATGCGGGCCGAAGGTTGATGAACTGGAGAAGGCTCTGTGCGAGTACACCGGTGCAAAGTATGCAGTTGCACTTAATTCGGGGACTTCAGCTTTGCATTGTGCCATTTTGGCTGCAGGGATAGGCCCCGGTGATGAAGTTATCACAACACCCATCACTTTTGCGGCATCTGCCAACTGTGCGCTTTACTGTGGCGCCAGACCCGTGTTTGCCGATATCGATAAGGATACCTACAATATAGATCCTGAGAGCATAAGGGCACATATTACCGAGCGTACCAAGGCTGTGGTTGCTGTCGATTACACCGGTCAGGCAGTTAAGATTGATGAGATCAGACAGATCTGCGATGAGCATGGACTTGTATTTATAGAGGATGCAGCACATTCTTTTGCTACGCAGTATAAGGGTAAAAAGGTGGGCTCCCTGGCTGACATGACATGCTTTTCTTTCCATCCGGTCAAGACGATCACCGCAGGCGAGGGCGGAGCGGTTCTCACCAATGATGAAGAACTGTATAAGAAACTTGTGCTTTTCCATACCCACGGCATCACGCATGATGAGAAACTGATGGAGGATGCTCCTCATGAGGGTCCCTGGTATTATGAGCAGATAGAACTCGGATATAATTACAGGATCACTGATATTCAGGCAGGACTGCTTTTATCGCAGCTTGCCAAGATAGATAAATTCGCTTCAAGACGCAAAGAGATAGTACGAAGATATAATGAGGCATTTGCCGACGTACCTGAGATCATAGTGCAGAAGGAGATCCCGGAGTCTGATTCGTGCAGGCATCTGTATGTGATAAGACTTGATCTTGACAAGTTAAGCTGTAGCAGAAGACAGTTCTTTGATGCGCTTAATGCAGAGAACATTGTATGTCAGATACATTATGTCCCCGCGTACTGGTTTCCTTATTATCGCCATTTGGGATATGAGAAGGGTCTTTGTCCGGTAGCGGAGGAAGTCTATGCCGGGATCATGAGCATTCCGCTGTATCCTAAGATGACGGATGATGATGTAGAAGATGTGATAAGGGCAGTGAAGAAGGTCACAGACAATTACAGGAAGGGTTGATACGTTTGACTTTCCGGGTGTCAGTCGCCCGTATTTTTCATGTGAAAGCTGTATCAGGACATGAGCAGATTAAGATTTCAGAACATTCAATTTCATAAAGATGACTTATATATAAAGGGTGAATGCAGGATATCTGATGAAGGTGTCATAAGGCTTAACTGTGATGATGCCATATCCACGGACACCCTTTTTAATGCGCTTTCTGTCGGCAAGTGGGTCGAATATACGAATATTGACAATATTAGACTGTGTATATCCTTATGCGGAACATTTAAGATCACGGTATATCATATATATCTTAAGAACAGTGGGAAAAACCGCGTGGGCAGCGAGGTGATCACCGAGACCATGGTGCGTACCGTTGGCAGGGTGGATAAGTTCTTTGATATTCCGGTGTATGAGACCGGACTTGTGTATTTTGCGGTAAGCGAGGTGCGTAAGGAGTCGTTCATATATGATGCATATTATATGACAGATATAAGTGATGTGACGCCGATTAAGCTTGCCATCAATATATGCACCTATAAGCGCTTTGATTATCTTAAACAGAATGTTGAGAAGATTAAGAGTGAACTGCTGGATGGCGGTGAGACTGAGGCCGCCAAAACAGCAGAGTCTGCGCCTGCTGAAGAGATTAGAACGGATGAAGATGAGCCGACGGAGGATATGTTCGCTGACGTAGAATTTCTTGATGATATGACGGACTTGTCGTATTCGTCTGCAGCGCTTTCGGATGTGCAGAATATATCCGACAAGATAGAAGTCTTTATAACAGACAATGCATCAGAACTTGACAAGGATGTATTCGGTGACAGTCATATAAGATTATTCCATAATAAGAATCTTGGCGGGGCCGGTGGATTCACGAACGGTCTGATCCGGATATGTAAGCTTAAGAACAGACTTGGTATCACACATGTTCTTCTCATGGATGACGATGCGTTTATAGATACTGAGAGTATCAGGCGCACATATTTTTTGCTGACAATGCTTAAGCATGAGTACTGCGGACATTTCATTGCCGGAGCCATGAATCGTACGGAAGATATATATGTTCAGCATGAGAACGGTGCACTTTGGAATAACGGCAGATGTGTGTTCACGGGCAGAGATATGGATCTTAGAAGCGATGAGAATCTGCTGCTCAATGAAGAAAAATATGATCGTGATTATGCGGCATGGTGGTATTGTGCTATTCCCATGAGCGTGGTGAATGAAGATAATCTTCCTGCGCCCTTCTTTATCCATGAAGATGATGTTGAATATTCGCTTCGTAATGCCGAGGGTATCATCACGATGAACGGTATAGCGGTGTGGCATACGGCTACGCTTCATAAGCGTGCTTCGGTAAATCTCTATTACAATCTCCGTAATATGCTGATGGTCAATGCCATATACAGAAGAAGATTCGGTACCTCGGGCGCGTTCAGACAGGCATGCGCCGAGATGACGGCGGCTTTATACAGGCACAGGTATTCGGATATGAATATGGTGGTCATGGCTGTTACGGATTATCTTAAAGGGCCTGAATATCTGATGCATCTGGATGCGCAGAAGCTTCATGAAAAGCTGCACGAGGATGCATATAAGTTTGAATATGTCGGCGATATCATCGATGATAAAAATGTATTATTATGCACGGATGAGAAAATAACAGGACCTGCAAAGCGCGGATTTACGGCAATGTGGTCAGAGTCTCATTCTATTGCAGGAAAGTTTAAAGTGATAGGGCAGATCCTGTCGTTAAATGGCTGGATCTTACGTCCCAGGCGATATAGTGAAGCTCACTTTATGAATGCACATCCGGCTGAACTTTACCGGGCCGGAAGACTGATCCTTTTTGATGATGCCAACAATATGGGTCTGGTGCTTGATAAAGATTTTAAGCAGATATTTGTGCTTATCGGTAAGCTTGTCAAAGTATATTTTGCACTTTTATTCGGATACAGGCGCGCTGCACGCCGCTATAATGCCGGGTGGAAGGACCTTACGAGCATGAAGTACTGGGGAGATGCGTTGAAATGATGGAAAGACCCGGGAAATATATTCGGATATCTGTACCCGGCATTAGGATGGCAGCATATGTATATCTGGCATTACCCGTTGTTTTATTCTTTTTCGGATGGTTAAGATTACCGCTTGCTGTGGTGTTTACATTGTTGCTTCTGATAGGACTGTTCTGCACATATAGGATCTTATGGGTGAGCAATCATGGAGAAATCGGTCATGATGCCATGTCTGACGGGGCAAATCATAGCGTGGGTATTCCCTTAGCGGCAGTCATGATAAGTATTGCACTGGTCTTGATGTGGATCTATGGAAGCGGTATAGGGGGATATGTCTGGCAGAGAACGGATTGGCATGCGCGTAATGCCGTGATGCATGATCTGCTTGATAATAAGTGGCCCGTGGTTTTTCCTGACGGAAGCGGGCTCGTATACTACCTGGTATTTTGGATGGTGCCGGCAACTGTCGGAAAGATGGTTGGAACATTTTTGGGAACTGCGGCTGCGTGGAATGTGGCCAATGTGCTGCTATATATTTGGTGTGCAATAGGGCTTTTTATACTTGTGCTGTTGTTGTTTTCCTTTGTGGCCGGTCGTTACGGGACGGCGCACAGTTTTAAGACAACAGATAATGCGAAAAGTAAGGACGATGTTGGCACTCGGTATTTAAGTATCGGACAGTGTGTTCTTATACTCGCTTTTATTTTGTTTTGGGGTGGGATTAATCTCATAGGACAGATTGCAGCATCCCTTGGTGGGAAAGCGCAGTTTATACTTTTTGATACTTACGGTTGGTCTCATTATCAGTATACTCCCGATTTTGCTTGTATCGAATGGGTGTTTAATCAGGCGATACCTGCATGGATCGGTACGCTGCTGTTCGTGCATGCTAGGAGAAGTCGGACTGCGAGTGAATATATGACCATTGTGCTTTTGGTTATGCCGTTGTCGCCCCTTGCGGCTGTGGGACTTATGTTGCTTACCTTGACTGATATCTGCGCTTACAGGGGTAAAGGGCTGTTTTATACATCCGGGATATGTATGGCTCTTGCCACATTACCGGTATTCGGATCGTATTACGGTATCAATGGCGCAATGTCCGGGGTAGAAGGGATGTCCGGTATAGGACTCTATATCCCCTTATCAGAGTTCGGACTCTATGATGTTGCGGTACTTATGGTTTTCTGGACCGCGGAGTTTTTGATATATGCTTTCCTTATATGGAAAAAATATAAAAGAGATTATCTGTTTGTCCATGATATAGTGCTTCTTTTGATCCTGCCATTTTTCAGGATCGGGTGGGGCAGAGATTTTATCATGAGGGGATCAATGTGTCCGTTTTTCCTCTTAATGATTTATGTGCTTTTTGCAGTGCTTGATAAGGATTACAGAAAAGCAGGTGATAAAAAGGGAGTATTTGGATTAAAAC
>JAILKC010000099.1 GCA_024694055.1 Lachnospiraceae bacterium | reverse complement strand
CATTGCCATGGGTGATGTAGCAAATGTGTACCATGTCATAAAAGAAGTACCAAGAGGCTCGAAAGTGTTCAACTACGGATTGCTGAGATCTTTTTATATAAAAAGATGAGAAAGGATAGAAGCGATGACAGACGAGAAACTCATATTAAAGTGGAATGGGCTTAAAAACCGCCAATATAACCATGAGAAGGTAAGCCAGTCAGATATAGATGCCTTTTCAAACAAAGTCCATGAAAGCTATATTGCGGGGGATATAACCCAAAGAGAGTTCTTAAAGTACGCAGAGATAGTAAGCTACTTGCATGACTTGGAAGAATCCAGGGAAGAATACGAGAATAACAGTAAGAACGTATAGGAGGCACTATGGTAAAGCACGTAATACTTTGGAAGTTAAAGGATGAATATTCTGGAGCAGAGATAAAAGATATAAAAGCAGGGATAAAAAGCGGCCTGGAAGGCTTAAAAGGCAATATTCCCGGGCTTATAGACATAAAGGTAAACATAGAGCCATTAGAGAGCTCAAACTGCGATCTGATGCTGGATTCAACGTTTGAAGACTATGAATCCTTAAAGGCATATTCTAAAAATCCGCTGCATGTGGATGTAGCAAACACCAAGGTGCGCCCTTATACAGCAAGCCGTATCTGCATGGATTATGAAGCATAGAAGAAAGAACTGATAAATGAACATACAACCCGGGATAATAGAGATAAGCTTATGGAGGCAACGGTGAGATCAGGGAGTGGTATCACCGCTTCAGGGAACTTGGATCGGAGACAAAGCGCAGCGAATCCATTGACTCACTTATCTATCATGTGTGCCGGACAAGCTGGATCATCGGTATCATCGATACTGTCAAAGACAGGCTGCGTGAATACCATGGCTGGGGTGAAGTATACTATGAGATCTTAACCCGTTCGTACTTCAATAAGGACAAGATGACGGACCAGGAAGTGGCGGATGAACTCGCTTTGGAACGATCCACCTTTTACCGCCGCAAGAAGGAAGCGATACTGCTTTGCGGGATCCTGATGTGGGAGGAAGCCAGGGAGAGGAAGATGGCGTGAGGAGAGTGATTTTTAACGGGATATTATTATTCATTAGGGGTTGATGTCTCTATTATAATGATATATAATATTCCCAGAAAGGAATAATTCATGATAGATGTTGATTATTATAAGTTTGAGGATGGATCTAATCCTATTGATCCATACTTAGACGATCTTAACCCAAAGATGAGAGCAAAGGTTATGCGAACTATAGGATTGCTCGAAGAGTTCGGAACATCTTTGAGAATGCCACATTCCGAGTATCTTGAAGATGGGATATTTGAGTTAAGGATTAAGCAAGGATCTGATATTGAAAGAGTGCTTTACTTCTTCTTTACAGGGAAGAAAGCAATTCTTACAAATGGATTCACAAAAAAGCAGCAAAAAACTCCGCCCGGAGAGATTCAACTGGCTAAAGAACGCCGTGATGATTACGAAAGGAGACACAAGAAATGAGTGATTATAGAAAAAGCCTCAAGAAACACATGGAAGATTCAGAATTTAAAAAAGAGTGGGATAATCTTGAAATAGAATATCAGGTTCAGGCGGAGCTTATTAGGGCTCGGCTTGAGAGCAATATGACACAGGCAGAGCTTGCACAGAAAAGTGGAATTAGGCAATCGAATATAAGCCGTATAGAAAATGGTAATGCTGTGCCGAGACTGGATACGCTCAAGGTGCTTGCTCGTGCGATGGGAAAAGATTTGAAGATTACAATGGTATGATTGGATTGTAGATATTGACTTCTCGGAATACATCGGAGTGGAGCTTGAGACATATAATAGGTGCAAGTACAAAAAGATCTGTGTGGATCTGAATATGCTCCATGCCGTGGTGAGTAAATACCCCGGTGATCTTGAGTATATTCTGTTTGGTAAAAAGGGTCAGAACTTAAGTCGGAGACAAAGCGAAGCGAATCCATCGACTCACTTATCTATCATGTGTGCCGGACAAGCTGGATCATCGGTATCATCGACACCGTCAAAGACAGGTTGCGTGAATACCATGGCTGCGGGGAAGTATACTATGAGATCTTAACCCGTTCGTACTTCAATAAAGACAAGATGACGGACCAGGAAGTGGCGGATGAACTCGCCCTGGAACGCTCCACATTTTACCGCCGCAAGAAGGAAGCGATACTGCTATGCGGGATTCTGATGTGGGAGGAAGCCAGGGAGAGGAAAATGGCTACGATATAGAACTGATTCCAACACATGAAATTAAAGGATTGAGAATGCCTGATATAATGCTTTTAGGGTTGCCGTGGGAAATGAAGGCTCCGCTAGGTGAAGGTAAGAATTTGTTTAAGAATACGGTTCAAAATGCTTCGCATCAGGCTCAGAATATTATCATTGATTTAAGAAGATGCAAGGCAAATGAGGAAAGGGCTTTAAAAGAACTAAGACAATATTTCACGTTATCTAAAAGACTGAAGCGTATGAAAATTGTTACAAAAGACGAAATAATTCTTGACTTTTCTAAGTGATTAGCGGTATGATTAGACTACAAAGAGGGCAGGTCTGCATTGGATATGTGCGGCACACTGCTCTCACTTTTTTCTTGACACATCGTTGCGACTCCCATGCGACTGAATTGGTACTCGATTGCGACTGCGCTGATACTGACGGAGCAATAGAGACATTGCTAAACTTAGATCAGAGTTGTGTTATTAAATGATTAAGAGTGGACTCGACCCGTTGTTGAAAACGAAGGGTCAAGAGTCCTATTCTTTCTTGTGATTAGTCTACAAAGAGAGCAGGGCTGCATTGGATATGTGCGGCACACTGCTCTTTTTTTGTGGGTTATGGGATTTCGATGTTTACCGGATATGTCATTAAACCAGTGGTTTATTGTGATACCCACATGGATATATTATGCTCGAATAAAGAAAGAGATATGCTGCAGGAGGATTTCATATGGGCGAAGGAATTCTTAGTAAGGAAGAACTTAATAAACTGCTTGGTAAAGAAGATGATCTGTTACGTAAAAGTGGAAGAGCTGTCGAGAGTTCTGGGAAGCCGGGGAAGGAGAGGCTATATATGAGAGAGTTATTCTTTTGTGAGTTAAGGGACAGGTTGAATGAAATTGCAAGTGAATATATTTCGGACTCTGGTGATGTACCCAACAAGGATGAGAAACGCCTTATTGATGCCATCATGATGATTCGAAGATTGTGCAATACTGCACGTGAGAGGGGCTTGCTTGAACTTGAAGATATGGCTTCTAAAATAGATAATACGGATTTGGGAAAATATCTGAAGAAACTTATCATGCTTGTAGTGGATGGTACAGATCCTGCGCTGGTCGAGGAGATTGGATATAGTCTTTATCTATCAGGATATTATAGGGGATATGAGGGGCTGATCGCACTTATATATCTTGAAGGAGTGTTATCATTTCAGGCAGGGGAACATCCTGTAGTGATTGAAGAAAAACTCTATGCTCTTGTTCCGTCGTATATCAGGGATCTTAGGGAAACAATTGGAAATGCAGAAGAAACAGGAGTGGAAGATTTTTATGTTTCCAGTAGGCTTGATATAGATACCATATGTAAGCAGGATTCCAAACTCGTTCCTACTGATAATGGATATCATTTGGCGAAGTTGGTGGAATTCTGTTTGGAGCAGCTTGATAAGAGATCAATGATGCGATTGTTAAGAGACATAGACAACTGTGATCTTGTCATATGTATTGTGGCCTTTGACGGAAATGCAAGGAGAAAGATCTTTGACAGCATCTCTGAAAAACTTGGCAATATGCTGGCCGAAGATATATGGTTCATGGGTCCGATAAGGGTTAATGACGTTATGGAAGCGGTTACAAAGGTGATGAATGTATATATTAAACTGATCGACGGAGGTGAGATTGCAACGGATAATAGTGAACTGATCCGAATGATAAATGCGGTATTTGCCGGGAGATCTGAAACAGAAGAGACCACGGTACAAAGAAACGCCAGATATCTGCGAAATCTTGTCGACAGGTATGAGACTGATAACAATAGATTGATATACATCGTATAGAGGGATTCATATGTCCAAGAACTGTTATAAACTTGATGATAAGAGCCTGCATAAGATTAAATATGTTTTTGTTGATACGAAGGAGCATTTCTATATAAGGCATTCACAACGATACGGCATAAGACTCAGAGGCATACGTGAATTTGTTAAAAAAGGAACGGATGTTAGGTTGATATTCTGCAGTGTGCTTATAAAGGATAATCCATTATTTCATCGCATGCTAAAGGACATACGAAACAGTGCGCTTCTGTGCGGATATAATGATTATGACGCCTTCTGTGGACTGCTTCAAAGTATTGTTGATATTGCATAATCTGAGGCCTGTGAATTTGTGCAAAATACCATATTGCTAACAGACATGTGACGAGGTATTATAATCTACTGCTTAATCGAAAGACTCACATTCTTATGACCGGTGGTACGGGAATGATCGCATGTAGTGTGACCAAGTGGCCATATGAGCAGTTGCGATTAGAGAATGGAATTAACTGCTACAGTAGGATGAGTATAAGAG
>JAILKC010000093.1 GCA_024694055.1 Lachnospiraceae bacterium | reverse complement strand
CTGGATCATAAAGCCTTTTATGACTCTGTGAAATATAAGCCCGTCATAGAAATTCTTATTGATGAGGCTGATAAAGTTATAAACTGACTGCGGAGCTATATCGGGATAAAGCTCTGCTTTTATCACATCCCCGTTTTTCATTGTGATAGTTACTATAGGATTCTTATTATCCATCCTGTCTCTCCTTTTTCCTGATATATTCTCCGCTTTTAATCCTCAAAACCGTTGGGGTTCATTGACTGCCAGCGCCAAGAATCTTCACACATCTCTTTTATTCCGTACTTTGCTCTCCAACCAAGCTCTTTTGCTGCAAGATCTGCAGATGCAAAGCAGGTCGCAATATCTCCGGCACGTCTGGGCTTTATCGAATACGGGATCTTCTGACCCGTCGCTTCTTCGAATGCTTTCACAAGTTCAAGTACGCTGACTCCGTTACCCGTACCGAGGTTATATATCTTAAGCCCACACTTTTCTTTGATCTTCTCAAGTGCCTTTACATGCCCGTCCGCAAGATCCACTACATGTATATAATCCCTTACTCCCGTGCCATCAACCGTATCATAGTCATTGCCGAATACACCAAGTTCTTTAAGCTTTCCCACTGCCACCTGTGTGATATAAGGCATGAGATTGTTCGGGATACCATTGGGATTCTCCCCGATAAGACCTGACTTATGTGCACCTATTGGATTGAAATATCTAAGCAGGATGACATTCCATTCAGGATCTGCCTTCTGAATATCTGTAAGTATCTGCTCAAGCATGGATTTGGTCCATCCATAAGGGTTGGTACATGCCTTCTTAGGACATTCCTCTGTGATAGGTACAAACTCCGGCTCTCCATATACAGTAGCAGATGATGAAAAGATAAAGTTCTTCACACCATGTTTTCTCATAACATCTATGAGCATAAGCGTACCCTGAAGGTTGTTCTCATAGTATTCCCAGGGCTTCTGAACAGACTCACCCACTGCCTTAAGTCCCGCAAAATGTATGCAGGCATCTATCTTTTCTTTATCAAAGATGTCATTTAAAGCATTCTTATCAAGGGTGTCCGCTTTGTAAAACGTAACCTTTTTACCGGTGATCTGTTCTATCCTGTCGACACTCTTTTTCGATGCATTGACAAGATTATCAACTATCACGGCATCATAACCGTTTTCAATAAGTGAAACTACCGTATGTGAACCTATATATCCGGCTCCGCCCGTTACAAGTATCTTCATCATCTTTCCTTCTTTCTTAATATGTCATTCATCAGTATTTGTATTATATTTCCTTTCTTTTGTCCCTTTTCATTTTACTTAATCCACTCTGTTACGGTTTTCTCCGTTAAGAAATGCCTTGATATTAAGATATACCTCATCCGCACACCTTTGTCTGGCTTCAACACTGGCCCACGCCATATGAGGAGTTATGATAAGCTTCCTGCTGTCTTTGATCCTATGAAGCGGACTGTCCGCCGGCATTGGTTCTTTTGTAAGTACATCGAGTCCGGCTCCGGCTATTATTCCCTGCTCCAGTGCCTGTGTCAGATCTTCATCTATAATGATCGGTCCTCTGGCCACATTGACCAAAATCGCGGAAGACTTCATCTTTTTAAGAGCTTTCATATCTATCAGTCCTCTTGTCGAATCGTTCAAAGGACAGTGGATCGACAAAATATCCGAACGTGATAAAAGATCCTCAAAACTTACCTGTTCATAACCATCCACCTTGTTTTTACCGGTCGTGGAGTAATATATAACATTACAGCCGAACGCAGAAGCTATCTTCGCCACCTTACGTCCGATATTGCCCATTCCTATTATGCCCCAGGTCTTACCTTCGAGTTCATTGTATTTTTCATCGAAGTTACAAAATCCGCTTTGAGAACTGTATTTACCGGATTTAACATATTCGTCATAATAGCTTATCTTTTCAAGCACATATAATGCGAGGGCAAATGTATGCTGCGCAACAGCCGGTGTTGAATAGGCCTTCACGTTGGCTACACCGATACCACGACTTTTGGCATAATCAAGATCTATATTGTCATACCCCGTGGCGGTAACACACAAAAGCTTTACATTCTTAGCATCCTTAAGCATCTCCTCGTTCATAACCGCTTTGTTAAAGATGATAACATCGGCATCTTTAATATATTCCCTGTTTTTCTCTATGGTGTCGGAATCATGCTGTTCATAATCCCCAAAATCGGCAAATACATTCGTATCGATATCATAACCGAGTGTATTGCGGTCGAGTTCGACTATTTTCACTTTTCACCTCCGTATTATAATTCAAGCCTTCGGAAAACCGAAGGCTTGTTGTTACTCATCCTTCATCCTCTACAGTGATGCATTCAGATATGCTTCCTGCTCCGGAGTTAAAGTATCTATCTCTTTTCCTAAAAAGGCCAGCTTACGTCTTGCCACATCCATATCAACATCCACCGGAACATCTATAAGCTTCTCCTTAAGCTCTGAACCATGTTCTACCAAATATTTGGCTGACAAAGCCTGTATTGCAAAACTCATATCCATGATCTCCGCGGGATGACCGTCTCCGGCTGCAAGATTAACAAGTCTGCCTTCTGCTATAACGCATATCCACTGTCCCGTAGGAAGCTTATATCCCATGATATTGTTACGCATCTCCTTGCTCTCTACAGCCATGGCGCGAAGTCCCGCCATATCCACTTCACAGTCGAAATGCCCTGCATTGGTAAGGATTGCACCGTCTTTCATTACTTTGAAATCCTCGGTACTGATGACCTTATCACAGCCTGTGACCGTTACAAAGAAATCACCG
>JAILKC010000092.1 GCA_024694055.1 Lachnospiraceae bacterium | reverse complement strand
CAATATCTATACCATGTCGATACAGGCAGCCAAGTGCCCCGGAGGGGCACTTTTCTATCGTCTGCCATACTTTTTTATTATCAGTATTCTCAATATTGATCCACGGCTTCTTGTTGATATTGAAGACTTCCGGACATCCGGTAACACACATCTTCGAATGAAAACACTTATCCGAATCCCAAAAGACCGCCAGATCTTCATTCTCATATGTCTTATGCATTATTACTTCGTCACCTTCTCAAAATCAGATGCAGGATGCTTACACACCGGACAGATAAAGTCTTCCGGAAGTTCTTCACCCACATATTCATATCCGCATATCTTGCATCGCCATACAGTCTGTCCGTCAGGAGTCTTACCCACTGCTTCGGGCTTGGGCTTGATATCACTCTGATAATATGAGTAAGTAGCCGAAGCCGTATCAGACAGAACTTCCATGGCTACAGGTTCTCCGATAAAGAGAGTATGTGATCCAAGATCCACCGTCTGCTTGACATCAATCGAAAAATAGGCATTGATTCCCTTGGTGATGTACGGAATCCCGTTCTCAGCATATGCAACATCCTTGTAATCGGCAAACTTGTCCACATCTCTTCCGGATTGGAATCCAAAATGTTTAAACAATTCAAAATCTGCCGCTTCGCTTATCACTGATATATTACACTTCATACTCTTCATGATCATATCATGAGTGTAATTGGCTTTATTCACCGCAAAAGAAATCTGATTGGGCTCTGATGCCACCTGAATAGCAGTATTGGTGATGCATCCATTCTCTTTTTCGTCCACTTTGGTCGTCAATACAAACAGGCCATAAGAGAGCTTGTACATTGCCTTATTATCCATGAGTTCGCCTCCTTGTCAGGTTCAACATGTCAAAAACGAATCACTTAACCCACAATCCATGAAGATTGCAGTATTCATATACAGCCACCATGCTGTCTCCCTCAGTCAAAACAAATTCTGCTATAGGCTTCTCTTCCGGCTTAAGGTACTTGATCTGACATCCCGTATTTGTCTCAAGCGCAATAAACTGGATATAATGAGCCTCCATCATCGGATGTTCCACTTCACCGATCTGTACCTTAACAATATTTCCATCGACTGTAACCGACGGAACATGCTTTTCAAAAGCTCCATCCGTCGCCCCGGGCACAAGTTCCTTCATAGGCTCGCCACAACATACCACAGGTACTCCCGAATCATTTAGTTTGGTTACTATATTGCCGCAATGTTCACATCTGTAAAACTTCATAATATTTACCCTCCATAACACATACTGAATTAATAGTTCTCTGCTTTTAGCTGGAAATAATCCCTCGGATGATTACATACAGGGCATACTTCCGGTGCTTCCTTACCCACTACTATATGACCACAGTTACCACACTGCCATATGCAGTCACCATCCCTTGAGAATACGATCTTATCTTCGATATTCTTAAGGAGCTTGCGATATCTCTCTTCGTGTTCCTTCTCTATAGCCGCTACACCTTCGAAAAGCTCAGCTATCTCGTCAAAACCTTCTTCTCTGGCTGTCTTGGCAAACGAAGGATACATCTCCTTCCACTCATAAGACTCGCCTTCAGCGGCCTCTTTAAGGCAATCTATGGTAGATCCTATCCCCACAAGAATCTTATACCATATCTCCGCATGTTCCTTTTCATTGGCGGCCGTCTCGGTGAATATATTGGATATCTGTACATATCCTTCCTTTTTGGCTTTTGAAGCAAAGTAAGTGTACTTATTTCTTGCCTGTGATTCCCCTTCGAAAGCAGCCTGCAGATTCTTCTCTGTCTGAGTACCTTTAAGATCCTCCGCTCTGCATCTCCATTTGTTCTCTGCCATGTCCCACACCTCCTTAACATCCATAATTCGTGACAATAGCCATACTCCTACATTTTACCATATCTATCGTATATTTCAAATGAAGTCGTGATCTGGGTTTCAATGTCTCAACCACATCTATTGTCTATAAGAAATCTATACATTTCAATAACTCCAGCTGTTCGGATCTGTAGCCGGTCCGTTTATCACATATCTTTTGTAGGATACAACTCCGGTCCAGTAGAAATCCATCTCTCTGATGCGATCCTCAGTTTCACTGATATCACTGTAAGATCTACCATATGCTTCACCATCTCCGCCGGCATATTTCATAATACTTGCACAGAATTCATCATGTGATACCGGTGCATCCGATATTCTTATATCACTTCTGCATCCCTTTTCTTTGATCAACAGGATTGGTGACGACGTATTCTTATACAGTTTTGCTTTGTCACGTAGATCCGGCCAAACCAGATAGTTCTGTCCATGATCAGCAGTTATAATAATAGTTGTCTTATCATAGAGTCCTATTTTTTTCAATTCATCCATGTATTCAAATACTATCTTAAATACCCCTTTACCGCATGAATAAATATCATCATTATTTGAATAATTAACTTCGTCATCAATATCTCTGTCATGACAACCGTTTATATGATAGAACCTAAAAGTCTTATCGACATTATCACTTATCTGTAGTTTCTCTTCCAACATTTGCTTATAAAACAATTGATTATATAAGTAATATGTATTCTTATATTTTACCATATCAGACATATCTCTTGACGTATAGAGAAACAACTGTTTTAGGCAAAACGGCATCATTTCATATCGAGAGCATTTTGACATCACCTTGAGAGTCTTAACCAGATCACAGTACCCACTTGATCTTTCACAGTTGGTAACTACGCCTGCATCATCCCTGACAACTGCGGGTTCAGTATACAAACCGATATCATATCCCAGATCAGCTATATCGCTTAAAAATGTGCTCTGCTCATAGGCCTTGTCTGTGTATTCTTCCTCGGTCATTCCGTTCTGCCATCTGACATCGGTAAGCAAATACGGAACAGACATATGAGTAAATGCATACCGACTCGTCTGATTCCTATACCATGTAAACCCTTCAAGCGGTTTTAAAAGATCA
>JAILKC010000087.1 GCA_024694055.1 Lachnospiraceae bacterium | reverse complement strand
TCCGGAGAGTTTCTGATTCTTTTGGCCATCGGACTTATAGTTGTATATTTGATCAAGAATTTGTTCTTGATCCACATGAATAACTGCATATACCGATTTAATTATGATAATCAGAGAATGATGGCAAAGAAACTGTTGGAGACATACCTAAAAGAACCATACATTTTTTTTCTGAATCATAACAGCGCAGAACTTGTAAGAAATGTAAAAGAAGATACAAATGGATTGTTTGATACCATGATAGCTATCATGCAGTTGGTGGCAGAAGTCATGGTGACTGTGGTTTTATTTGCATATTTGCTTTATAAAGACAAAACAATTACTATAATTGTCGGAGGAGTTCTTATTGTATTTGTATATGTAATAATGAGGAGGATTAAGTCACGTATTGAACTGTATGGTACGAATACAAGGCAATCGAGAGCCGGTATCAATATGTGGTTATTGCAGACATTTGGCGGAGTAAAGGAATCCATGGTGATGAACCGAATGGATTATTTCTCGGATAAAGTTGATGAGCAGTATAACAGGTTTGTAGTTAATCAAAAGAGATATCAAATCATGTCCTATATTCCCAAACCGCTTATGGAGAGTATGTGTATCTGTACGGTGTTGCTGTCCATAATCATAAAACTTATGATGGGGGTATCTCCTGACTATTTTGTTTCGACTGTTGCGGTTTTTGCGGTGGCCGCATTCAGACTTCTTCCGGCATTTAACAGAATAACGGGTTACCTTAACAGAATATCATTCGGAAAACCCAGTATGCTTGCCATATATGATGATTTTAAGGATATAGAACGGCATGAGATAGTTAAGAAATCGCGTGGTTACAAAAAACTTGAATTCAATGATGTTATAGAACTTAAGGATGTGAAATTTGCCTATCCTAATACCGATAAAAATGTGATTGAAAGTGCTAATATCACAATTCCTAAGAATAAGTCAGTGGCATTTATCGGACCATCAGGAGCGGGCAAGACTACCATGGCAGACATAATACTTGGACTTTTGTATCCATTAAGCGGAAAAGTAACGGTAGATGGTGTGAATATCACAGACAGGATAGATGACTGGAGATTGAATCTTGGATATATTCCGCAGAGCATATTTCTTTTGGATGACACGATACGAACCAATATAGCTTACGGAATCGAAGAAGATAAACTGGATGAAGACAAACTGACAAAAGCTATAGAAGATGCACAACTCAAGGAATTTATCGACAGTCTTGAGGAAGGATTGGATACGATTATAGGGGAAAATGGTGTACGTTTATCCGGTGGACAACGACAAAGGATAGGAATTGCAAGGGCTTTGTACAGTGATCCGGAAGTTCTTATCCTTGACGAAGCAACTTCGGCACTTGATAATGACACGGAAGCGGCTGTGATGGAGGCGATAGAGCATCTTAGCGGCAAGAAAACTCTTATTATCATCGCCCATAGACTTTCAACTATCAGGAATTGTGATATAGTATATGAAGTGAGTGATGGTACTGTAAAAAGAAGGACGGACATGCAACACTGATTACGGAACGGATCATCGGAGTGTTATGAGAATAACAAAGAATTTTAAGGATAATTGTATAAACAATACGTGCACGGTAATGGATGCTCTGGGCAGACTGGAACATGTATATCCAAAAGTACTGTTTGTGTTAAATGATGATGATTTGCTGCAATCTTCGGTTACGGACGGGGATATACGCAGAGCGATCCTGTCCGGCTTTTCTGTAGATACAAAAGTAGAATGCTTTGCCAAGAAGATGCCTGTATGTTTGACAGAGGAAGATGGCGATGATATAAAGACAAAAGCATTGGAGATAATGCACAAGTATGGTATATCTGCTGTACCGCTGATCGATGATTCAAAAAAGATATTATCGGTAGTTGTGGCAGATGACAGAGCAGAGAGAAGAAACGGCTCTATATCTCTTCCGGTGGTCATGATGGCAGGAGGAAAGGGAACCAGGTTATATCCTTATACCAAGATATTGCCCAAGCCACTCATACCAATAGAAGAAATACCTATATCCGAGAGAATAATGGATTCTCTGCACGGAGAAGGATGTAATGACTTTTATCTTATAGTGAACTACAAGAAAGATATGATAAAGTCATATTTTAATGAGGGTAAGAGGGATTATAATATAAGCTTCTATGATGAAAAGATTCCATTGGGTACCGGGGGCGGATTAAAACTAATAGAAAATGACATAAAAGATACTTTTATCATGACCAATTGTGATATTCTGATACTTGATGATGCCTCAGCAATAGTAAGGCACCATAAGGAAAGCGGAAATAAAGCGACAATGGTATGTTCGTTGAAGCACTATGAGGTTCCTTATGGAGTGGTTAATTTTTCTGAGGGTGGATTGTTGGAATCCCTTGAAGAAAAACCGAAGATGTCTTTTTTTACAAATACGGGATATTATATATTGGAAAAGGAGGTCTTTGATTATATCAAGGATGGTGAGGCAATAGGAATGCCTGATATAATTCTTCGAATGAAAGAGGCAGGATTAAAAGTGGGTGTGTACCCTATCGGAGAAGATACATGGCTCGATATGGGACAGTTTGATTCAATGGAAACGATGGAAAGAAGGATCAGAAATCTGGATATAAACTAAGAGGAGGAAATAAAAATGATGATTTACATTGATCCGTCAGCAGTGACGTACGTTATTCAGGCAGTAGCAGGAGTGATAATTGCAATCGGTGCACTTATAACGGTATTTCGGCATAAGATAGTTGCATTTTTCAAAAAGGGAAAGAAGGATGAGACCAAGAGCGAGATTCATTTTACGGATGAATCTGACTCAGACTCGACAGTATAATGCTTAGATATATAGTTTCCTGTTTTTTTGCGATCATGATCGCAGCCGCGATCAGATCGATCTGTATATATAAAAGAGTCGGTTATGGAGTGCTTAAAAAAGTATCCGGCAGAGTGATACTGCCTGTTTTGACATTTTCACTTAGTGTCGGATTTTTTTTGCCTGCCAATCTGATCATTAGTAACAGTGCGGATTTTTTAGTAAACCTCGGGGATATAGCATGGGTACTGCTGGCTATATCAGCAGTTCTCTTCTTGACACTCTTTTGCATATCTGTTTTGATTTCTAATGATGCCATAGATTTAAGATGGGTTTTACTGATCGCATCTGTGTCACTTGCACTATATGTTCAGTCTGCGTGGATCAATCCAAAACTCCCGGAGCTTACAGGGCGCATGATAGACTGGAGCGAGTATGTGCCGAATATGGTTATGGATGGGACAGTATGGTTTGTTATCATTCTGCTGCCACAGTTATTGTTTAAAAAGTTGGAATCGGCAAATATAGGAAAGATCTGCAATTATGTTGCACTTTGCGTAGGCGGAGTGCAATTAGCCGTTTTTATTATTCTTTTAGCAATTCCAAAAGATACAGTCCTGCCGGAGGTAAATTTTTCGTACGACGGTGAGTATACTCTTGGTGATCAGAAGAATATAGTCATATTTGTGCTTGATTCACTCGGGGCTGACAATTATTCAGATGCAGTCAGGGATTATCCTGAGATTACGGAGGAGTTGGATGATTTCACTTTCTTTTCCAATGAAGTGGCAGGAGGGTCATATACGGATCTTGGAATACCCGCGCTTATGACGGGTGTTGAATATCCCGCATCAGGCATGAACTATTTTGATTATCTTGATGATGCCTGGAGTACTGTAGATATTTATGACAGGTTAAGCGCGGACGGGTATGACATAAGATTTTATACGGACAACAGATATGTCAAAAATGTTAACACGAGTGTTGTAAATAATGCCATAGAAGGAGACAAGCATTATTATATCGGGGAGATAAAAAGATTCGTCAGAGAATTGTGTAAACTCTCTGCGTTTTACGCTCTTCCTACCTCTGTAAAGAAATACTTCTATATCAATACAACTGATATAACTGATTGTATAGAAGCAGACCATGCTGATACAGTTACTGATATTTCTATGGACGAAGAAGGGATTTTCTTTGATGATGCCCGTTTTTATGAAAAATATCAGGAATGTGGAGGATTTTCCATAGATTATTCCAAGACTTTCAGACTGTATCATATGATAGGATCCCATGCCCCGTTTATCCTTGATAAAAATGGAAAACCTGCTGCAGAGGGGACATCGTCGGACAGTATACAGACAGCCGGTTGTTTTCATATAGTGGGTGATATGATCAGAGACATGAAAGCCAAGGGTGTATATGAGAACAGTACGATCATAATCACCGGTGATCATGGGCAGGGAGGAGTCGAACATGGTATACAGCAGAATTCGTGCCTTTTGATCAAACAGGCAGGGGTAAGCCATGAATACAGAGAGGATAAATCGCCGGTTCATGTCAGAAATCTCATGGCTACTATAGCGGATGAAGCCGGATTTGACTATATGCCCTATGGACCAAGAGTGTGGGATATAGACGTGTCATCAGATCCTGAGAGGCTACATACTGCAAGAAGAGCATCTATAGGTCAGTTCTTTCCGGATATGCCTGAGGATATTCATTCAGTCAGATGCGAGATAGGTATTGATGCGCTAGATCTTGACTCAATAGTACCGCTTGAGGAAAGTGAGCGTAATGCAATAGAATATACAATCGGGGATGTTATAGAATTAAAAGAGAAATCAGAATATGCTGATAGCCTAAACGAAAGACTGTATTATGATGAAGAAGGGGCAACCGCAAGTAATGAACTTTACTTGTTTTTCAAGCTTAGGGGCTATAATAATAAAGATCTTAGGTTTAACTTTATATGCGATAAAGTGTATAATGATAATCAGTGTGTTAGAATATATGCAGAGGGAGAGCGAATAGCGACTCTTACATGCAGTACAGAAAATACGGGATCTACTTGTACAGTACTTATTCCGGGTGAGTACATCAATGATGATATTTTGCCTTTACGACTTGTATTTCCCGGAGCAATAGAACCACGGATGCTTGATGAAAGCAGTGACGATGCGAGAATACTATCCGTTCACATTAATAAGATGTGGCTGTCGGAGTAGATGATAGAAGGGAATAGATATGATATCTATATTGGGCAAGGCCTTTGCGGCTTTACTTGCTGGATGCTATAAGATAATACCTGACTATGGATGGTCTATAGTCTTTTTTACGTTACTTAGCAAGGTTATCCTGATTCCGATATCCGTTATGGTGCAATACAATTCCATCAAGATGGTAAAGATGTATCCTGATATGAATAGGATCAAAGCCAAATATTTTGGCAATAAGGATATGATATCCGAGGAGAATTATAAGCTTTATCAGAAAGAAAACTATCATCCCATGCTTGATCTTGTACCGGTGATAGTACAGCTTGTGGTACTTATGGGCGTGGTAGAAGGACTGAAGCTATTTAATGTATCTGATACAGTGTTCTTTGGATTTGAACTGGGACTTATTCCCGGCAAGGTTTTGGGGAAATACATCCTGGTACCTGTTATTGCGGCTGTATCGGCATGGTTTATGTGTTATATACAGAATAAAGTGAATGTACTGCAATCTGAGCAGAGTAAGGCTAACCAGTATACTACGATGGGTATATCGGTTGGCCTGTCGCTGTATCTGGGATTTTTTGTAACGGCAGGCGTGGCACTTTACTGGACAGTGGGTAATATTCTTGCAGTTGTGCAGTTATTCATACTTAATGCCTGTATCAGTCCGGCTAAATATATTGACTATGAAGCCTTAAAAGAGAGCAGAGAAGAGCTTGACAAGGTAGAGCGGTATCATAAGAGCGCTGATAAGAAAGTCAGTAAGGAAGCTGCTGCAAGAGAGAAGCAGGATTACAAAAGATTTTTCAAGTATGGATACAAGCAGATAGTATTCTATTCAGAGAAAAATGGATTCTATAAGTACTATAAAAATGTTATCGAATTTATTCTAAGTAAGACTGATATAGTTATACACTATATCACAGGTGATCCGGATGATGAGGTGTTTAACAGATCATCAGACAGATTCAGAACCTATTATATAGGTGAGAATAAGTTGATCGTGCTCATGATGAAGCTTGAGGCCGATATAATGGTAATGACTACACCGGATCTTCAGACGTATCATCTTAAGAAATCTTTGGTGCAGGACAATATTGAATATATATATATGGACCACGCCATGGGGGATGTGAACTTAAGTTACAGAAAGCATGCCCTTGATCATTTTAACACCATATTCGTGCCCAATGAGCTTACTGAACGTGAGATCAGGGCAGAAGAGAAGACTTATGATCTTCCTGCCAAGAATATAGTCAGGACAGGTTATGGTCTCATAGATGATATGATAGCGAACTATGAGAAGAGTAATAAAGAAGAAAAACCTGTCAAAGATATACTGATAGCACCGTCATGGCAGCAGGATAACCTTATTGACCTTTGTATAGATGACATTCTGGATCAGATACTCGGAAAGGGATATCATGTAATATTGCGACCGCATCCTCAGTATGTTAGACATTTTGAGGACAGATTGCTTGCGATAAAGGACAAGTATTGCGACTTTAGTGATTTTGAACTGCAGATGGATTTTTCATCCAATAAGACGGTATTTGATGCGGACGTGCTTATGACGGATTGGTCGGGAATAGCTTACGAGTATTCGTTTACGACTCTTAAGCCGACTCTTTATATCAATACTCCAATGAAGATCATGAATCCTGATTATGAAGAGATAGGAATAGAGCCGTTTGATATTGCTGTAAGAGATGAGATAGGCATATCGGTGGATACGGACAAACTTGATACTTTGGGTGCAGTGGTGGAGAAGTTACTTAATGATGGAGTATATTCACCGGAATCCATAGCAGGGGTAAGAGAGAAGTATCTTGACAATATCGGTAAGAGCGGTGAAGTCGGAGCAAGATATATTATTGGTAAGCTTATAGAATACTCAAAGAGGTGAGAAGAAAATGGAATCGATAAAGCGCAATGTATTGTTGAATCCGGGTCCTTCGACTACGACGGATACTGTAAAATATGCACAGGTGGTGCCTGATATATGCCCCAGAGAGCAGGAGTTTGCGGGCCTCATGAAGGGATTAAGGGAGGATATCCTTAAGACAGTTCATGCGGATCCTTCAGACTATACTACAGTTTTATTCTGCGGGTCCGGCACTATCAATATAGACATATGTCTCAATTCGCTTTTGCCTGAGAATGGTAAAGTTCTGGTAATAGATAACGGAGCATACAGCACCAGAGCGGTGGAGATATGTCAGTATTATGGTTTGCCCCATATTGATCTTAGATTCCCGGTGGATGAACTGCCTGATCTTTCAGTGGTAGAGCAGACTCTTAATGATAATCCGGACATAAAGCTGGTTCACACGACACATAATGAGACGGGAACGGGTATACTTAATCCGATTAGAGAGATTGGTGCGTTGGCACATAAGTACGGCGCTGTGTTTACCGTGGATACCACGTCTACACTGGCAATGCGTCCAATCAATGTATATGATGATAATATAGATTTCTGTATGGCTTCTGCACAGAAGGGCCTTATGGCCATGACCGGACTGTCATTCATTATTGGAAGAACATCTGAGATAATAAAATCCAAAGATTATCCCAAGAGATCGTATTACTGCAATCTGTATCTTCAGTATGATTATTTTGAAAAGACGGGGGAGATGCATTTTACACCGCCGGTTCAGACTATATATGCGACCATTCAGGCTCTTAAGGAATACTTTGCAGAAGGAGAAGAGGCTAAATGGGCAAGACATACAAGAGTGTTTGAGGCTATCCACAAAGGACTTGATGAGCTCGGGTTTAAGGATATCATTAAAAGGGAATGGCAGGCAGGACTGGTAGTATCAGTCAGATATCCGGATGACCCTAACTGGAGTTTTGAAAAGGTGCATGACTACTGCTATGAGAGAGGGTTTACCATATATCCGGGTAAGATATCCACTACGAACACATTCAGGCTCTGTGCCCTTGGTGCGATAGATGAAGAAGACATTAATGACTTCTTTAAGGTGTTTAAAGAAGCTTTGAATAAGTACAATATAGCGATACCCGCTGTATATAATGTGTGAATGACAGAACAGAAGGAGATGAATAAGTGGCAACAGTATATACCTGTTTCTGTACGGATGTGATCCATGCAGGACATATGAACATAATAAGGGAAGCAAAGAAATACGGCGATGTAGTAGTTGGAGTGATAAGCGATAAGGCCATGGTCAAGTTTAACAGATTCTCGGCCATATCTTTTGATGAACGTGTTGCGCTTGTTGAGGCCATACCTGAAGTATCCAAGGTTGTGACGCAGGACACAGTCATGTATGATGATGTGATATCAACCTTGAGACCGGACTATGTCATACATGGTGATAACTGGCTTGATGGACCAATGAAAGCTATCAGAGACAATGTAGAGAGCCTTTTGGCAGCTTACGGCGGTAAGATCATAGATGTTCCATATACCTACAACGAAGAAGTTAAACACGTGGATACCATTATGCGTGAGAAACTTGCAATGCCTGAATACAGACGGCCAAGACTTCGTAAACTCATAGATATCTGCGATGTAGTTAAGACCATAGAGGTCCACAGTGGATTGACAGGGCTTATAGCTGAGAAGACCATAGTGGAAAACGACGGAGAACTTGCACAGTTTGATGCGATGTGGATCAGTTCTTTATGTGATTCGACAGCCAAAGGCAAGCCTGATATAGAACTGGTGGATATGACCAGCAGATTCCGCACTATAGATGATGTTACTGAAGTTACGACCAAGCCTATCATTTTTGACGGAGATACCGGTGGATTGACTGAACACTTTGTATATACGGTACGTTCGCTTGAGAAGATGGGCGTATCTGCAGTTATCATAGAAGACAAGGTTGGCCTTAAGAAGAATTCGCTTTTTGGTACGGAAGTAGAGCAGACCCAGGATACTATTGAGCATTTCTGTGAGAAGATCCGTGCAGGCAAGAAGGTACAGCTTACAGATGATTTCATGATAATAGCGCGTATAGAGAGCCTTATTCTTGAACAGGGCATGGATGATGCCATAAAAAGAGCGAGAGCTTATGTTAAGGCCGGTGCTGACGGTATTATGATCCACAGCAGACGTAAGGAACCGGATGAGATACTTAAGTTCTGTGATCTTTTCAGGGAATCGGATAAGACTACTCCTATAGTTGTGGTACCTTCGTCATTCAATACTGTAACCGAAGCAGAACTGGCTTCGCATGGAGTAAACATCGTGATATATGCCAATCAGCTTACCAGAAGCGCATTTCCGGCCATGGAACAGACAGCAAAAGATATACTTAAATATCACAGAGCTGCAGAGGTTGACAGCAGACTGATGCCCATCAAGCAGATAATATCGCTTATCGATGAATTATAGGGGTTGAACATATGAATGCTATACTTATGGCTTCAGGCATGGGGACGCGTATGAGGCCGTTGACTGAAACATGTCCCAAACCGATGTTGCCTATATGCGGCAGACCCATGATCAGGACGGTAATAGATGGATTGATCAAAGCGGGCGTAGACAATATATATATAGTAGTGGGCTATCTCGGAGATAAGTTTGATATCCTTACAGAAGAATATAAGGGTGTTAAGAACATAGAGATAATTAAGAATCCGGACTATGAGACGATCAATAATATATCTTCAATATACTATGCCGCAGACATACTCAGACAGGGAGACTGCTTTGTATGCGAAGCGGATCTGTATGTGATGGATCAGGGAATCTTTGAATCACATCCGGATCACTCCTGCTATTATGGCATATTGCGTCAGGGGTATGTGGATGACTGGGGCTTTGAACTGGATTCCTCCGGATATATCACCAGAGTAGGCAGGGGAGTGACTGACTGTCCCAATATGGTGGGAGTGGCTTATCTTAAAGCCAAAGAGGCTGCACTAATAGCAGATGCCATAGAAGATATGTACGGCAAGCCGGGTTATGAGAATCTTTTTTGGGATGATGTGGTAGATCGCAACCTTGGCAAATTGAATCTTAGAGTATGGCCGCTTAAAGAAGGAGTGATAGCAGAGCTTGATACTCCTGATGAACTGTACGAACTGGAGCAAAAGTTAAAAGAAGCAAACGTATGACTTTTCACGGAGAATAATATGAACGTAAAAGAATTTGTGGAAAAACTTAATGCGGATTATTATACCGGAGTACCGGATTCGCAGTTAAAAGCATTGTGCAACTACCTGATGAATACATATGGTATTGATGTAAAGCATCATGTGATAGCAGCAAATGAAGGTAATGCCACGGCCCTGGCAGCAGGTTATTACCTAGCAACAGGGAAAGTGCCGGTCGTGTATATGCAGAACAGCGGTGAGGGTAATATCATCAATCCTGTGGCGTCACTTCTTAATGAGGCTGTATACGGAATTCCTGTCATTTTTATCATAGGATGGCGTGGTGAACCTGGAGTTCATGATGAGCCGCAGCATGTCTTCCAGGGCAAAGTTACCTGTAAATTGTTGGATGACATGGATATAGAGTACACGGTGATAGATAAGGATACCACGACTGAATATGTGGAAAAAATGATGGATATATATAAACCTCTCCTTAAAAGTGGCAAGAGTGTTGCATTTGTAGTACGTAAGGGTGCTTTAAGTTATGATGAGAAGGTCGTATATAAGAACGATTATTCCATGACGCGTGAAGAGATAATAAGACATATAGTCGCATGCACGGATAATGATATCATAGTATCCACTACCGGTAAGGCCAGCAGGGAACTTTTCGAGATAAGAGAAGCCAATGGACAGGATCACGGCCACGATTTTCTGACTGTGGGTTCGATGGGCCACAGCAGTTCAATAGCAATGGGTATAGCTGCCCAAAAGCCTGATAAGAG
>JAILKC010000076.1 GCA_024694055.1 Lachnospiraceae bacterium | reverse complement strand
TCTTGGTTTTTAATACAGGTTCGGCTCTGTTGGATGCAATAGTTCTTGCGGTTGTAGCCACCGACAGCGAAGGAACTTACGGATACAAGATCACACAGGACGTCAGATCGGTCATAGAGCTGTCAGAATCCACATTGTACCCGGTCCTCAGACGATTGCTCAAGGATGAATGCCTGGAATCATATGATCGACAGTTCAATGGACGTAACAGACGTTATTATAAGATAACCGAAAGAGGAAGCGCTCAGCTTTCATTGTACAGAGACGAATGGCTTAAGTATTCGTCAAGAGTTACCTCGATCTTTATGGGGAAAGCTGCCGGGATGGACGGCGAGGAGGAGATACATGAGTAGAACGGAATACATGAGCAGACTGGAAGAACTGCTTGCTGATATACCGGAAGATGATAGAGTGGATGCTCTGAATTATTATAATGACTATTTTGATGCAGGCGGAGCAGACAATGAGGAAGAGACCATCATATCCTTAGGCTCACCCGAAGATTTGGCCAAGACAATAAAGCTTGCGTCAGGTGACAATGGTGTCATAGATGGTGAATTCACTGAGACAGGCTATTCAAACGGAATCAACGACACACGTGACGTTCCGGATAAATATACGCAGATAACACATTATGACGGATGTGTCAATAGTGAAAAGAATTTCCATATATTTGGAAAGGAGATTGATAAGAGCAGATTGCTTCTTCTTATAGCGATCCTCGTATTGGTGGCGCCGGTGGTGGTTCCTGCGGTGTTCGGACTGATCGGAGGAGCAATAGGCATTCTGTTTGGACTCTTCGGAAGCCTGATCGGTACAGTGTTTGGACTTTTTACTTCCGGAATCTCCATTATAGTAGGAAGCCTGGTTGGAATAGTGGCCGCTGTTTTGTCACTGGTTACCAAACCCCTGGGTGCATTTACCGTACTTGGGTATTCGATGCTTGGTCTGGCTCTTGGCAATCTGATGATGGCGGGATGTCGCGCTTTGGCACGACTGATACCGGCGGCATTCAGACTGGTGATCAAGGGAGTAAAGTGGATCGTCAGACTGGTTAAGAGGATTATTTTCGGGAAGGAGATTGACTGAGTATGAAAAAGGGTATTAAAAGATCATTGGCAACCGCAGCGGTCTGCGCAGTCATAGGTGTTACCTGCCTTGCCATCTCGCTTCCTTTCGGCGGCAGAGCGCAGGCTGCAGAGATAGTTGAGAAATTCGGCGCTCCGATAAGGCTCAATACGCTTCTTGATAATGCTATATCAAAGGTGTCTTCAATATCTGTAGAGAATGTCGGCACTGTAAAGACAGGCAAAAATGTTATGGTCATAGCAAAGGGGAAGGATATCAAGGACGTAGAGCTTGAGATCGGAGCGGTAGAATTGGTCATTGAAAAAAGCTCAGACAAAAATATAAGCTACAAGGCGGATGATAGCGTGAAAGCATCTGTCGATGTTAATGGTAATGATCTTGAGATTAAGGCAGAAAGGAAGGAAAAGAGCCTGACCAAGCTTTCATCGGCAGAGTTTGTGCTGTATCTTCCGGATGATATGAACATTGATAATCTGAAGATAAATGCCGGAGCTACTTCATTGGAGTGCAATGTGGAACTTGACTGCGATAAGCTTGCCATGAATGTGGGAGCAGCTGAGATGGACTTTAATAAAGAGGTATCTGTCGACAAAGCTAATATCACGGTGGGAGCAGGAAGTGTTAATTTTGACAAGTTCATTGCCAAAGAGGCTGATATGGAGGTCGGAATGGGCCAGATCCAGTTAAATGGTGATATCAAGGATGATCTTGATCTGAAGTGCTCCATGGGCAATGTCAATATGTCGCTTACAAGTGATGAGGATGATCACGATTATGAATACAACGTGGGTATGGGAACCCTGAACATAGGAAGCATTACATCGGCAGGCGCTAGTTCTGAGAGAAAGATAGACAATGACTCATCGTCGAAGTATAAGATAGAGCTTGGAATGGGCAGTGTTAATATAAATTTCGACTAAAAAACAACAAATAGTTAAAGAAGGATTTAATAAGGAGGACAGAATCATGAATAATGACAAGAGATTAACCAAATCAGCTTCAGAGAGAATGATATGCGGAGTATGCGGCGGATTGGCCGAGTATCTTGGAACAGACCCTACGGTTATCCGTATACTCTGGGTAATATTCTCCATGCTCGGTGGATCCGGCGTGGTAGCTTACATCATAGCTGCAGTCATCATGCCTGAAGCATAAGGCATGTGACGTAAAGTCATAAGAATATTGGCTTACAGCCGTTCATCCCAGAAACGGCCGAGAATATCAGGCGCATCATCCAAGGTGATGCGCTTAATATTTTGCCATTCTCTGGGGAAAAGCTCCCTGTAAGAGCGGTATGAGAATCTGTAGTCCAAAAGCGCGACTATACCTACGTCATCATGAGTACGTATGACCCGTCCGGCGGCCTGCAGCACTTTATTAAAGCCCGGGAAGATATAGGCATATTTCATTCCGTCGCCGTCATGAGCATCAAAATAGTCCTTTATGATCTCGTTCTCATCACAGACCATGGGTATTCCGGTCCCGACGATTATGGAACCTATTAAGCTTTCACCCTGGAGATCGATCCCTTCTGAGAAGATCCCGCCTAAAACACATAATCCCAGCAGGCTTTCGCCGTCGTCACGAAAACTTTCAAGAAACTCTTCTCTTTCTTCTTCGCTCATCCTCTCGTTTTGCACGAGCAATCCTTTGTCATCGTACAGTCTTACATAAGCTTCGTATACATTTTCAAGAAAACTGTATGAAGGGAAAAATGCCATATACTTGCCTTCATGTGCACTCACTATACTGTGTATATATGAGGCGATGCTTCTGTACATTAAGATGCCTCGCTCGGTATATTTGGTAGTTACGCCATCGGCAAGGTAAAGGCCTCTTTTGTCACTGTCAAAAGTGGACTCGGCATAAACCTCGTAATCTTCGCTTTCTCCGCCAAGTAAGCTCTTGTAATACTGTATCGGCAGTAAGGTAGCTGAAAACAGGATCGATGCCACTCCTCTTTTCATACATGCATTTAGGTTCTCTGACGGATCAACGCAATACAGGCGCACCGACAGATCGTTTCTTGAATCTATGGCGGCATAGGTTACGTACTTGTCGTTCATAAGCTCGTATATGAGGATGAAATGTGCGACATCAAAGAAGAAATCCAAAACTTCATCCCTGACAGGTCCCGCATCGTGATTCTCCAGATAATCCGAGAGTCTGTCATACAGCCTTTCCATACTTCTTTCAAGAGAGGATATGTCATCGAGCACGGTATAGCGACCGTCACCCGAACACATACGCTTGATCGAAAGCAATTCTCTGTTGACTTTCTCGAGACGCTTTGCAAGAGTCTCGTCATATACTTTGACGGTCTTTTTGATGCGAAGTACATCTTCTTTGCATAAAAGCGCGCTGTACATATTGCGGCCGCGATCTACGAGATTGTGTGCTTCATCTATCAGAAACACGCTTTCTGCGGGCTTTCCTTCAGCGAAGAATCTCTTAAGATATACATGCGGATCGAAAAGATAATTGTAATCGCAAATGATCCCGTCACAGAAAAGACTTACATCAAGCGCAAATTCAAAGGGACAGACCTTGAATCTCTCTGCGTATTCTTCTATTACCTCACGAGAATAATCCGTCTGCTCGTTAAGCAACATAAACATTGCTTCATTGACTCTGTCAAAATGTCCTTTGGCATATGGACAGGCCTCGGGATTACAGATACGCTCGCTTAAAAAACATATCTTGTCTTTGGCGGTCAGAGTAATGCTTTTAAAACACAGCCCGTTTTCACGCATCAGCTTAATGGCACCTGATGCGACGGTTCTGGTAATGGTTTTGGCGGTCAGGTAAAAAAGTCTCTGCGCTTTACCTTCGCCTATACTCTTTATGGCCGGAAATATCGTGGCGATAGTTTTGCCTACTCCGGTAGGGGCTTCCAAAAAGAGTTTTCTTCCGTGGACTATGGTGTGATATACATGCGTAACCAGTTCCTTCTGTCCGCGGCGGTATTCATAGGGAAAATCGACTGATCTGATGGATAAGTCGCGTTTCTTTTTCCATTCGAGTTCCATGCGGACCCATTTCATGTAGTCCGTCATGAGTTTTTCGAACCATTCGCTTAACTCTGAAAATGAATATGTGGAATTAAAGCGCTTTATAAGTTCGCTTTCCATATGCACGTAGGTGATCTGGACATCTATGAGTGAAAGATCGTTCTGTGAAGCGTATATGTATGCGTAACACATTGCCTGAGCAAGATGGACGGTCTCAGGTCTTTCCATCCTGTCAAGCTTCTTGTAGGTGCCTTTTATCTCGTCGATAAGAACCGGTTCTGCATCCATGATACCGTCGGCTCTGCCGTCTATTGTTACGGTGATATCGTCACAGACATAAGAATAAGACAGGGGAACCTCGGCGTGATAATTGCTTCCCATGCTCTTTTGTATCATACGATGAAGACGACCGCCTTCTGTCATAGCGGCGGTCGCATTATGTACGCTTCGATTGTCTATGTCGCCCTCTCTGAACATGAATTCCACCAGAGAGCGTACGGATGTAGATAAAAGGTTCATATATGATTTCACATCTCGAAATGCCGGTATGATGTGCGCGACAAAGCCGCGCCGTGTCAAAGGTTCATAATGCTTTATAAAATGCAGCGCTGTAAGCGGGCATATGTAAAGGTCCGGTAACGGGAATATCTTCTTTGCTCTCAAGGTCTCTTAATGTGCCACAACCTATGTCGAAGTGCGCATCAAAGTCGTATTCATCTGCGTTGATGGCTATGAGCACTCGCTCTCCGTCGCATACTCTCTCCATCACGCATTGTTTGTTGGTAAGGAATGCGCTTCTAAAGGATCCGTACATCAGAGCCTTCTCACTTGATCTGATGGCGGATATCCTTCCGATATATGCCGAAAGCTCGTTGTCGACCGGCGCATCGAAACAGGGGCGAAGACCGGGATCGCCGTCCTTTTTGTCTGCCTTGAATCCCCACTCGCTTCCGTAGTAGATGCAGGGTATGCCCGGCATGCCCATGAGCATCGCATAGATGAGCGGCAGGTGCTTTTCGTTGTTTAATGTAGTAGCGATACGAGATACGTCGTGATTATCCACAAATGAAAGCAGCCATTTGCCGGTATACAGACACCATGGATCAGGTCCGAACTGGCGCTGCAAACTGTGGTTGATCTCAAACATGTTCATGGAGTTAAAACTTGAGTACATGCCCTTGTAGCACTCGTAGTTGGTGGCAGAATCGAGCATGTCGGGTGCGATCAGCTGATTGTAGTCACCGTGGATCATCTCACCGACCAGGAAAAAGTCGCTTTTAAGACCGTTACAATGGGCACGCAGTCGCCTCATAAAATCCCTGTCTACCATATAAGCCACGTCTAGGCGTATGCCGTCTATGTCGAAATATTCTATCCAGTATCTTACGCTGTCCAAAAGGTATGTAATCACATCTTCATTGCGAAGATTGAGTTTGACCAGGTCATAGTTACCTTCCCAACCCTCGTACCATAATCCGTCGTTATAGCAGGAATTGCCGTCAAAGCTTATATGGAACCAGTCCTTATACGGACTGTCCCATCTCTTTTCAAGAACATCTTTGAATGCAAAAAATCCGCGCCCCACGTGGTTGAAGACACCGTCAAGCACGACCCGTATCCCCGAGTCATGAAGCTTTTTTACAAGTTCTTTAAAGTCCTCGTTGGTGCCGATTCTGGTGTCGATCTTACGGTAATCCCTCGTATTGTAACCATGTGTATCGGATTCAAATATCGGTGAAAAGTAGATAGCGCCTATGCCCAACTTATTAAGATGGGGGATCCAATCCGCAACCTTAAGTATGCTGGTGGCAAGCTTGCCGTCATTCTCGAAAGGCGCGCCACAGAATCCCAAAGGATATATCTGATAAAAAACTGTTTCATTTGCCCACATATAATACTCCGTTTTGTGCTCAACATATAGTAGCCTATATTACAAAATACCACCAGTTATTGTACCACAGAACGGGCTTTGTGACAATCCGTCCGCAGGGTCATAAATTCTGTAGGGAATTGTTACAAAAATGCGACAAAATAGGGCGATATCATTGACAAAACGGGCTAAAACTAATATATTATGTAAGATAGGAATATTATGTAGACTGACATAAAATACAAGTGAAGGAAGATCAGAGAATATGAGCAGGGAATTGGCCAAGACTTATGATCCCAAGGGAATGGAGGATCGAATCTACAAAAACTGGATAGACAAGGGGTATTTCCACGCAGAAGTGGATCATAGCAAGACTCCTTTTACCATAGTGATCCCGCCTCCGAATATCACCGGACAGCTTCATATGGGACATGCGCTTGATGAGACCATGCAGGATATTCTCATCAGATACAAGCGTATGCAGGGCTATAACGCGCTGTGGCAGCCCGGTACGGACCATGCATCCATCGCAACTGAGGTCAGGATAATAGCGAAGCTTAAGGAAGAAGGAATAGACAAGGCCGATCTCGGAAGAGAAGGTTTCCTTAAAAGAGCTTGGGAATGGAAGGAACAGTACGGCGGGACAATAGTCAATCAGCTTAAGAAGCTTGGAAGTTCATGTGACTGGGACAGAGAACGTTTCACCATGGATGAAGGCTGCAACAAGGCTGTCACCGAAGTGTTCTGCAAGATGCATGAAAAAGGATGGATATACAAGGGCAGCAGGATCATCAACTGGTGCCCCGTATGTAATACCTCGATATCCGATGCAGAGGTTGAATATGAGGAACAGGCAGGTCATCTGTGGCACATCAAATACCCTCTCGTTGATGAGAACGGTAAGCCGTCAGAGACAGAGTTTTTGACTTTTGCCACCACAAGACCCGAGACAATGCTCGGAGATACGGCAGTCGCAGTCAATCCTTCAGATGAGAGATATACACATCTTCACGGCAGACAGGTATGGCTACCTCTTGTGAATAAGCCTATCCCTGTAGTGGAGGATGAGTATGTTGACGTTGAATTTGGTACAGGTGTTGTTAAGATCACTCCTGCTCACGACCCTAACGACTTTGAAGTCGGTAAGAGACACAACCTTCCTGAGATCAATATCATGAACGATGATGCCACCATCAATAAAAACGGCGGCAAGTACGAGGGCATGGACAGATATGAAGCCAGAAAGGCCATCGTAAAGGATCTTGAAGATCTCGGGTTGCTTGTAAAGATAGAAGATTACTCGCATAACGTGGGAACACATGACAGATGCGGAACTACGATAGAGCCGCTTATCAAGGCTCAGTGGTTCGTTAAGATGGATGAACTTATCAAGCCTGCAGTCAAGGCGGTTAAGGACGGTGAGATCAAGCTTATCCCGCCCAGAATGGAGAAGATCTATTTTAACTGGACTGACAATATCAGAGACTGGTGTATTTCAAGACAGTTATGGTGGGGACACAGGATACCTGCATATTATTGTAAGGACTGCGGCGAGATCATGGTATCACCTGAGGCTGTCCATACATGTACAAAGTGTGGAAGTACCAATGTAGAACAGGATCCCGATACGCTTGATACTTGGTTTTCTTCAGCGCTCTGGCCGTTCTCTACTCTTGGATGGCCAAATATGACGGAGGATCTTAAGTACTTCTATCCCACCGATGTGCTTGTGACGGGTTATGACATCATCTTCTTCTGGGTCATCAGAATGATATTCTCCGGCTATGAGCAGATGGGAGAAAAGCCCTTTAAGACAGTACTTTTCCATGGACTTGTAAGAGATGATCAGGGCCGCAAGATGAGCAAGTCGCTTGGTAATGGCATTGATCCTTTGGAGATCATAGATAAATACGGCGCAGATGCATTAAGACTCACGCTCATTACCGGTAACGCACCGGGTAATGATATGAGATTCTATATGTCAAAAGTCGAAGCAAACCGTAATTTTGCCAACAAGGTATGGAATGCATCAAGATTCATCATGATGAACATGGGGGATGAGGTCATAAGCAAGCCGGATCCTTCAGATCTTGAGCCGGTTGATAAATGGATCATAAGTAAGCTTCAGAGCGTGATCCGTGATGCTACCGAGAACATGGATAAGTTTGAACTTGGTATTGCGGTTCAGAAGGTATACGACTTTATCTGGGATGAGTTCTGCGACTGGTACATTGAGATGGTTAAGCCCAGACTCTACAATACGGATGATAAGAGGAGCAAGAATGCGGCTATGTGGACACTTAAGAGTGTGCTCATTGATGCGCTTAAGCTTTTGCATCCTTACATGCCTTTCGTTACGGAAGAGATATTTACCACACTTCAGTCGGATGAGCCTTCCATCATGATCTCAAACTGGCCTGTATACGACAAGTCCAGTGTATACGAAGAGGAAGAGAGCCGTATAGAGCTTATCAAGGAAGCTGTCAGAGGCATACGTAATGTTCGTACGGAGATGAATGTTGCTCCTTCGAAAAAAGCGGGCGTTTTCGTTGTATCGTCAGACGAAGCTATCGTAGACGCGTTTACGACCGGTAAATTATTCTTTGCGGAGCTTGCACATGCATCTGAAGTGACCATACAGAGTGATATGACGGGCATTGCACCTGATGCAGTATCTGTAGTGATCCACGGTGCCAATATATACATGCCTTTTGCAGAATTGGTTGACATAACCAAGGAAAAGGAAAGGCTTAAGAAGGAAGAAGAGAGATTAAACGGTGAGATAAAGCGTGCCGAAGGAATGTTATCCAATGAGAAGTTTACTTCCAAGGCACCGGCTGCGAAAGTGCAGGAAGAGAAGGACAAGCTGGAGAAATACAGACAGATGTTAAGTGAGGTCAGCAAACAGCTTGAAAAACTGGCCAATATGTAGTTGTTCGACCGCCCGGCGCATGGTATGACGCGGGCACGGGGTAAGATTATGCCGGAGAATAAGAAGCTAAGTTCTGAGGAACTGGCAAAGCTCAGAGAACAACTGAAGAGAGATGCTGCCACCATCAGATCCGAAGAGGCTTCCACTGCACAGAATACGGCAGAAGGGGAGGATTCTTTAGAGGAGGCCAAGAAGGATACCAAGGTCATTACCGTGCAGATAGCCGAAGACAGGATGTCAGCCACGGTACGACTGGGCTTTCCCGCTGCGGATGAAAAGTATACCGTGCCTGAGGTGATAGGTGCACTTCGAGCCAACAGGGTAGTACTTGGCATTAAGTCAGAGGCGATAATGGAGATGATCAATCTCGGCCATTATGAGGAAGATGTGGTAGTAGCCGAGGGCAAGGAATCCGAACCCGGAACTGAGGGATACTACGAGTTTGCCCTTGATATGGATGAGCGTAAAGAGCCGGATATCAGAGAAGACGGCAGTGTAGACTATACTTCCATGAACAGGCTGTGCAATGTGGCTGAAGGTGACAAAATAGCAATGTATTATCCTGCAGTACAGGGTAAGGCGGGCTTTGATGTATGCGGAGCAGAGAAGGTTCCAAAGCCCATGAAGGATCTGCCGCAGCTGCGAGGCAAGTATATAAGATATGATGAAGAGACGAGAGAATATTTTGCCACGATTGCGGGTAAGATCTCTCACTCGAACAACAATATAGAGATACTTTCTGTCCATGAGATCAATGACAATCTCGACCTGACCTATGGTACCGTGGAATTCTACGGTGACATAGTGATAAATGGCAATGTAGAAGCCGGAGCTGTGATCCGTGCGGGACGCAATGTGACCATCAACGGAACTGTCGCAAGCGGCAAGATCTTTGCCGGGGGAGACGTGGTGCTTACAAAGGGCGCGCAGGGACAGAGCAGGATATCGGCCAGAGGCAATATATATGCCGAATTCCTGGAATTTTCCGACGTAGATGCGGTAGGAGAGATACATGCCAACTATGTTCTCAATGCCAATGTCAGATCTTCCCAGAAGGTATATTTGGATGGCAAGAAGGGATATGCCCTTGGAGGCTATACACATGGACTTCAGGGCGTGGAAGTGCGTACCATAGGCAATTATACAGAGCCTAAGTCCTTAGTTCATGCCGGCTTTGGAGAAGAAGATTATCTTAAATACAATGCCCTTAATGAAAAAGAGGAAAAGATTAATAATGATCTGGCCAAGGTCATCGCCGAGATGACGGAACTGCTTAAGATAAGCAAAGAGCGCGGTGCCACCCAACAGCAGAAGGACAGGATATATGAACTGAATACCATTAAGGATGAATCTTATAAAACCCTTGACGACATACGTTCAGACAAAAAACTCTTGGCCCAGAAGATGGCACAGGGCAGTAATGCATTTGTTGAAGTCAGACAGGATGCGTGTCGTAATACCACTATCGGAATTGATGAGCTTCAGCTTTTGCTTCAGAGGGAGGAATCCTGCACCAGATATATCAGAAGAAGCGGCGTGATCGAACGTACACCTGCGCATCTCAATGGTTGACATAATAATGTCGGGAGAATAAAGTGGACACAGATCTGATGATCAAAGCAGCATATAATATAGAAGATATGGATGATGCGGTATCGTTTTTACAATCGATACCGCGTTTTTTGGATGCATCGCCCGAAAAGCATTTTAAACAAAGCAAGGCTTTCTATGATCAGCTTTTCTTGGAGGATCCGGACAGACACGTATTCCATATAGCCGGCACCAACGGCAAGGGAAGCGTGTGCGCATTTTTGGCATCCATTCACAGGCACATGGGCATTCGCGTCGGAGTCTTTACGTCTCCGCATCTGTGTGATATCAGAGAACGCATTGTCATGGACGGTGAGATGATAAAGGAAGAGGATTTCATCCGTCATCTTAATCACGTTTTAACAGGACTTAAGAAATTCAGGCATACGTCAGGGATGGAAGATTATTTTCCTCTTTACTTTGATTGGCTTTTCTTCATAGCAGCATCATATTTCGGGGAAAAGAGACCAGACTGTGTCATATGGGAGACCGGGCTTGGAGGAAGGCTCGATGCGGTCAATACCATCGACAAAAAGGATGTTACGGTGATCACGGAGATCGGTCTGGATCATATGGAATATCTGGGTGATACGAGGGAAAAGATAGCTTTCGAAAAGGCCGGGATAATAAGATCCGGTGTTCCGGTGGTGACAGTTGACAGATATCCGGGCGTAAGCGAAGTGATAAGATCGCAGGCTGATAAGATCGGCGCACCCTTGGTGTTTGTTCCGGGCTATGAAAAGATTCAAAAGTCCGTATGTGATAAAGTGATTGATTTTTCCTATGAATCCGATTATTATAATAATGCTACATTCGAGGTAGTGGGTCCTGCCGTCTATCAGACGGAGAATGCAACGCTTGCGATCAAAGCCATGGAGATCGTCTATGGCGGGGAGAATATACCGAAGACTGCGCTTAAAGAAGGGCTTAAAGAGATGAGATGGCCCGGAAGACTGGAGGAGATAGATAAGAATATCTTCTATGACGGTGCGCATAATGTGGATGGTATCAAGGCGTTGCTTGACAGCGTCAGTCATGACGGCTGCAGGGGAGTCAGAAGCATGCTTTTTTCCGCGGTGACGGATAAGCAGTCTGACAGGGAACTTAAGATGATCGCGGATTCGAAGGCGTTTGGGCGGTTGATCTTGGCTCCGATGCATACGGGACGAAGTGTGGATGTTGAAGGCTTGAAGGACAGGGCGAAGGCCATAAGCGACTCGGGGGATTCTCTTTCGGTTGATGTAAGAGATGATCTGACGGAAGCTTATAAGGAACTTAAGGCCGGTATGGGTGAGTATGATCATCTGTACGTGTGCGGTTCTCTCTATATATATGAAGAACTTAAAGCGGCCGATTAATCCTGCTCCTTACAGATGGAGAATATAGATGATAGATTTTGAGACAGAACTTAAGAAGTTTTATCCGTCGCTTGAGATGGAAGATGTCGAAGAGGCATTGTATAAGCAGGATCCCACCGACATGGTGGATATGGTGATCGAGTTCATAAGAGGACAGAAGACCGAAGAGAAGACAGAAGTAAAGGACAAGGAAGAGAAGTAGGGAGTGAGGTAAGGCATGATTTGCTATAATTGCGGTGCTGAGCTGGGCCCTAATGACTTCTGTACCAGGTGCGGAGCTGATGTTTCTCTGTACAAGAACATTATCGGTGCAGCCAATCTTGCATATAATCAGGGCTTGGAGAAAGCACATGTCAGAGACCTGGCCGGAGCGGTTTCGTCTCTGAAGTTATGTTTGAAGATAGATAAGACCAATATAGACGCGCGTAATCTTTTGGGATTGGTATATTTTGAACTCGGTGAGTGCGGACTTGCGCTCAAGGAATGGATCACGAGCCAGAATATTCGCCCTACGAAGAATATCGCCAATGACTATATCAATCTGCTTAATAAGAACCGTGGTGAGCTGGACAAGTATAATCAGGCGGAGAAGAAGTTCAATCAGGCACTCGGATATTGCCATCAGGGTGAATCGCTTGATTATGCCGAGATAGCGCTTAAGTCGGCCATCAACCAGAATCCCAGATATGTACAGGCTCTCCAGTTGCTTGCACTTGTGTGCATTAAGCTCGAGAAATGGGAGGATGCCAGACGTTATCTTCAGCGTTGTCAGAAGATCGATGTAGGCAATACCACTACGCTTCGTTATGTGGGCGAGATCCGTAACATCCTTGATATGGATGAAGACAGCGTATTACAGAGCAGGGGACTTGGCTTTAATAAGTCCAAGAAGTCCGATATTGATGTGACGGATGTCAAAAAAGAGAGCACTGACCTGTATGCCGGCTCAGTTGTCAGAAGAGAGACCAAGACATCATCTATAGTCATCAATGTGGCTATAGGTATACTAATAGGTATAGCGGTATCTTATATGCTCATTCTTCCGGCCAGGATATCGGCGGCCAGGGAGGGCGTGGATGAGAGCCTTAAGGCAGCGGCTGAACAGTTGGATGCCAAGACTGCACAGATAGGATCGTTGGAACAGGATATCAAGACTTCTCAGAATCAGATAGAGAAGCTTCAGTCAGAACTTGATTCGTATACGGGCGAAGACGGCAGAATGGCTGCGATCGACAGCCTGTTAAGCGCCGTTAACAGTTATATTGAGAACCCTGAGGACATGCAGGCAGTGGCGGGTTATCTTGACCGTATCGACGAGAGCATGATGGACGAGGGAAGCGAGAGTTTCAATGCCGTATACAAGCTTTTAATGTCCATGGTGGGTGCCGATGTAAGTTCCGGATACTATGATTCCGGCATGAAAGCATATCAGGAAGAATTGTATGAGGAGGCCATCGCAGACTTGACAAAGGCCTACTCTTATGATAATAGTAATGGAGATGCGTTGTACAACCTCGGCAATGCCTATCGCAAGTCGGGAGATACTGTCAATGCACTTGATGCATATGAGAAGGTTATAGCACAGTTCCCGGATACAGAGATGGCGACGAGATCACAGCAGCATATCAATGAATTGAATGTAGATTAGACAGGTAAGTTCAGAGGAGAACATATTATATGTTCTCCTTTTTTCTGAAAATAGGCATGATTTGGAGGAGAGAGAAATGGGCAAGAGAACAGATATCCACAAGGTGTTGATCATAGGATCGGGACCGATCATCATAGGTCAGGCATGCGAATTCGACTATTCGGGTACTCAGGCCTGCAAGGCGTTGCATAAGTTGGGCTATGAGATAGTATTGGTCAATTCCAATCCGGCTACCATCATGACTGACCCTGAGACTGCAGATGTGACATACATCGAGCCGCTTAACGTAGACAGACTTGAGAAGATCATAGCCAAGGAGAGACCTGATGCGTTGCTTCCGAACCTGGGCGGACAGTCAGGACTTAACCTTTGCTCCGAACTCTATAAGGCAGGTGTGCTTGATAAGTACAATGTAAAGGTTATCGGCGTGCAGGTAGATGCCATAGAGAGAGGCGAGGACAGAATAGAGTTTAAGAATACCATGAATGAACTTGGTATCGAGATGGCCAGATCAGATGTGGCATACTCAGTGGATGAGGCGCTTGCTATTGCTGACAGACTCGGATATCCTGTAGTACTTCGCCCTGCCTATACGATGGGCGGCGCAGGCGGCGGTCTTGTATATAATAAGGAAGAGCTTAAGACTGTCTGTGCAAGAGGTCTTCAGGCGTCACTTGTGGGACAGGTACTTGTAGAGGAATCTGTACTTGGATGGGAAGAGCTTGAACTTGAAGTGGTACGTGACTGCGAAGGCAACATGATCACGGTCTGCTTCATAGAGAATATCGATCCCATCGGTGTTCACACAGGTGATTCATTCTGTTCGGCTCCCATGCTTACGATTTCGGAAGAGACTCAGAAGAAATTGCAGGAGCAGGCATATAAGATAGTAGATAAGGTTCAGGTCATCGGTGGAACCAATGTGCAGTTCGCACATGATCCCAAGTCTGACCGTATCATAGTAATAGAGATCAATCCACGTACTTCACGTTCTTCGGCATTGGCTTCCAAGGCAACAGGATTCCCTATAGCACTTGTATCAGCCATGCTTGCAACGGGCCTTACTCTTAAGGATATCCCCTGTGGTAAGTACGGTACACTTGATAAGTATGTTCCGGACGGCGACTATGTGGTTATCAAGTTTGCCAGATGGGCATTTGAAAAGTTCAAGGGCGTGGAAGACAAGCTCGGTACGCAGATGCGCGCAGTGGGCGAAGTTATGAGCATAGGTAAGACATATAAGGAAGCTTTCCAAAAGGCCATAAGATCGCTTGAGACAGGTCGCTACGGACTTGGTCATGCCAAAGATTTTGACAGCCTTAGTAAGGAAGATCTCCTTGCAAGACTTGTATCTCCTTCAAGCGAGCGTCATTTCCTCATGTACGAGGCTCTTCGCAAGGGCGCTACCGTGGATGAGATATATGAGCTTACCAAGGTTAAGCACTGGTTCATCGAACAGATGAAGGAACTGGTTGAGGAAGAGAATGAACTTATCGCAACCTCCAAGGGTAGTGTGCCTGCAGACGATGCACTTATCCGTGCCAAAAAGGACGGCTTCTCAGACAAGTATTTAAGCCAGATCTTAGGAGTGTCTGAGCAGAACATAAGAGACAGAAGGAATGCGATAGGGCTTAAGGAAGCATGGGAAGGCGTGCATGTAAGCGGCACAGAGAACAGTGCATACTATTATTCAAGCTACAATATTGCAAATGATGAGAGCCCTTCTTCCGATAAGAAGAAGATAATGATCCTGGGTGGCGGCCCCAACAGAATAGGTCAGGGTATAGAGTTTGACTACTGTTGTGTGCATGCGGCAATGGAACTTAAGAGACTGGGATTTGAGACCATCATCGTCAACTGTAATCCCGAGACCGTGTCTACGGACTACGATACATCTGACAAGCTCTACTTCGAGCCTTTGACGCTTGAAGATGTATTAAGCATATATGAAAAAGAAAAGCCTCTTGGCGTTATAGCTCAGTTCGGTGGTCAGACACCTCTTAATCTGGCAGCTGATCTTGAAAAGAACGGAGTGAAGATCTTGGGTACCTCGCCGGCTGTTATCGATCTGGCAGAGGACAGAGATCAGTTCAGAGCCATGATGGATAAGCTTGGCATCCCGATGCCTGAATCAGGAATGGCAGTCAATGCCGATGAAGCCATAGCAATAGCAGGCAAGATAGGGTATCCCGTAATGGTTCGCCCTTCGTACGTGCTTGGCGGACGTGGAATGGAAGTGGTCTATGATGATGATTCCATGAGAGAATATATGGCGGCAGCAGTCGGAGTGACACCTGACAGACCGATACTGATAGATAGATTCCTTAATCACGCTCTTGAGTGCGAGGCGGATGCGATTGCAGACGGAGCACATGCATTCGTGCCTGCTGTTATGGAACATATCGAGCTTGCAGGCGTACATTCGGGAGACAGTGCATGTATCATTCCTTCGGTACATATCTCAGCTGAGAATGTGGCTACGATCAAGGAGTATACACGTAAGATCGCTGAAGAGATGCATGTAAGAGGACTTATGAACATGCAGTATGCCATAGAGAAGGGCAAGGTATTCGTGCTTGAGGCCAATCCCAGAGCATCACGTACCGTACCGCTTGTATCCAAGGTATGTAATATCAGAATGGTACCGTTGGCTACACAGATCATCACATCGGAACTTACAGGCAAGGCAAGCCCCGTTCCGGAGCTTAAGGAGAAGAACATACCCAATTACGGTGTAAAAGAGGCTGCTTTCCCCTTCAATATGTTCCCGGAGGTAGATCCCATCTTAGGACCTGAGATGAGATCAACAGGTGAAGTGCTCGGACTCTCGTCATCATACGGTGAAGCGTTCTACAAAGCGCAGGAGGCCATACAGTCAAAGCTTCCCACGGAAGGAACGGTACTTATATCTGTCAATAAGAAAGATAAAGATGAAGTTATAGAGGTAGCAAAGATATTCGACGAGTGCGGATTTAAGATCATCGCTACAGACGGTACCAGCAAGGTGCTTACAGAGGCCGGAGTTAACAATACAAGGGTCAATAAGATATATGAGGGTCAGCCGAACATCAACGATATGATCATCAACGGTGACATACAGCTGATCGTGAACTCGCCCGTAGGCAAGGCATCCGCACAGGATGACAGTTACCTTCGTAAGGCAGCTATCAAGGCAAAGGTTCCTTATGTGACGACCATTGCGGCAGCCAAGGCTTCAGCAGAAGGTATCAGATATGTCAAGAATAATCCGGAGGCTGAAGTTAAGTCACTTCAGCAGTATCATTCGGAGATACATTGAGTTAACGGAGGATCGATCATGATAAAGAAGATTTCGACCGATAAGGCGCCTGCGGCAATAGGCCCTTATTCACAGGCGATAGTTGCCAATAAGATGTTATATGCATCGGGACAGATCCCGATCAACCCGGAGACAGGCAATGTCGAGGCTACGGATATAAAAGGTCAGACCGAGCAGGTCATGAAGAATATAGGAGCCGTGCTTATAGCTGCGGACTGCGGATATGAGCAGGTAGTCAAGACGACATGCTTTTTGGCTGACATGGGAGACTTTGCGGCTTTTAATGAAGTGTATGACAAGTACTTCCCGAATAAGCCCGCGAGAAGCTGCGTGGCTGTTAAGAGTCTGCCCAAGGATGTGTTGTGTGAGGTTGAGGTCATAGCATGTCTGTACTAGCCCTTTTTATAACGGCTATCATATGGGGCGTTGCTTTTGTTGCACAATCAGAGGGAATGGACTATTTGGGTCCATTCTCTTTTAATGCGATAAGATATGGCCTGGGTTCGGTAGTACTGATCCCGGTGGTCATGGTGTTTCGAGGCATCAGGCGTAGGAACGGCTCGGTGTGGGAAGAGGGTACTTCCCTTACTGATACTGTTAAAGGCGGTGTGCTTGTAGGACTGGCTTTATGTGCGGCATCGCTTTTCCAACAGTTTGGGATCATATATACTACGGTGGGCAAGGCCGGATTCCTGACGGCTTTGTATATTGTGATCGTTCCTTTTTACGGAGTGCTCTTACATAAGAAGATACCGGGGAGGGCGTGGCTGGCAGCAGGCATAGCCATAGTCGGATTCTATCTTATGTGCATGACGGGAAGCGTTAGTCTGTCCGTCGGAGACGGGCTTGTGCTTATCAGTGCATTTATCTGGGGTGTGCAGATCATGCTCGTGGATAAATATGCGCCGAAAGCAGACGCGGTGATGCTTAGCAGTATTGAGTTCGGAGTCAGTTCTTTGGTATGTACCGTACTGGCACTTATATATGAAAGAAATACCACTACATGGAAAGCAGTGACGGATTGCGCAATACCGCTTTTATATGCGGGATTGTTCAGCTGCGGAATAGCTTATACGCTTCAGGTGGTTGCACAGAAGAAGGTCCGCCCTGCTTTGGCATGTCTTATCATGAGTCTTGAAGCCGTATTCTCTGCGCTGGCAGGTTGGGTGATACTGGGCCAGGCCATGAGACCGGTAGAGATAGCCGGGTG
>JAILKC010000069.1 GCA_024694055.1 Lachnospiraceae bacterium | reverse complement strand
ATGTTGGCACCTGCTACGTAGTTGCCCTCCATGCCGTACTCCTTGGCTGCATCATCGATATTGTGGTAGATACCTACCATGATACCCTTAAGCTTAGAATCAACCTCCTCAAAGCTCCATGAAAGTCTCTCTGAGTTCTGGCTCATCTCAAGTGCTGATGTAGCAACACCACCGGCATTGGCAGCCTTACCGCCTACGAAAGGTACATTGTTCTTCTGGAAGTACTGTGTAGCCTCAATCGTGGTAGGCATGTTAGCGCCCTCTGCAACATACTTAACACCGTTAGCTACGAGCATCTTTGCATCTTCGATATCAAGCTCGTTCTGTGTAGCGCAAGGAAGAGCGATGTCTACCTTGTACTGCCATACACCGTGCTCACCGTTCTTCTTCTCGAAGTACTTAGCCGAAGGCTTAGCTGCAGCATACTCTGTAAGACGTGCACGCTTAACTTCCTTAACTTCCTTAAGAAGAGCTACGTCGATACCTGACTCATCATATATCCAGCCTGTTGAATCAGAACATGTAACAACCTTTGCGCCAAGCTGCTGCGCCTTCTGGATAGCATATATAGCAACGTTACCTGATCCTGATACTGCAACAGTCTTGCCTTCCATCTTATCACCATGGCACTTAACCATCTCTTCTGTAAGATATAAAAGACCATAACCTGTAGCCTCTGTACGAGCAAGTGATCCGCCATATGTAAGTCCCTTACCTGTAAGAACACCCTCGTAGAGGTTCTTGATCCTCTTGTACTGACCGAACATGAAACCGATCTCACGAGCGCCTGTTCCAATATCACCTGCAGGAACGTCCTCGTCAGCTCCAATGTACTTTGAAAGCTCAGTCATAAAGCTCTGGCAGAACTTCATGATCTCGTTGTCTGACTTCCCCTTGGGATCGAAGTCAGAACCACCCTTACCACCGCCGATAGGAAGTGTTGTAAGACTGTTCTTGAATATCTGCTCGAATCCAAGGAACTTTATGATACCAAGATTTACTGAAGGGTGAAGTCTTAAGCCTCCCTTGTAAGGTCCAATAGCATTGTTAAACTGTACACGGAAACCTCTGTTAACCTGTACCTGACCGTTGTCATCAACCCAGGGAACTCTGAACATGATCTGGCGATCAGGCTCTGTGATCCTCTCAAGGATGGCAAGCTTACGATACTTCTCCTCATCCTTTGCAATAACGGGCTTCAGGGTCTCAAGTACCTCTGTAACGGCCTGAATGAACTCCGGCTGATCTCCATCTCTTTTCTTGATCTTCTCAAGCACTTCATCAACGTATGACATACTCTCTCCTCCTATGTGTCATGTGTAATTTATACAATAATATACATAAAGATAAAAAAGACGTCAAAATACTATTTTGACGCCTTTGTCTTTAACAAGATACCATACTGTATACAATTATGCAACACCTTTTTTATAAAATATCGCACACTTCAGTCGACCATACAGTTCATACATCATTCTACAAACTCAGTCTTAACATATCCGATCGAGTCATGATATTTAACCTTGGTCCATCCGTCTGACATCTTCTCTACTACCTCAAGTTTATCTCCCGGATAGAGTGTACCAAGTTTCTCACTCTCAGTCGATGCCTTGGATCTTACATTAAGAGTCACCTGCGCGGTTACGCTTCCGCTTGTCTTCACATTGGAAGCATCCTCTTTTTCTTCTTTCTTGGGCTCATCCTTCTTGGTCTCGTCCTCTTTCTTGGTCTCGTCCTTTTTATCCTTATCCTTGGACTTATCTTCAGCAGTCGTATCGGCCTGTTCTTCCGTCTTATCTTCTTCGTCGTTGCCTACACTTGCAACCTTATCTACCTTAACGGTTTCAAGATACTGTGACTTGATAAATGCGCTCTCAGCGCCGGCGAATTCAATCTGAGACCAGCCATTGGCTTTCTCTTCTATGAGCTTGAATTCCTGGCCTTCCTGAGCCTTGCCAACCTTGTCCGCCTGCTCACTGTCTGATGCTCTCACATTAACGACAGTAGTGGCACGTACGGTTTTAACCTCTTCAAACTCCGGAGTATTATCAGTCTCCGGCTCCTCTTCCACAACGGGTTCTTCAGGCTCTTCAGGCATCTCTGCCTTAGCAAGTTCTTCACCCACTTCGACCTTCATCTGAACCCCAAGATCTTCCATGAAAGCAGCAAGTTCCTCATTGGATGCCATGACTTCATTATATTTGACATTGATGGTATTGCTTAAGTCCTGAACATCATCCTGAACGGATACTATCTTGCAATACTCGATCACTTTATCATTCTGAGGATCTTCATTGATATAGAATCTGTTATTGATATCCTCACATACATACCATACATTCATGCCGGGAATAAGCTCATCAAAATCTTTGAGCTTAACCTCATAATTGACAAACACAAGGTAAGTCATGTCTGTAGGACCGGGCTTGGTATAGCATATGATATTGGGATAACTCTCTACGTACTGCGCCTTCTTCTCGATGACTATTCTTTCCTTATCATCAAGACCTGTACGAAGCTCTTCTATGGTAGTTATATCACTGTTTGCAACAGCAGAATAATACTTTTTCATAAGAGCATTGATCTCAGGATATGCATCCTTCTGCAGGGGCTCATCCGGTATAACATACTCTTCTTCCTTGGCCGTCTGATCTTCTTCCAACACCTCATTGGCCACTTCGGATCTCTTTGCAAGCTTTGTAGTGATCGTAACTGCAGCTACAATGCCACAGATGACACATGCTACCAATATAACAATACGTTTATTATCTTTGATAAGTTCTATGACATCCTTGATCCATTCCACAAATTTGGATGCCATATTATTGTTTTCTTCCACTGCATAACTCCTTCCAAAAATGTGCCCGACAGGAATCGAACCTGCATTAAAGGCGTCGGAGGCCTTCGTTCTATCCGTTAGACTACGGGCACAATATAAGGGCAGATTATCTGCTTGCCGCATCATCACGTAATTGTTACGAAAATGTTACAGCTTTTCTATACTATCATATATGCCACTTATTGTCTAGTACGAGCGTCTGTACACGGCATATTCTTCATTGATCGCAATCGACTCAAACGATGAATATATCTGCTTAAGAAGGTTCTCATCATATCCATACAGGATGGGCCACTCAGGTTCAGTATTACCGGGATCGGTAAGTTCAGCCGAAACCACCACCCAATCCGCACCTTCAAGCGTCGGACTTTCCGCCGGAGAAGCATCATAGTAGAACTTAAGTACATACTTCTGATAATCGTCCGTATAGAATATGTTATCAATTTCCTTTACATCTATCAGATCAAACACTTCTTTCAGATCATTCTCCTTATCTGCAAGAGGCGCCCTGTTACCATCCGAACTTATGGACAGCCCGCATATAAGTGTAAAGATGCATGTAAACGCAACACACACTCCGGTCAAAAGTCTATCTCTATTCTCCCCAATCACCTTTTTCACGACATGGTCAAGCATATATACCGTTCCAAAAGCGATCGGTAACATATAAAATCCCAATACCCTCTTATACGGATGTACGCTTTGTATAAGTAGCATCACAGGAACCACAATCAGACATATACATATAAAAAGACAACCAAAAAGATCAGTATCCCTCTTTTTTACTTGAAGGAATATACCCGCTATCGCATACAGAGCGATAAGAGCCGTCACGGCCAAAATAAAGATACCGAAACCGTCATAGAAATTGTCAAAAAGTGCTGTCAGATAATCAGGCATCCCCTTAATGCAGTCCATTCTGTCTATACTCTGAATATACGGGCTTGCCAGCATGTATTCCATACCGGTCTTAAATGACAAAAACGGAGCCTTAAGTATGACTTTCGCCTGATGCATTCCAAAGTACGCAAACGAACTGTCTTTGGACACAATATTGGCACCGATAGCCAACCATATGAGCGCATACAGACAAAATGTAACAAAAGCCGCAATGAGTCCCGTAACGATCAGCCTCTTAAGCAGGTCATATTTCTTTTTGATAAGTACATATATGCCCGCAGTCAAACACGAAGGTATCACCCAGTACACTGAACTCGGCACTATATAAAGTCCGTATGTCAGACCTATCGCCAGCCATATAAAACTGCCTCTGCCCGCCTTATCCGTAAGACATATGTCATACAAAGATATAAGAACTATCAGAAAACATGTTACCGCCAATGTATAGCCTCTGCCCTGAATGGAAAGCCTGTGTACCAGACCGGCACCGGCATAGAGCATGGATGCTGAAAGTGCAAATTCCCTTCGCATGAACCTGCAACAGAATACATATATCAGAGCCAGATTGGCAATTGCTGCGATATATGATATTCCTCTCAGTCTTATAAATGGGTCTGAAAAAACATCAAGACATGCCGACAATACCGAATAACCCACGTGATTATTCGGTACAGGCCAATGAATCGCTGCATATATCGGTCCTCTGCTTATGAAGTAATAATATGTATAAAGCTCATCATACCACGGCTTATTACCATACATCATAAAAGCATATACAACCGCCATGCATGCCATAAAAGCCGCTGCCGCGATATTCTTTTTAAACGATCCCTCTTTAAGTATTCTGTTCATCATCCACACTTAAGCTGTATATATTTATCCAATATCTTTCTATAAATATCTCACCCATCAGTTCACTTCCGATGCCTGCCCTGCCCCATTTGTCCGTGATCTCGTCACGACTCGAAAAGCTGCCGAAAAAATACACTTTTTTGCCATCGCGCAAAAGCTTATCTATGTCTTCATCAGTTGCCATATTGCCGCATCTGTCATTCATCCTTGTAATGAGCTGATCACAACTGTCATCATAAAGCAGAACTGTATTATCGGGCAGATAATACCCCATGATCGATGCGACGTGATCAAAATTGGCCACTATCACAGCAGCATCATCTAAGCCATGCAAAGTCTCCATAGCATCATCTATATGAATCTCCTTCCATCTCTCTTCACCGTAGAATCCTCTTACATTAACAAGGCCTATGATGATAAGAGGGATCATAAGAAGGATTGGAAACAGGGATATCACAGTCCGGTCCGTATGCTTTTCCTTATATCCCTCACCGGCCTTCATGGCGCAGATCGCAACCGCAAGCCACAATCCTCCAGCAGCCGGTATCATATACCTGTATATGAATATCGGAGTACCTGCTGCAGAAAGGATAAAACCGCTTATTATGACAATAAGTATCGGACACATTAAGCAAATAAGTTCCCTTATGCTCTCCCTACTGCAATATATAACATACAGGGTAACGATCAAAGCAATCGAGATAACGCCGGCTACGGCGCATATATATGCAAGTCCGGTCATATCAGTAGCCGGAAGTATAAGAAACTTAATGCAGCCTGCAAGACTTCTTATGGTAAGAGGTTGTATCCAGTACTTCCCCGATATATTACCCATCTGAGCACGAAGCACGGGAAGCCACGGCAGATATGCGATCACTGAAAGTATAGCCGATATGATCAGATTCCTTATGATTGTCCTGTTTCGTTCATTCTTATATATAAGGCTATCCGTAAATATGGCTATATATGTTCCTATGATGGCTATGCAGGCATAATACTGTGTATACGCCGTCATGATGCCGCTTAGCAAGAACAGTATCCATATAAGTGCATTATCGCCGTCAGACAGTATTCTAACGGCAAGCAGCACATTGATACTCACAAGCAAAAGTGCGAATGAATACATCCGTATCTCGCCGTAAAATCCGCATATCTGCGGCATGGCGGTAACAAAGAACAAAAAGATACCCGATACCGAAAGCCCCCATTTACGTCTGATATAAGTAACGCTCACCACCAATAAACCCAGCCACGGAAGTGCGGAAGCCAACTTGGCAAGCACTATGATATGACTCTCTCCAACCAATGCCATACCGATAGCGGTAACAGTCTTAAGATACATATAGTACAGGGGAGGATGAACATCCATCGCCGTAAGCGATGCTATATCAGCATATCCATATCGTATGAACCCCAACGAAAAGACCTCATCATACCATATATCATCAGTAAACAGGCGCGAGCATATCACGCACATGCACAATATGCCCGCAACATACAATATCACGCCTACTGCATCTGTAATTTTGCTCACACGGTCTCTTTCAGCCATACTTTATCCTAATCTCACCGGTCACAATAACACCCGTATAGTATAACATTGAAGCCCGTATATGTAAAATAATGCAGCGATCAAGGCAGCATTAATTTAGCCTGTACTAAGGCATAACAGGCTCGAGCCAATGCGTGTCTCTGTGATATCTGTAAGCATGTTCAGACAGGATCTCTGTCGCATCAAGCTCTGTTCTGTTGACATCCTCCACCATGGCAGAAAGCTCCGCTCCGTCAGGACAGGCATACTGCGGAACGATAAGAACTTCATGAAGTGAACTGGGTATCACATAGTAATCATCTTCTATATGATCGCCGATCTCCTCAAGCATACCCGGATACATGATTACAGTCGCACCGTACAGCTTACTGCTGTTGGTGAGCACATACATATTGCTTTTATTGCTTCGCATTTCCTCAAGAGACTGTCTTATATCAGCACTCATATCCTTCCAGGATGTATGAGTCTTATTGATATAGATCTCCGTGAGCATGTTTACAAGATCCGCAAGGTACGGCGGTTCTTCTTTTATGGTCGCATTTCTGGCATCCTCGTACAGTCTGTCGATTGATACACCCCATTCTTTGATATGTTCATTACGAATGAGTATCGACCCGCTTCCTATTTTCTCATCCTCAATCGCCACATAAAATGCCACACTCAGGTCTGCGAAATCCATATGAGGTATATCCTGCAAAAGATTCTTGTTCCTCTCTTTGCTTATGAGCTTAACCCTTAACTTATCTTTTACTCTGGCATAGTCCAGGAAAAAATCCATATCCATGCCGATCGAATCCGCGCAGCCCGATCTTGTAGTGATCAGTTCATCAGTTATATCCTGAAAACTTCTCCCATCCTTATATTCTTCATACTGCTTATCCAAATATATGGTGGGGGCAAGATTCTCATCATTCTTCCTGATGGTCACCCCATTTTTTACATGATCGTTGTTCTTGGTGATGCTGCATATGCTCACTGCATATTCATCGCCATAGTAAGCCTGCAGTTTCATCTTTATTGCTTCCAAAAATTCGTAAATATCCATACATTCCTCCGATTAACAAAAAAAGGCAACGATGATAAATCATCGTTGCCTTACAAGCCAATAATAGTAACTGTGCGATCAGATTATACTCTTGAGAGATATTCTCCCGTACGTGTATCGATCTTGATCGTCTCTCCCTGATCTACGAACAGAGGAACCTGAACCAAAGCTCCTGTCTCAACTGTAGCAGGCTTGGTAGCACCTGTAGCAGTATCACCCTTGAATCCGGGCTCTGTCTCCGTGATCACAAGTTCTACGAATAAAGGAGGCTCAATAGCGAATACATCGCCCTTATATGAGCAAACCTTACATACTTCATTCTCCTTAACGAACTTAAGCGAATCACCAACTGCATCAGCACTTAATGAGATCTGCTCAAATGTCTCGGAATCCATAAAGTTGTAAAGATCTCCGTCTCTGTAGAGATAAGTCATATCCTTTCTATCTACATGAGCCTTGGGACACTTCTCGGTAGGTCTGAAAGTCTTCTCTACCACACCGCCTGACTTGATGTTCTTAAGCTTGGTCCTTACAAAAGCTGCACCTTTACCAGGCTTAACATGCTGGAACTCAATAATCTGATATACGTTACCCTCAAGCTCAATAGTAACTCCATTTCTGAAATCACCCGCTGCTATCATAAATAATCCTCCTGTTTTTCGACAAACAATTCTTTAATAGTTTATACTATGTCCTGCTATTTGACAAGCCATTTTTTCTTTTCTTAAAGTATTCTGTGAGCACGAACCACTCAAGCCTTCTTTTGAGTATTATCTGTATCTCCTCATGTCTGTCTATGTACTTTACCATCAGTGCTTTTATACCTGCTTTTCTTGCGCCCCACATATCGGTGAATATCTGGTCGCCTATGCACAGTGTATTGGATGTATTCGTACCCATAAGTTCACAGGCCTTTATATACCCGTCTTTCTTGGGCTTACCTGCCTTATATATGGTATGAACATGGACATCCTTATTGAACATGTCCACTCTCTCCCGCTTATTGTTGGATAAAAGTGTTGCATCAAATCCGATGCTCTTAAGTCTTTCAAAGAGTTCTATGCTCCTTGCATCCGCGGGTGCTCCATGAGGAACAAGAGTATTGTCTATATCATATATGATTCCTCGATAACCCTGCTTGTACAACTCCTCATAAGGTATCACATATGCAGATTCATAA
>JAILKC010000014.1 GCA_024694055.1 Lachnospiraceae bacterium | reverse complement strand
GTGAATGAGCAAGTCTTGTGGTAGTACGCAGTATCATCGGAGTATCATACTTCTCCGACAGTTCAAATGCATACTTCATATATTCCTTGGCTTCCATGGAATCCGAAGGCTCGAGCACCGGTACCATCGATGCTCTGCCTATCATCCTCGTATCCTGTTCATTCTGTGAACTGTACATACCCGGATCATCGGCAACCACAAGTACCATTCCACCCTTAACGCCTATATATGACATGGTGTAAAGAGGGTCGCTTGCAACATTGAGTCCCACATGTTTCATGCAGGCCATGGAACGAACACCGCTTATGGACGCACCGCTTGCCACCTCTACGGCCACCTTCTCATTGGGTGACCACTCACTGTATATATCATCCTTATACTGTACCAGATTCTCACTTATCTCAGTACTGGGCGTACCCGGATAAGCAGCGGATACCTTAACTCCCGCTTCATATGCTCCTCTGGCGATCGCCTCGTTACCGAGCATTATCTTCTTCTCTGCCATCTTGTCCATATCTCCTAAATAAATATACTCATACTGCGCCTTGTCAACTGGGCGCACTTATTGATTTTAGCACACTTACTCGCATAAAAAAAGGGGCGAACGGCATATTCTTATGCCGTTTGCCCTCTTATCCATATATTGCCTGATTGCAAAAGTTGACCTGTTCTCACTTCTTATTCAGCTTATACCCGAAGGCTGCCCCCACAATACCACCGAGTATATGTGAAAGATTGGAGATATTGTCCTTAAGGAAGAGTCCTTCCATGACCTGCTGCCCTATAAAGATCACTGCTACCAGTATAAATGTCACCGGAAGTTCGCCCTCCTTAAAGTTTGTGAAAGATGTAAGCAGGATAAAGGCAAACACCACTCCCGACGCTCCGCATAAAGAAACATTCCAGAACAGTATATAATTGACTACACCTGTCACAAAAGCCGTGATGCATATCACTTTTATCAGGACTGAAGCTCCATATTTTTCCTCAAGCATCGGTCCAAGCAGCAGGATGTATGACATATTACCGATGAAGTGCTCCCATCCGCTGTGTCCCAGTACGTGCGTAAAGAAACGGATATAGGTCATGGGCGAGAGCAGCGATGAATGGTATGTCATAAACAGCAGCTGATTACTCGCACCGAGCGTTATATATCCCAGTATCAGTACTGCAAGACTGAGTCCCGCAAATGTAAGTGTAACCGGTGAATTGAATGTAACTTTGAGTTTCTTCATATTATTCGTGCCTGAGTGCTTCTATAGGATTAAGCTGTGCAGCCTTCTTGGCCGGGTATATTCCGAAGAACAGACCTATTCCGCAAGAGAATGCCGCTGATACGATTATGCTCAAAAGCGAGAACGACGGCGTTGCCTTGATTGCCATACATATTACCGTTCCCAGCAGCAGTCCGATTATGATCCCTATGATACCTCCTATCAGAGTGATCATTCCCGCCTCTGCCATGAACTGCATCATGATCATCCTGGTCCTTGCGCCGAGTGACTTTCTGATACCGATCTCTCTGGTCCTCTCCGTAACGGACACCAGCATGATGTTCATAACACCGATACCGCCTACCAAAAGTGCGATCCCCGCAACGACTGCCACGAAAGCCGTGATCACGTTCATTATGGAGTCAAACTGCTTGGAAGCATCAGTCCAGCTGTCAACTGAGAATGCGCCCTCTTCCTTGATGCCGTGCTTCATCTCCAGCTTCTTCTGCACCATATCCATACATTCATTGGTATAGTCGGTCTCTGCGATCAGAAGTATCTCTGTGCTCCTAAACTCGTTTACATCATACATTTTGGTCATGAATGTATAAGGTACTTCTATTGTCTCGGATGAAGCCCCCGTGAGCATCGCTCCTATGCCGGAGCCTTCCTTGCTTCGTCTTATCCCGATTATCTCTATCTCATTACTCCTGTCATTGGCCACTACTTCTATTGTCTTGCCCAGGACATCGGTAGTACCGAAGAGTTTTCTGGCCGCTGCCTGTGTGATCACACCGACATTGGCTGCCGAATCATACTCAGAGTATGAGAAGAATCTTCCGCTCACCACGGGATCCGTGGACTTAAACTCCAATGCCGGAGTACCGTAATTAAGTGTTATATCGTAAGTGCCTCTGACCGTATCGGCCTTGCCGTATTTCGAGCCCACAACCTGAGTTGCTCCGTGGAAATTGTCATCTATATAATCTCGCAAAAAGTCAATATCATCATCGGTGAAATAACTCATATTGGCTTTGTCGGTATCCTTGATCATCAGATATACCATTCCGCTGTATACGGAACTCAGTTCATTATTGATCATATTCTTGGCGCCGCCGCCCGCAGCAAGTATCATGATAACGGAAGATATACCTATTATGATTCCCAACATCGTGAGAAATGAGCGCTTTTTATTCGCCTTCAGATTGGCATAGGCGACTTTGATATATTCTCGTAACTTACCCATTATTTCTCCTCTGCTGCGACCTTTGCCTTTATCTTCTCTCCGTCTTTTATCTCTGTCTCACCGGCCAGTACTACTGTATCTCCCTCACTTAGTCCTGACAGGATCTGGATATCGTCTGCCGTATATATGCCTACTTCCACATCAGTCTTTACAGCCTTGTCATCCTTGACTACATATACATACTCACCCTCAGTAGAAGAGTATATCGCTCCCTTGGGAACCATCAGTGCATTTTCAACCGATCCTGTATCTATGGTAGCCTTACTTTCTACACCGATTATGATATCATCATCGACTTCATCAAGCCTGATCTCCATGCCGACGCCGGAATTGCCCTTGCCGTCATCAGTAACCTTTCTGTCAAGTTTGCTTACAACACCGCTGTAGTTTTTATTTCTTATCTTAACGGAAGCCTTCTGTCCTTCCCTGACATTCTCCATATCGAACTTGCCGAGTTTGAAGCTTACTACAAGATCATCAGTAGACTCGACTGTGATCAGTTCAGTATTCTTTCCTGCAACGCCTCCTTCTTTTGCAGTGACCTTTGTTACTACACCGTTAAAGTCAGAGACTATCCCGCTCTTTGCCTTCTCTATGTTTTCCATGGTCTGAGCATCAGACAATTCACTTGACTGCTGGCTCATCTCAAGGCTCTCTTTGCCACTCTCCGTCATCATGGAAGAATACGAGCTCTTCTTCTGGCTCTCCATCTCGGCTTTTTTTGTCTTGCACTCAGAGAGATTCTCCTTGTAGTACTGCTGTGTGGTCATCATCTGCACAAGATCCTTATTATGAGCCTGCTCATATGTGTTTCTCTGAACCTGCTTCTGAAGATTCTCATAGTCATCAGGATCGCACTCCATCAGAGATATCTGAAGATTGGCGCCTTCATTTGCAAGTGCGGCCTTCTTTTTCTCTATCTCCGCATCGAGCTGTACTATGGATGTCTGATAAAACATTATCTGCTCATCAAGTGACTTAAGACTGCCGTTTGCTTCCGAATACATGCCTGCAGTTTTTCCGTTGGAAGCTATCTTGTCTTTATAATTATCTTCATTGATCTGTGCAGTGAGTTCTGCCTGTGTGGCTCTGTACTCAAGATCATCGGCATCATATGTGATAAGGATATCTCCCTTTTTAACGGGTTCACCTTCCTCAAAGCATATAGAACCGATCTTGCCGTCTATATCAGAGTAATATGTCTTGCTAAGCTTACTTACCACATTACCGTTGATCTCGACCTCGCTGACCATATCTCCGACAAAAGCCTTCGCTACTTCCACGGAAGTCCCGCCGGACTTGGCGCTTACCACGTTTGAAGCTATAAGCACCACCACCAAAACTCCCGCTATGATACCAACTGTCTTTTTGGTGAACTTGAATTTCTTCTTATCCCTTTTCTTTGCAGTCTCTGCAGTCTGAGTCTGTACTGTCTCAACAGTCTCATTCTGGCTCTGATCTCCCTTTTTCTTACTCGAAATCTTCATTTACCTTGTCCTCCACTATCTTCCCGTCTTTTATCCTTATAATCCTGCCCGCATTGGCAGCTATTTCATTATCATGCGTGATAAGTATGACCGTTCTGCCCGCATGATACAGTTCCTTAAGTATTCCCATGATCTCCACCGTGGATCCGCTGTCCAAGTTACCTGTCGGCTCATCCGCAAGGATTATCGGCGGTGCCTGTGCTATCGCTCTGGCTATGGCCACTCTCTGTTGCTGACCTCCGGACATCTGCGCAGGCTTATGTTCCTTACGATGTCCGAGTCCAACTTTTTCCAATGCCTCATGACTGAGTCTTTCCCGCTCCGCCTTGGGCACGTTCCTGTACATTAAAGGGAGTTCCACGTTCTCAAGAGCTGTCAGAGACGGTATCAGGTTAAATCCCTGGAAGATAAAGCCTATCTCCTGATTCCTGATATCTGCAAGTTCATCATCACTTAATGACGATACATCTCTTCCGGACAATGTATATGTACCTTCGGTAGGCACGTCCAGACATCCCAACATATTCATAAGGGTGGATTTGCCCGATCCTGACTGTCCGATGATGGCAACGAACTCATGCTCATCTATGCTCAAGTTCACATGATCAAGTGCCCTTACTTCATTCTCACCGGGATTGTATATCTTGCTCATATCCCGGATCTCAACCAGATTACTCATATTGATCCTTTCTGTTTTAAATCCCCTTTTCTATACATTTTTATCATGTATACATTTCCGTAATAATCTTATAATCTTTCTGTTTCCTTAACATTTTATGAAGCGACACTTTTCGATAATAGCATAATGCACTCAAATATGCATTAAGAAAATGTGAATAAAGTCTTATTTTTGCCAAAATACCCCCGATTTACCTGCATAAATGTGATCAGATCAGACAAAACCAAACAGCCGTTACATATTGTTATACGTAACGGCTGCATAAATGACACATTATTATCAAAAGCTGTTCTGATTATGCCTGCTTGTCCTCTTCCTCGTCCACAAGTACTTTCTTAACCGTTACCACGGCCTGCTTGTCATAGCATGTGAAGATCTCATCCACCTTGGCGCCCTCAAGTTTGGGTGATATAAAGCTTACTACAGGCACT
>JAILKC010000176.1 GCA_024694055.1 Lachnospiraceae bacterium | reverse complement strand
CAATATGCTTCTTGTGGACATTCATAACAGAGCCACGAAACTGCATATAGAGAATGATGTCAGAAGAGTAGTATATGTAATAGAGACATCCTGTGACAAAGACAATGTTGCGCTTGAACTGATGAAGAATCTTTATGTTCAGCAAGCCGGCAATCAATTGCTGTCAATAGATGAACAGAGCATAATCCTTATTAAAGACATAGATTCAAAGACTGACAGTGAGGAGATGCAGGAGATCGCCGAAGGTATAGTAGACACGCTCAATACCGAGGCTATGCTCAATGTCAGGGTTTCTTTCGGGCTTGCGGTAAATGAACTTAAGGATCTGTCCAGATCATATAAGGAAGCCAGGATGGCACTTGATGTGGGCAGTATTTTTTACACACAGCTTAAAGTGCTTAACTATGAGACACTTGGAATAGGCAGACTTATATATCAGCTTCCGCTTAACCTGTGTGAGATGTTTGTCAAAGAGGTGTTCGGTGAATCGATTCCCAAGGAACTTGATGAGGAGACGCTGAATATCGTATACAAGTTCTTCGAGAACAACCTCAACGTATCGGAGACATCCAGACAGTTGTACCTGCACCGAAATACACTGGTGTACAAGATAGAGAAGTTGCAGAAGGCCATAGGGCTGGATATGAGGGTGTTTGATGATGCACTTACCTTCAAGATGGCGATGATGGTAGTGGATTATGTAAACTATATGCACAACAGAGAGATGTAAAGGAGGAAGTATCAAATGGAAGGAATTATTTGGTTGGTAGTAGTATTGGTGCTTGTTGCAGTGGTGCTTTTCAGATGTATATGCATCGTTCCGCAGGCCAGTGCATGGGTAGTTGAATTTTTGGGACAGTACAAGGCTTCATGGGAGGCAGGACTGCATATCAAGATCCCGTTCTTTTACAGAGTGGTCAAAAAGGTATCACTTAAGGAGCAGGTAGCCGATTTTGAGCCTCAACCCGTTATTACCAAGGATAACGTTACGATGATGGTGGATTCGGTCGTATTCTTCGAGGTGTTTGATGCCAAGATGTTCTCATACGGCGTTGAGAGACCCATAGCAGCCATAGAGAACCTGTCAGCAACTACTCTTCGTAATATAATCGGTTCCATGACTCTTGATGAGACGCTCACCAGCCGTGACAGCATCAATGGTCAGATCACCACTATTTTGGATGAAGCTACAGATAAGTGGGGCATCAAGGTTAATCGTGTGGAAGTTAAGAATATTCAGCCGCCTCGTACTATCCAGGATGCAATGGAGAAGCAGATGAGGGCTGAGCGTGAGAAGAGAGAGGCCATTCTTACAGCAGAAGGTAAGAAGCAGTCAGCCATTACCCTTGCAGAAGGTGAGAAGGAAGCAGCGATCCTTAGAGCAGATGCGGTTAAAGAACAGCGTATCCGTGAGGCAGAAGGTGAAGCTCAGGCACTTATTGCAGTACAGAAGGCACAGGCAGAGAGTATCAGACTTATCAACGAGGCCAATCCATCAGCTGCATATCTTAAGCTCAAGCAGTATGAGGCAGCCGCTCAAATGGCTGATGGCCAGGCTACCAAGATTGTTGTACCTACGGATATTGCTAATCTGGCAGGTACCATAAGTGCACTTGCAGAAGTGGCCAAGAGTGACAAGGCTTCGGATACTGTTACAGAATAAAGTAACATATATCCTACGTGATGAGTCTTACATGTCAAACCAAGTATATTGTTACATTGCATAATCATAAGGAGACGCATATCTATGTGTTTCCTTATGATATTTTTGGATAGTCTTTCATGAATATTTACGGATTCGATAAAACATCGTTATTAAATTACCCTGAGCATGTTGCGGCCACTGTATTTACAGGGGGATGTAACATGCGATGTCCGTATTGCCATAACAGCGAGCTTGTACTGAATCCACCTGCAGACATGCGGATACCGGAGGAGGAAGTGTTTGCTCATCTTAGGAAGAGGCGTAATGTCTTAACCGGCCTGTGCATTACCGGTGGAGAGCCTACTCTTCAGCCGGATATTTGTGATTTCATAATAAAAGTAAGAGCACTCGGATATAAAATTAAGTTGGATACCAACGGCCTTAAACCGGATGTTCTTAAGAGGCTTTTGTGCGACGGGTTGCTTGATTATGTTGCTATGGATATTAAGGCCGGTAGGGATAACTATTCAAGGGTGTCCGGAATGGCAGGCGCAGAGAATGCGGAGTCGGCGCAGAGATCTGAGATGATAAGTGCGATCACTGAATCAATAAGTCTGCTTGTCGCTTCAGGGATAGAATATGAGCTTCGTACCACGGTTGTAAAAGGTCTGCATGACAGGATGGATTTTGCAGATATTAAAGAGTGGATCTCTGAGATTATACATGATCAATGTTCTTATATAATCCCCAGATATTTTTTGCAGGCCTATGTTGACAGGGAGACTGTCATGGACAGATTACGTGATTTTGGAAGTTTTTCCAAGGAAGAGTTGGAAGTATATGCGGATATATTAAGGCCGATATCTGAAGATGTATCTGTAAGAGGAATAGATTGATAATGACATCAAACAACGATGAAAAATACATGAAGGAAGCCCTTAAGCAGGCGCGAAAGGCTGCAGCTATAGGGGAAGTTCCCATAGGTTGCGTAATAGAATATCAGGGCAGGATAATAGGTCGTGGATATAACAGACGCAAGACGGACAAGAATACCTTATCTCACGCGGAACTTAATGCCATACGTAAGGCTTCCAAGAAGATGGGCGACTGGCGTCTTGAAGACTGTACCATGTATGTGACGCTTGAGCCGTGTCAGATGTGCTCAGGAGCTATTGTCCAAGCTCGAATCCCACGACTCGTCATCGGATGTATGAATCCCAAAGCCGGATGTGCAGGTTCGATCCTTAATCTTTTACAGGTTCCGGAGTTCAACCACCAGGTTGACATAACATACGGAGTACTTGAAGAAGAGTGTTCGAGCATACTTACGGAATTCTTTAAGGCTCTGCGCCTCAGATTGCAGAATGAGAAGAAAAAAAACTAGAGTTCTTTGGCTCTTTTTATATCCTCATACAATTCTCTGGCAGACAATAGTCTTGCATTTTGTCCAAGTATAATAAGCTGTACCAAGGCATCACTTGTTGCAACCGCAATATCCAGATCCTTTGCGTTCTTGACCGTATACTTTGCGATATATTCATCGGCGGTTTCTGCCTCTGCGGTATAGACAACGTGAACTCCCATATAGTCCATTCTCTCTGTTACATGTCCCTTGACCTTATAAGCATCAAATACGGCAATTATCTGTGTATTCTTAAGTACACGATATTCGGAAAGAATATCAAGCAATCTGAATTTGGCACCGTCCAGTCCGTAGATATCTCCGGTCAGAAGATCCTTAAGCGCATCCCATGCATGAATGATATTATAGCCGTCCACAAGTAGGTACTTCTCTCGGACTGCAGTATGTTTGTCGGCCGTCTTTTTGGCATACTTATCGTCACCGTTTCCACCGGAACTCTTGCCGGAAGATGACACTGCTGTCACTTTCTTGTAATGATATACCCTCTTTGTATTCCCTTTTCTTGAACCTGCATTATTATGTGATGCAACACGCAGTATCTCATCGATCTCGTCCGTACCTATTGACTGCAGCTGCTCGGACAGACTTCCTTTTCTTTGAAGTTCTCTTTGCTTGGTGGCTTTTGCCGTAGCTTCCGCTTCGCGCACTAGACGTTCCTGTTCGGTCGTTACATCACCGTACAGATACTCATCCTCCTTGGATGGCACATGCATGAGGGCCTCACACTCATACCAGGGAACATAGTATCCTGCGCCATGATCTATAAAGACACTTCCGGAAAGATTATTAGGATCACTGTCCGGATCATAATCGCAGGTATCAAGAACCTCCTGTGCATAGTCTTCATCACAGGGTTCATAGCCGGAAAGTTCAAGGGACATATGGCCCCGACCTGAAGTATAGCCGGTAAGTGTACTCTGATAATTGAATATGCTTCTTGCCGGTGCCTTGCCTCCGATCACGGCATTATCGGTATCCTGACTGATCATCGACGAGGTACCGTTCATCATCCCGATATCATTCATGGCTTTTCCGATGCACTCCGTCGGAAGTGATATTCTGAATGAATAATAAGGTTCCAGAAGAATGCAGTCCGCTTTCATTAGACCCTGTCTTACAGCTCTTCTTACAGCTTCTTTAAAGTCGGTACTTTCAGAATGTTTAAGATGAGATCGTCCGCCTATTATCGTGAATCTTAAGTCTGTGAGTTCGGATCCTGTAAGCACTCCTGTCGGCAGATCTTTTGTAAGAGTTGACAATACAGTCTTTTGCCAGTTAATGCCAAGTTCGCTTACATTTAGCATTGTACCGACTTCTATACCGCTTCCTGACGGTAACGGTTCTATCAACAGCTGTATCTCTGCATAGTGTCTTAAAGGTTCAAAATGTCCGAATCCGATCACCGGAGTCGCAATCGTTTCCTTATATATGATCCGACCGGTGCTGAAATTTACCTTTATATCAAATCTCTCCGCTATGGTCTGTGAGAGGATCTCCAACTGGAATTCTCCCATAACGGACACTGATACCGCATTTTCTGATAAAGCACATATATCAAGCAGCGGATCCTGTGAGGCAAGTTCTTTAAGCTTGGGCAGAAAAGTTCTTACGGGAATGTCATCCGGAAGTATCATGTCATAGCGAAGTACCGGTCTGTTTACCGGCTCTGTCTCATCAGGTTCAGCTCCGATACCCATTCCGACAAAACAATCCTCCGGTCCCAACAAAGCGACTACGTCACCTGCGCCTGCTTTATCCGATGTTGTATATCTTCCGCCGCTGTAAGATCTTATCTGTGTGATTTTCTGATCCTTAAGCCGCTCATCGGGAAGTGTCTCTCTGACTGCCAGCTCCCCGCCGGTGATTTTCATGAAACTGATCTTATGCCCGTCTTCATATGTGATCTTGAATACTTTTGCACCGAATTCTTCCTTGTATTTGGGATTCATGGAATAACCCGTGATAAGCTTTATCAGTTCCTCTGTTCCGTTACCGCGAAGAGCCGAACCGAATACAGCGGGATGATATTTTCCGGAAAAAATAAGAGCGCTTATGTCTTCTTTGTCTATATGACCCGTATCAAGGAATTTTTCAATCGTATCTTCACTTAAAGATGCGATGTCTTCGATCTGATCGACCGATATCAGGTTGTCGATCTCTTCGGTATTATCGGTGGGAATGTGATCATTTACCGGTATCACTCCGGCATTCAGATCGGTTTTTAGAGATTGAATTATGTCAGCCAATCTTTTCTCGTCACATAAGTCGGTTTTATTGACATATACCAGATATGGAATATGACGGTCTTCAAGCATTGTCTTTATTCGTCTTGTCTGATCGGTCACTCCGTCCGGTGCACTAATAAGAAGGACCGCAAGATCAAGTACGGACAGACTTCTCTCTGCTTCTCCTATAAAATCCACATGTCCCGGAGTATCGATCAGAGTGATCTTTATATCTTCTTCCGAAAGATTCAGCTCGTGGTCGTGCGCAAGGGTAACGATCGCCTGCTTGGAATAGATGGTCACGCCTCTCTTTTTTTCAACCGATTCCGTATCGAGGTAGGTATCTCCATTATCAACGCGCCCGAGCGTTCTGATAACGCCCGTGCGATACAGTATGCTTTCGGTTAAAGTTGTCTTGCCCGCGTCAACGTGAGCGAGTATGCCAATGCTTAATTTCTTCATATTTTGTCGGTTGTTCAATCAACTATGCTTTCGATTATCTAATCATAAGATATGAAAGAAGAAAACACAACGGATAACAGTACAAAGGCGGTGAAAAGAAGAGTGACTTAGACCACGGTGGATGAGCTGGTACAGAGGACGGGGATACCCAAGGGAACTTTTTATCTGTTTTATCCGTCAAAGGAGATGCTTTTGTTTGACTGTTCACAGGAGTTTCATGAGCAGGTGGATGTGCACATGACAAAAGGCATGAAGAACATCATCTGCAAGCATAAGATCGATGTCGGTAAAAAAGGCGCGTTCTCGGAATATGTGGATGAGATCACGGATGTGATCATCGAGGCGATGAAGATCGTACAGAATTCGTGTCTGAAAGTACTTCTTGAACCTGATTCAATGAAGCTTGTTCTTGATAAATTGCCCGAGGATATTTTGGAAAACCACAGAAAGCAGGATAACAATTCAGTGGGCGGTGTGTTCGATGTATTGATATCAGGCAGGGGGATGGATGTCGAAGAGATATCGGGTGCTTTTACAATGGTGATCTTCGGCTCCATGTACAGACAGGTGATCGGAGAAGAGAATATTGATGCCGCAACAAGGTATCTGGCAAAAGGTCTTGTGATGCAGATATTTGGGTAAGCAAATTCTACGGAGAGTTATGAATGGAAGACAATTCATATAGCCGCCTATATACGTTATCATCTGTTAAATCTTGAGTGTATAAAAATTTTCTGATCTTCTCACAGTCGAGATGAAGAGAAGCATTTTTTGCCAAATACTTCTGATTAAGATTGAAGTTTCCACTGAATGCTTTTGCAAAAGCATTTTTCTTATTTTCAGATATGGACAAAGACGCGTTATATCGTGTA
>JAILKC010000172.1 GCA_024694055.1 Lachnospiraceae bacterium | reverse complement strand
AATGTTATGGACATGGCAGTCGGCATTATCATAGGCGGAGCTTTCACGGCCATCGTGACTTCTCTTGTCAATGATATCATCATGCCGCTCATATCATTACTTACCGGCGGATTTGATTTTTCATCACTCTGCATAGTCCTTGGAGAAGGCGAAGGTGCAGCCACATTCAATTACGGCGCATTTATAGCAGCTGTTATTAATTTCCTGATCATAGCCATTGTCATCTTCTGCATCATCAAAGCGATGAACAAGTTTGTGAAGAAAAAAGAAGAGGCACCCACTACCAAGGATTGCCCCTATTGCTGTGAAAAGATATCGATCAAAGCTACCAAGTGTCCTCATTGCGGTTCCGAACTCAAGTGATCACCGTATGCATGCTCCGACACGGATCATGCGGACAGTCCGTCCTGATTCTCATTTAGGACTACCATTTTTTCAGAGGACAGTGCGAGTGCCTTGAATAGGCACGGAATTCCACATAGCAGCCACAGGCATCGCAGGTGGCCTCATGCAGTTTCTCACATGACTTACATATTGAGAGCCTCTTTTCGTAGACATCAGTATCTGCGCGATCAGGCTCTTTTATCTTGTCCAGATATGTCTTAAGCTCTGCCCTGGCCTTTTCGTCCATATCCCTAAACAGGCATCTGGGGCAGATATGTCTGTAATCATCCATGATCGTCAACCTATAAACTGTATATTATGATGCCGATGATGATAACGGCCAGGCCAAGCAGTTTCTTTTTACTTATCTTCTCTTTGAGTATTAAAAAACTTAAGACAGCCACCCACATATATCCGGTAGCTTCAAGTATGGGTCCCATCGAGAGAGGCAGTCCCTTATAAGCGTACAGTTCAATGAGTGTGGTCGAAAAGAACAGTCCGTAAGCTATTATCACAAACGGATTAAGATATTCCTTAAGCGGACTGTCATACGTCCTGCCTGCGCTGATCTTAAGCAAAACCTGCGACAGTGATGCTACAAAAACGGAGAATAAGAATACCAGGATATATGTCATACCTGCACCTCCTTATCCGTCTCCTTGGTGGCATCGGCTTTTACCACGATGAGCACTCCGACAATAACTATGACCGCACCGATTATCATATTGGCGGTCACTCCTTCATCAAAGAACAGATATCCCCATATTATGCCCCATACCACCGTTACGGCCTTATTGGCATATGCCGTAACAAGAGGAAGCCTCTTGAGCATCTGCTGCCATACGAGCGCATAAATGAACAGTCCCAGGATAACCAACCCATAGAACAGAAAAAATCCCGGCGACATAAACTCTTTAAGCGCCGCAGTCTTAGCACATACGGCAATCAACGAAAACATCACAAAACCGACATGCAATATGACCAGATACAAATACTTCTTTTTAGCTTTCAAAACAACCTACTCTCCTGACCATTCAATCCGTGTCACACCTGACACTCTCATGTGCAAGATCTCCCCAAATATCATCTATCAGATCCCTACAGTAATCATATGAAAATGCCGGATCCTGAAGTCTTATCTCATTACTGTCAGCCAATGCCCTATCATAATCATCAAACCTGTATACGCTTATGCCTTCCGGCCCGTTACTGACATGGCACACAAGAGGAATTATACCATATTCTGCTATATGTACGGTACCATCTTTATCAGATACGAGTCTGACATCAGCCATGCCTCCCACCATTCTGTCAGCTACTCCTGTCCCCGTCCCCGAGGTCCAATTAACAAAATTGCCAAGAGAATAGTAGCAAAGTGCAGCTTTATCATCCACATCATCCGTATATATCCACTCTACGGGTTCGATCACATGAGGATGCGCTCCTATAATAAGATCAGCACCGTTTTCTGTAAATATATGAGCCCACTTTTTCTGATAATCCGTAGCTTTAAGGCTGTATTCCGTCCCCCAATGGGGAACCACTATGGTAAAATCAGCATTGGTCTCGGCGTATTCAAGATCTGTTATGACCTTATCTTCGCTTAACATATCAACTGCATAGGGCATATTATCCGGAAGCGGTATTCCGTTGGTTCCATATGTATAATTGAGCACAGCTATCCTCATACCGTTCTGTTCTATTATGCTTACTTCCTCACTGTCTTCAAGGTTTTCATGAATCCCCACCATCGTGATATCCGGGTGATTTAAATTCCAGTAATCCGTACAGTTTAATATGCCCTTGGCTCCTTTATCCAAGGCGTGATTGGTTGCATGACATATAACATCAAATCCTGATTCTACCAGCGCATCACCTATCTCATACGGTGCATTAAAAGCCGGATATCCCGATACACCCAGATCACTGCCTCCTATTATGACTTCCTGATTGACTATGGCTATATCCGCCTGCTGTATTAGATCGTTGGTGTTAGCAAAAATAAAATCGTAATTATACTCATCCAAATCCTCGTCAAAGGCAGCTTTTTCTATGGAAGTATGAAGAAGTATATCTCCGACCATGATGACAGAAACCTCTTCAGACTCAGAAACATCAGGGATGTCGGTTATTGCAGCCGCCTCATCCTGCGCTTCCATGATCTCATAATCCTGCATCAGCCCAATCTGTTCCCGGCCAAGCGCCTCTTCCATGTCAGTCACATCCGTCTTATTCTCCGCGTGATCCTTAGCAAAGCCGCATCCAAAGAGAGTTGATATTAAAATAACAAGTGCTATCGCATGACAGTTCCCATGTCTTTTCATAATAATAGAGTATAACATAAAAAGACGATCCTGTTTAAGTCATTTAACTTAGGCAGGATCGTCTAGATCTCATTATTCATTTTCATGCTCTCAATTCGAAAAAGCAGCCAACCTGGCCGAGTTCTTTTTCCTTCTCCTTATCAAGTATTGATTGAAACTGGTTTTTGTCTTTTTTCTTTCTTTCTTCTCTGTCTCTTTCCCTGTTACGATCCCATCTCTGATAATGAGTCGTGCTGTCGACAATCGCCACTTCCTGTGGATATGCTTCTCGCATAATCGGTATTGCATACATCGTCATATCGCCTCACCTCCTTACCAGATCAGTCATCATCGATTCCGCTGCACTACCCCGGACATCCGTGTCCATAAATATTCTTTTGTCTTCAATATGTATATCGGTCACTTTACATAAAAAAATAAGAGCTTCGATAAAAATCGAAACTCTTTCTTATAGTAGCGAGACCGAGACTTGAACTCGGAACCTCCCGGGTATGAACCGGACGCTCTAGCCAGTTGAGCCATCTCGCCATATTGTGATGCGTGGTATTCTGCGCATCTTGCGCCACAACTTGTCGAAGTCGACAGCACCGGTGCTTTAACTTCCATAATACACATAAGTCCGAAAGATGGGGCCTATAGGGCTCGAACCTATGACCCTCTGCTTGTAAGGCAGATGCTCTCCCAGCTGAGCTAAGACCCCGTGTCATTTTCGCGACTTATAGAGTATACTATGTATATTACAATTTTGTCAATAGCCTATTATGCCAACTTTCCCTTAGCTATCTCAGCAAGTGAAGCAAAGCCTTCTGCATCATTAACAGCCATCTCTGCAAGCATCTTACGGTTGATATCTATCTCAGCCAACTTAAGGCCATACATAAACTTGCTGTATGAAAGACCGTTAAGTCTTGCTGCAGCATTGATACGAGCGATCCAAAGCTGACGCATCTGACGCTTACGCTCCTTACGACCTGCATAAGAAGTCGCTAATGCTCTCATAACCGACTGCTTGGCTACTCTATACTGATTGGATCTGGCTCCTCTGTATCCCTTGGCCAGCTTAAGTACTCTGTTGTGCTTCTTCTTGGCATTCATGCCACCTTTAATTCTTGCCATCTGTATATCCTCCTAATCTGAAATCTGCCCTGTACTACAAAACTTATAGATAAGGGAGAATCTTCTTCATGTTCTTAACATTCGTTGAATCGGTCATAGCCGGCTTACGAAGATTTCTCTTATTCTTGGTCGTCTTCTTGGTTAGGATATGGCGCTTATAAGCCTTGTTTCTCTTGAGCTTTCCGTTACCTGTCAGCTTAAATCTCTTAGCAGCAGCTCTCTTTGTCTTAATCTTAGGCATAATTAAATCCTCCTATAACTTTTACTATTAACTGTCCGTAATGAATCCGATATGTTAAAGGATCACTTCTTACCAGTCAAAAACATCGTCATGCTCCTACCTTCTACCTTGGGAGCTTTCTCTACAACAGCGATCTCATTCAGAGCCTCTGCAAAGTCATCCAGAATGTGCTTGCTGCTCTGCATATGAGCCATCTCACGTCCTCGAAACCTCAGCGTGATCTTGACTCTGTCGCCCTTAAGAAGGAACTTCTTAGCGGCATTTATCTTGGTATTCAGATCATTGGTATCAATATTGGGAGATAATCTGATCTCCTTGATCTCAACTGTGTGCTGCTTCTTCTTGGATTCCTTCTCCTTACGCATCTGATCGTACTTATACTTGCCGTAATCCACGATCTTGCATACAGGCGGCTTGGCCGTAGGAGCGATCTTTACAAGATCAAGTTCTGCTTCTTCAGCAAGCGCGAGCGCTTCTTTGGCAGACATGATTCCAAGCTGTTCTCCGTCAGCACCGATCACACGAACTTCCTTGTCTCTAATCTGTTCATTGATAAATAAATCGCTAATATCTGTACCCTCCATAAAAAAAGTGGATAACGCAAAGTTATCCACGAAAAGTCAATCATCGGTCATGCATAATATATGCTGCCGTTATGAACCTTGTGTACCTGTTAGCTGTCTAAGGACGCCTGCAGGCGAGAGTGGATACTCTGCTTGTTGTAGTCTGCGCTTACCACGCGACATAGAGTAATATAACACAGGCTTTTAGGCCGTGTCAACACATATTTCGAATTTTATTGCAATTTGATGCTGTTTTAACAAACAGCATCAAATTACATTTTCATCTTATATAAGAGTCCGAATGTTCCGGGGCCGGCATTGACTGCCACTGCAGGGGAAGCCTTCTGGAAATAGACTTTCTCAAAAGGAACCATTTTAAGAGCCTTCTCCTTTATCTTCTCAAGGTCACGATTGGAGATTCCCACATAGGTGATAAAGAGTATGCTCTTATCTATCTCACCGGCCACATTAAGGCATGAAGCAATATATTTATCCCATGCACGCTCTCTCGTGCCGAAGCATATGCCGCCAAGCGTAAGCCTGCCTTTTTTCATCTCCAGTACCGGATGCAGCATAAATGCCTTTAATACCTTCGCTATACGGTCACTCACCTGTCCGGCTCTCGCAAGATGCTCAAGATTGTCCGCAATAAAACTTGTACGGACATACTCTCTCATATCCTTGACTCTCTTAACGATCTCAGATACCGAACATCCTTCGGCTGCCATCTTGCATGCCTCTATTACCAATAATCCCTGGCCGCTTGACAGATGTCTGCTGTCTATGACGGTTACATTGTCAAATGCCTCAGCCGCTTCTTTGGCAGCCTGGTATCCGCTGTTCTCTATCCTGCCGGATACAGCTATATGTATGACATTATTGGCATTCTGAAGGCGTTCTGCAAAGAAACTCTCATGCACCTGCGCATCGGGAGCCGACGTACCCACTTTGGCATCGAATTTAGCGATATAGGCAAGCAATCCTCCGGATTCGATCTCCAAACCATCCTTGAATACTCCGTCTTCAGTTAAAACACAGTGAGGCAGAACACCTATACTATACTTCTCCGCCATCTTAACAGGCAGATCGGCAACACTCTCCGTTGTAACGGCTATCATGGATTTACCGCGCTTGTCACTGAGCCATGACAGACCATCCTCTATAAGCTCACTCTCATCGCCGAATATGGTCACCATATCCTTTGGAAGCAGTTTCTGCAGACCGCTCTCCAGATCATCGGCGCTGATAGGTTTAAGCAGATATCCGTCAAAACCTTCCTTTACATACATTGCCTGCGCTTCACTTCCGGCATTGGCCGTTAGCGCAACCACCTTGGTCTTCTTATTAAGGCCGCCCATCTGATTGCGGATCTTGTGAAGACACTCTATACCGTCCATCTCAGGCATCATGTGATCCATAAGTATCACATTGTATGTCTTCTCAACAGTCTTTTCCAAAGCCTCTTTACCGCTTAAAGCCGTATCTATCTTAACCCTGGTATCTCTTAGAAGTTTCGATACCACCATAAGGTTGCTGGCATTGTCATCCACCACGAGTATCTCTGCATCGGGAGCCTCAAAACTCTGATGATATCTCGCCTTCTGCTTGACATTATGACCCTTCTTAAGATCGATCCTGCCGATCTCCTTGGCATTGACCACTTGCTGCGGTATCTCTATGACAAAAGTAGAGCCCTTGGTATATACGCTGTTGACGTTTATCTTACCGCCCATAAGATCAACTAATGACTTAACGATCGACAGCCCCAGACCCGTGCCTTCGATATGCCTGTTCTTATCTTCATCCACACGTTTAAATGCCGTGAACAAATAAGGAATATCCTCTTTCTTGATACCCATACCGGTATCCGTGACAGAATAGATCACATTGACTATTCCGTCCTTTGGCTTATCACATTGTATCGTAAATGTGATAGAGCCCTCAGTCGTATACTTTATCGCATTATTTAAGATATTGATAAGTATCTGTTTGATCCTGACTTCATCACCATAAAGTTCCGACGGAAGCTCCTGCGATACATCGATATGCAGTTCCAGATTCTTATCACGCGCACGTCCCCACATCATACCCACAATATCCGAGAGCATATTGCCCGTATGATAGGCCGCAGGACTTAACTGCATCTGTCCTGATTGGAATTTGGACATATCAAGTATATCATTGATCAGGTGCAGCAAAAGTTTGCTGGCTGATTGGATATTGGCCGCATCTTCTGCCACTTCAGCGGATACGTTTTCCCTTAGGATCATCTCGTTAAGGCCAATGATCGTATTGATCGGCGTACGTATCTCATGGCTCATACTCGAAAAAAAGTGGTTCTGAGCTTTACTTAATTCCTCAATCTCCTTGGCCTGCTCCTTTGAACGCTTAAAGTCCTCTCTCCATGTATGAATCTCAAACCCGACCATTATTCCGACAACCGCACATATAAGGACAAGCGAAGCGTAGGAATCCATATAGAATTCCCTTTCGGTATGTCCGTATACGATCACGATATTCTTGTATTCCAGAAAATAACAGATACCGGCCGAAGCAATATCCATCACAAGGAATATCCACTTGGTATAACCCTCAATGACCATGCATATGAGAAAAGCCATGAAAAAAAACCACATCGGACACCCGCCGCGTATGCCTCCTCCGGTAAAGTATGTAAACGGAAGAAGTATGATCGTTGCGACCGCAGCCACTATACATGAGCCGATCTGTATCATGTCAAGGAAGATCGACCAGACCACTATACCCGTGCAGAACACAAAGAACAGCGAAAGGATCAGCAGATCCGTCGGAGATTCCCTGATCACAAAGCCGATGAGTATTACAAGTAAAAGCGCAATGAGCGCTATCGATGACAAAAGGACAAAGAGCCTCTCCCTTATGTCGCGATCTTTATCTTTGATTATATGTAGCCATCTCCTGATCATCGAATCATTCCTCCCCGGGTGCAAACTCAAAGATCTCTTCGTCGTCCGCAACAGCATGCGATTCAGCCCTGTCCACTTCCATTCCGAACACTTCGCCTATGTTCTCACACAAAGACTCATATGCTGTCATCATCTCATCATTATGCGCCGAAATATACTCATGATCCCCATTGGAAGCCGCCTGTTCCAAAAGTCTGGCACTTTCAGATATATCCATTGCCCCTATGGTCTTGGATGAACTCTTAAGCGCATGTACAACTATCTCATAATTCTTGACGTCATCCTTTTTTAGGAACTCTGTCATTCTGGTCCTCTTATCAGGCCCGTCCTTTACATACTGCATTAACAGTGTCTTGTAAAACTCCTCATCCTCCTTGCAGAATCCAAGTCCGACGGATGTATCTATTCCGTATGCCTTAAGTTTTCCGAAGATATCATCGGCATATTCCTGTGCAGCCTCATCCTCAGCGGGCTGCGAATTGGTAACATGTGTTTCTTTATCCGATGCTCTTCTTTTGGGATTGGCAGTATCCATGATCTGTTCAAAAGTAACCGCATTCTTGGGAAGGACCTTTTTAAGAACCCTCTCAAATTCAGCCTCTTCTATGGGCTTACTGATGAATCCGTCAAAGCCCTCACGCATAAACATCTCTTTTGCCGAACTTACGGCATTGGCAGTAAGCGCCACGATGGGAAGAGTCTTCTTTGCTCTTTCTGCCTCGGTCCTTATCCTCTTCATCGCTTCCACACCGTCCATCTCCGGCATCATGTGATCCATGAATACCACGTCAAAATCATTCTCCCTGCAGGCAATGATCCCTTCCATACCCGAAGAAACGGTAGTAACTTCCATGCCGTATCTTCCAAGGAAGCTCGTGGCCACTATAAGGTTCATCGGCTCATCATCAACCACCAAAGCTTTTACGCCTCTGCAGTACATACGGCCGTTTTCATCATTTTCATAATCCTCGATCGAAGAATCCAGTACGGATATAACAGGGAAGCAGTAAAATGGCTTGTACATTACTCTTACTTTTGATCCGGGATTGGGTTTAAAGCCCGTATCTGCCACTACCACCACAACCATGGAGGAGGTCAGGGAATCAATATAATCAGCACATGATTCATACTCCTGCTGGGCAACAAACAGGTGTGTAAGCGAAACACTGTTGACAAGGCTTTTTAACATCGAAGCCTTGTCCACTCTGTGCATGCTCACCTTAAGTCCTTTAATGATATCCTTTAACATATTGTTATAGAACTCACGGACAAAAGGATTCATGTATTTGTCAAAGTCAAGATATGCACCTATCGAAAGTGTCTCACGCCTCACAAGTGTCATACATTCCGTCTCATCCACCACGGTCTGGGGAAGGGATACTCTTACGGTCGTACCTTCGCCCTTCTCACTCTCTATGGTCATGAATCCCTTAAGCGAGCGTACAAAGCCGGACACGATCGACAGACCGAGTCCAAGTCCATTGGTGGATCTGTTACGGCCCGAATTGGACTGATAGAATCTGTCACATATACGGTCAAGTTCCTCGGGCGAAATACCCACACCCGTATCCCTGACTTCTATTAACATATTGATCCCGTATTTTTCCTTGATGGGCGAGATATGTACATATACTCCGCCCTCTTTGGTATACTTGAGTCCGTTCATCACCAGATGCCAAAGTATCTTTTTAAGCTTACTGACATCAGTATTCATGATAGCCGGAAGATCCGGAGCAACATCTATGATAAGTTCTATCGAATCATCCTTATAAGGAGCCACCGAAGCCGCAAGATCCGAAAGCAGCGATGACGGCATGTAATCTTCTTTATTAACGGCAAGCTTATCCATGTCGATCTCCGAAAAATCGAGGATGTCACTTATCTGCTCGCCGACACGTTTGCCCGCATCCGAGATGGCCTTAAGGTTATCACGCATCTCGGTGCTCGTATCCATATCCATGCACACTCTGGTAAGGCCCATAACGGCATTGACAGGCGTACGTATCTCATGTGATACATTGGCCAGGAAGTCACTTGCGCTCTCAGTCTCTTTCTCAAGTTCCCTTATTCTCTCGTTCTTGGCATCCTCGCCCCTCTTTATGGCCTTAAGCAGTTCACTCGTTACTACACCCGCAATGATAATGAGCGACAGATGCCATACTGTACGAACCACGTGACCTCTTTCAAAGATCAATTCACCCGCATTGCCTTTTTCCACAAAAAGCCACAGATCACCCACACAAGCGACTATCATGCATAGCATTGAAAGGACGAATTCCTGAGTCATTGCAAATATGACCAGGGCCACGGCAAATACCGCAGTACTGTCATATATCGTCTCCACATTCACACTGTAGTAGAAAAGTTCCACCAGAAAAACGGCCGAATAGACATATATCCTGCCCATATCGGACAGTTTACGGGTAATATGAAGTATCGGACATACCATCGCCGCCACCAAAAACAGCGGTATCGTCCACTTCTCCCACCCAAGAGATATGTTGAGAATGATAAGTACAAAAGAAAAAACTATTATGGTAATGACCAGGGCCAGGTGTGACACCGCTCTGATCTCATTGTCTTTTTGCATGTAAAACGCCCCCAATTACATCAACAGTCAGTTTTCTCGCATAGTGTAATCCGGATCTTCATCAATAAGCTGTATCATGATATCCGCAAATACAGGATCAAACTGCGTCCCCTTACCGTTTTCTATTTCACTGCGTACCACCGCCTGAGGCATGATATCTCTGTAACTTCTTCTGCTGGTCATGGCATCATATGAATCAGCCACCGCAATTATCCTTGCAGCCTCCGGAATGTCCTCGCCCTTAAGGCCGTCAGGATACCCTCTTCCATCAAATCTCTCGTGGTGCCATCTTGCTCCGTTGGCCAGTTCCGGCATCTCCTTGATATTCTGCAGTATCCTGCTTCCCACTACAGGATGAGTCTTGATGACAGCAAACTCTTCATCCGTAAGTTTGCCGGGCTTATTGATTATCTGATCGGGCACACCGATCTTGCCTACATCATGCAAAAGCCCCATCATATATATATCTGTCAGTTTGTCGTCGCTGTAACCGTATTTCTCGGCAATTCTTAACGAATACTCTGCCACTCTGCCCGAATGACCGTTGGTATATGTATCTTTCGCATCTATGGCTTCCGCAAGGGATCCGACCACATGAACGAATATGCCTCGAATATCCTTGGTCATCTTATCCACTTCGGATTTGAGGTCGTGCTGCAGTCTGACAAGCTCTATGGCATGCTTGACTCTTAATGTAAGCACATCAGGAACAAACGGCTTCTTGATAAAGTCCATGGCTCCGAGTGCCAGGCCCTTGGTCTCCGATGATTCATTCTCATCCGATGTAAGGAATATGACCGGAATGTCCGAATTGGCTCCCTCTTCTTTCCTTAATTTCTCCAGAGTCTCAAATCCGTCCATCCCGGGCATCTTGATATCAAGTAACACAAGGTCAGGTCTGTTCTCATCAAGATAGTCAAGCAGTCCCTGTCCCGACTTGATCGCAGTCACGCGCATTCCGCTCCCGCTAAGTATATGCCCGGCCATCTTAAGATTAGCCACATCATCGTCTACTACTACTACCCAATCAGCCATAATTCTTCTTTACCCCTATCAAAATCAAAATTGCTATTTCTTCAGATACAACAGTCCAAAGGTGCCCGGGCCGCAATTGACGGCAATAACCGGTGATGCCTGCATGAAATGAATCACTTCAAAAGAAGCTTTCTCATCTATGATCTTACGGATCTTATCGATATCTCGCTTCGTAAGGCCAACATAAGTCACAAAGAGCATTCTCTTATCGGTTATATCCGAATCAGTCAGGCACGAATCGATATAATGCTTCCACGCATTCTCTCTGGTCCCGAAGAATATCCTTCCTACTCCCATCTTGCCGTTTTTCATAACAAGTGTAGGTCTTGCCATGAACGCCTTCATCAGTCCTGAGATCTTATCGCTTACCTGATTGGATCTGGCAAGGAATTCAAGACTGTCAACGATAAAGCTCGTATGTATCTTTCTCTTGATCTTTTCTAACTCGCTTGCGATCTCCGGCACCGTCAACCCTTCTTCTGCGAGACGGCAGGCTTCTATCACGAGCAATCCTTGGCCGCTTGATAAATGTCCCGAGTCTATAACCGTAACATTATCAAAAGCTCTGGCCGCTTCCATCGCATCCCTGCATCCGCTCTTTGTCACTTTGGATGAAAGCACGATATGGACGACATTATTTGCACCCGAAAGCTGCTTAGCAAAAAATGCTTCATGTTCTTCCACTCCCGGCGCCTCTGTCTCGACCTTATTATCCTTGTTCTCCATATATGCAAGCAGGCCCTTGGTCTCGATCTCTATGCCATCCTTAAATACGCCGTTCTCGGTATATACCCTGTGCGGCAAGGTAGCAATATCATACCTTTCGATGATCTCCCGGGGGAGATCTGCAATACTCTCGGATGTAATGGCTATGGACTTCTTCTTATTACCAAGCCCCATCCAAGACATCGTCTCTTCTATCACTTCTTCTTCATCGCCAAGTGACACGACAATGTCTTTTGGAAGAAGTCTGTAAAGTTCTCTCTCTAAAGCCTCACCGCTTACAGGCTTTACAAGATATCCGTTAAAGCCTTCTTTTTCATATAATATCCTGCTCTCCGGACCTGCGTTGGCCGTAAGTGCCACGATCTTTGAATTCCTCGAAAGGCCGCCCGTCTGTGTACGGATCCTCTTATGGCACTCTATGCCATCCATCTCCGGCATAAGGTGATCCATGAATATAACATGGTATTCCGTATCCAAAGTCTTCTTAAGCGCTTCTGCACCGCTACTCACACTGTCAAGCTGCACTTTCGTATCACGTAAAAGCTTCTGAACAACCAAAAGATTGGAACCGTTATCATCCACGACAAGCACTTTAGCATCAGGCGCTTCGAATCTCTTCTTGTACTCCTCGCGTCTGTTTAACTTATGGCGCTCTTCCATATCAAGTTCGCCGATCTCTTTGTCATTTAATATCTTCTGAGGGATACTGACAACAAATGTGCTTCCTTTGGTATATATACTGTTGACGGTTATACTTCCGCCCATTACATCCAGCAGTTGCTTGACTATGGACAGGCCTAAGCCCGTTCCTTCGATGTGACGGTTCGTGCCCTCATCCACACGTTTAAATGCCGTAAACAGATAAGGAATGTCTTCTTTTTTGATGCCCATGCCAGTATCCGTAACAGAGTAAACGATATAGGCGATTCCGTCTTCTTTCTTCTCACACTGTATGGACAGCGTCACCGAACCCTGCCCTGTATATTTGATCGCATTGTTAAGTATATTGATAAGGATCTGCTTGATCCTTATCTCATCTCCATATAGTTCCGAAGGGATATCATGTGCCACGTCGATATGGAACTCAAGACCCTTATCCTTGGCACGAAGCCATAACATACCCACAATATCCGAGAGCATATTGCCCGGATTATAGGCCACATTGGTAAGCTGCATCTGCCCGGACTCAAGCTTGGACATATCCAGGATATCATTGATAAGGTGCAGCAACATCTTACCCGCTGCCTGGATATTGGCCGCATCTTCTGCCACTTCATCCGATACCTCTTCTCTTAATATCATCTCGTTAAGACCGATGATGGTATTGATCGGAGTACGGATCTCATGGCTCATGTTTGAAAAGAAACTGTTCTGGGATCTGTTGAGCTCTTCTACCTGTTTCGCATACTCTTTGGCCTGTTCATTCTGAGCAATAAAGAGCATATTCTGAGTCATGACGGTCATGTATATGAGCAGACCCACAAGGATAATGGCCACAAGTGTATCCATAAACATCATACGCTTGGTGTGCGGCCCGATTATCAGGTATGACTTGTAGAACGTCAGATAAAACTCGACACTTGTTATGACCACTATGGCTAAGAGGAAAAATCTGCGCCATCCGCCTTCAGCGATAAGTCCGATATACAAAAACGCAAAAGCGATCCATATCACTGCACCACCGTACAGTCCGCCTCCAAAGAAGAAGGCTATCGGCAGGACAAAGAAAACCGTCATGAATGACATGAATATTCCGGCCTGGCGCACCCAGTGTTTCTTAATGACTAACCACGATACTATAGGTCCTGATGTGGCAGTGGCTCCGAGGATGATTATCTCCACAATATTCTCGCCAAGCAGAATATCCGCTATCATGGCCAAGAATACCGCTATACCCGCAACCATGGTCAGGAGAACGAAATTCCTCTCCTTAAAATCTTTTGCAGGATCCAAAATGTAATTTTTGATACTATTAAACAGTTTCATCCTGTCCCTATCCCCATAAGTCATGAACAATAAAAAACTTTATACACGCCCCCGTATGCTACGAAGGATCAAATTCAAGTATTCCGTCATCACCGTCACCGTCTGCCCCCATGGCATCCGATTGCATATCATCTCCAAGTGCTGTCTTTATCGTCTTAACCGTAGTCTCATACAGTAATACGAGGTCCTTATGCATCCTGTCAGATATATCCGTACCTCCTGCCACAGCCATATCCTCTAACGACTTGGCCATCTTGGAAAGCTGGATGGCACCTATCATCTTGGATGTGCTCTTAAGCGCATGTACATATATCTCATAATTCTTAAAATCGTTCTCGGCAAAGGATCTCTCGATCCGCTGCAACTTCTCAGTCGCCTCGGAAGCAAACTGCATAAGCAGTGACTTGTAGAATTCTTCATCATCATTGCAATAATGCCTGCCATTATCGACATCGATCCCGACACTTCTTAACTGATGTTCCATATCGCCGATATTGTCATCTTGTGCAACACTGCCGTATGAATCGGTCACATCATCGGATACAGGAATGACCTTATCCATATCCGCAGGATTCTCATACGATATCATGGATTCAGGCAGGACCTTTTTTAGAGCCCTCTCCAGTTCGATGAGTTCTATCGGCTTACTTACAAATCCATCAAAGCCTTCTGCCATAAACATCTCTCTTGCCGTACTTATGGCATTGGCTGTAAGAGCTATTATCGGAGTGCCTGCATTGGGAGTTCCCTTATCGGAACGGATACGCTTCATCGTCTCCACACCATCCATGCCCGGCATCATATGATCCATGAATATCACGTCAAAATGTTCATTTCTGCACGCTTCTATAGCTTCATAGCCCGAATTGACAGTCTCAGTGACTATTCCATAGCCCTTAAATACACCTCTTGCAACTACGAGGTTCATGGATTCATCGTCTACCACAAGTGCTCTCACTCCGTTTAATCGAAGCTTTAGATCATTCTCATCCGCCTCGCCGAACTGTCTGTTAAGCACGGCAGCTACCGGCACGCAATAGAATGGCTTTTCCAAGACCGTTACTTTGGAGTTCCTAGGAAGTTTAAAGTCGCTGTTTGAAACTATGGTCACTATCATCTTATGCGCGAGTTTCTCTATGTAGTCCGGAGCCGAATTGTATTCTTCCTCAGCCACAAACAGATGTGTGAGTTTAACGGATTCATCAAGTTTCTTAAGACTATCCGAATTCTCCACGCGATGCATCTGCACCCCGAAACCGCACACTATATTGCGCACCATCGTATCATAGTATTCGCGTACCCTTGGATTGGGATATTTCTCGAATCTAAGAAAAGCGCCGAGACACAGCCTGTCTCTGTTACTTATGGACATGCAGCCTCCCTCTTCCACTACCTTCTGAGGAATGCTTACACGTACATGAGTACCGACATCAGGCTTACTCTCAACGCTCATAAATCCGCCAAGTGACGCCACAAATCCTTCCACGATAGAGAGCCCCAGTCCCAGTCCGCTGCTGGATCTGGTCCTGCCGGAATCTCCCTGGTAGAAGCCTTCAAATATATGCTCAAGTTCTTCTTCATCCATACCCATACCGGTATCCGACACCTCGATACACAGATTGATGCCGTATTCCTGGGGCAGATGATACAATCTTACATATACTCCTCCGTCCTTGGTATATTTAAGTCCGTTCTGAATAAGATGCATAAGGATCTTCTTAAGCTTCCCTACATCAGTGTTCATCACGGCAGGGATGGACGGTTCTACATCTATGATAAGCTCTATATCAGGATCTTTTTCCGGTCTTATCCTTGTCACAATATCATTGAGAACAGATGTTATCATATAGTCCTCGCAGTTATTGGTAAGCCTATTGCTGTCTATCTCGGAATAATCCAGAATATCGCTTATCTGGTCGGCGACCTTGCGGCCCGCCTCGAGTACAGCCTTCATATCAGACCGTATATCCTCTCTGTCTTCCTTTTCAAGACAGACACCGGACAGACCGATGATGGCGTTGACCGGCGTACGGATCTCATGGGACACGTTTGCCAAAAAGTCATTAAGTCGCTCTGTGGCATCCGACAGTTCCTTGATCTCCTCGTGCGATCTGTTGAGCACGCTCGTCCATCTGTCTATCACCACTCTGGCAAACCAGCCGATCATAAAGATCATGGCGATATGAAGCATGATCCTCGATATCTCAAGACTGTCATAAACCGCACCGTTACCGGCCGCGCTCATCAGATCATATGATAACGTAATAAAATATGTGATCTGGCAGAACAGGATGTATTTTTTCAATCCCGTCATGGTATAAAGCATGATAAGTGCCGATATCACAGTCGCCAGATCCAATGTGCTCGTCTCATGTATACCGTAGAAAAAGAAGGTGAGCATCATAAACACGGTATACAGGTTCAACCGCATATCATCAGAAAACACACCCTGGATATGGATGACCCAGGCTGATACCACCTCAACTGCGATAAGTATCAGTGCCCACTTCTCCCATCCCAAAAGCAATGATTCAGCTATGAGCATCGCACAAAAAAGTGTAAAGCTCATCAGAATGACAAGATGTGATGACTCAAATACCTCACTTTTATTCAGATTACGGTTCATAGGCTTATCTCTTCTTCTCTTCCTCCGGAAGCTCCGTTCTTATCTCCTTGGTAGCAATCTCCTTAAGGATCTGCCCCATGAATTCATCGAGAGACTTCTGTCCTTCATTGCCTTCAAAACGGGAACGTACTGATACGAGTCCCGCTGCCTCTTCCTGCTCACCTACTATGAGCATATAGGGAAGCTTATCCATTCTGGCTTCACGTATCTTATATCCGATCTTCTCCGAACGGTTATCAAGGGTAACATCTATGCCTGCTGCACTTAACTTGGCTCTTACACTCTCAGCATAATCTTCAAACTTATCGGAGATAGGAAGTATCCTGACCTGTTCTGCGCACAGCCATGTCGGGAATTTGCCGGCATAGTGCTCTATAAGCCATGCCAAAGTCCTCTCATAGCATCCCATCGATGTACGGTGGATAATGTACGGACGCTGCTTGTCACCGTTCTGATCAATATAGTACATGTCATAACGCTCGGCTAAGAACATATCAAGCTGAATGGTGATCATTGTATCTTCCTTGCCGTATACGTTCTTGGCCTGGATATCGAGCTTGGGTCCGTAGAAAGCAGCCTCGCCGTCTTCCTCCGTATAATCAAGACCGATATCGTCAAGGATCTCTCTCATCGCATCCTGAACTCTGTCCCAGTCTGCTGCAGTACCGAGATACTTATCAGGATTGGTCGGATCCCACTTACTCATGCGATATGTCACTTCATCTTCAACACCGAGAGTGGTCAGGCAGTACTTGGCAAGCTTTACACAGTTCTTGAACTCATCCTCGATCTGTTCGGGCGTACATACAAGATGTCCCTCGGATATCGTGAACTGTCTCACTCTTGTAAGACCATGCATCTCTCCGGAATCCTCATTCCTGAAAAGTGTGGAAGTCTCACCCATACGATAGGGAAGATCTCTGTAGCTGTGCTGCTTGGCCTTATATACAAAATACTGGAAAGGACATGTCATGGGACGAAGCGCCATAACCTCTCTGTCCTTATCATCCGTATATACGTGTTCCTGAGCGTTCTTCATGGCCACATCAGGATCACTGTATAGTTTCTGATCCTCCTTGGCATCCGCTTCACTCATAAGATCGTCATTTAACACGAACATTCCGTCCTTGTAATGGAACCAGTGATCGGAAAGCTTATAGAGGTTGGACTTGGCCATAAGAGGAGTCCTGGTACGTACATATCCCCACTCTCTGTCCTCCGTATCCTCTATCCATCTCTGGAGCTTCTGGATCATCTTCGTACCCTTGGGCATGAAGAGCGGAAGTCCCTGTCCAATGACATCGACCGTCGTAAAGAGTTCCATCTCACGGCCGAGTCTGTTGTGATCTCTTAACTTAATGTCCTCAAGACGTGCCATGTGGGCATTGAGATCTTCCTTATTCGTATAGGCAGTACCGTATATACGCTGAAGTCTCGCCTTATTGGAATCGCCTCTCCAGTATGCCATCGAAGACGATATGAGCTTAAACGCCTTGATGGCTTTGGTGCTTGATAAGTGAGGGCCTGCACACAGATCCGTAAATCCTTCGCCCTGACTGTAGAAGCTTATGACTGCATCTTCGGGAAGATCATTTATAAGCTCCACTTTATAAGGCTCTTTTCTCTCTTCCATGAACTTGACCGCCTCAGCTCTCGGAAGTTCAAACCGCACAAGTTTATTGCCTTCCTTGATGATCTTCTTCATCTCTGCCTCGAGCGCATCAAGGTCTTCTCTTGAAAAAGGAGCGTCTACATCAAAATCATAATAAAATCCATCATCAATGGCAGGGCCTATGGCAAGCTTGGCCTCAGGATACAGGCGTTTTACCGCTTCTGCCAGGACATGTGAACATGTATGCCTGATGACTCTTAATCCCTCAGCGGATTCTCCTTCAATGATATTACCGTCAGTTAACATGATCGTACTCATAATTCATATCTCCTCTCAATTTAATTCTGCTGTATTACTGTATGGGATATATGAAAAATCCCATACACGTATAAAGTGTATGGGACGATATAAGATCTACCGCGGTTCCACCCATCTTGCCTTAAGTCCCATGGATCTAAAGCCTCTTAATAGTGCCTGTAACGTAGGCTTACGGACCTGATTGGGGTCACTCGGAGGTGGTCTTCATCTGGTTCCGGACCGGTCGCTTCCAGCCTGTCGGATACGCACTATCACGTGCTTCTCCGCTCCGGCGACCTTCTCTGTGACCTTCCACAGACTACTTTCCTCGTCATCGTTTTATATATAATTGATAATATTATGTAACAAAAATCTCAAAAAGTCAACAGCAATGCCCCGGGATTTGGGCGTTTTTATTTATAAATTTTTGCGGTCTATTTGAGCGAATCATCATAATGTGCCCGCTCACCACCGATGAACTTGGGACGGACTCTTGCAGCCACTACGCGCGCCTCACCGAGAGTATTGTGGGTCAGTCTCACAGGTACCGCCACCTTTTTAAGATGCATGCCTATGAGCGTGTCTCCTATATCAAGTCCCGCATCCGCACGAATCTCCTCGACTGCTACAGGCTCTTTGAACGCAGCATATGCTGAGGTCGCCCATGATCCGCCTGCCTTGGGTTGCGGTACCACATTGACGTACTCGGCACCGGGAACAGCTGCTTTTTCTATGATGATCGCTCTGTTAAGATGCTCACAGCACTGCGCCGCAAGATATATTCCCCGATCCTTAAGAACGGCATACATACCTCTGAATGCAGCCTCTGCCACCTCGGGCTTGGAATCCGAGCCTATGCGGCTTCCGCATATCTCAGAAGTAGAGCATCCGACCACCAGTATCTGCCCTGCCTTAAGTCCTGCTTTTTCAATGATCTCCGCAGCCATCTCTCCTGCCTGCGTTTCAATATCTTCGTACATTTTCTCTTCCTTCTTTCTGCCGGAATCCGAATGTTGATACGTATCGCTGTCGTCATCAACTATGAGAGCCTCTTAATACGCTGTGCCGGTTTATTACAATGAGTTGATTTCAAATTAAGCGACTTATATTCCGCACCACATTTATTACACCTAAACAGATATACTTTCATCCAACTTTCAAACTCCCCGCCGGCTACTTCATCCAGTTCTTCATCTTCAAGTACTGTTCCGGCTTCTTCGACTTTTTCCCTTGTCTCTCCGGCAATCGCCTTTGCTTCCTCTTTAGACTGTGTCTCAATGCTTTCCTGAATATTCTTAGTAAGCTTCATACCCGAACCCTCCTGTATACTATTGGCGATTTTTGCTTTACAGTTGATATTATTATATACGAATCAGATCGGGAAATGTCGACATTTTTCACAAAAAATTATAAATCCGTAAATTGCCAAAGTAAATGCACCTCCTA
>JAILKC010000133.1 GCA_024694055.1 Lachnospiraceae bacterium | reverse complement strand
TTCTATACAATTATATACATTGAGTATCTTATACAGTTGAAAACGAATTGCATCAAGAATTGGATTGCCTGTTTGGGCAATCTCCCACCAATAATATCGAGAGTGATGGTGCTCTACCCCCATTTCTTCAAGTCTGTCCGGAATATAACCTCTTGCATGAGGTGTAAATACCACAACATCATGAAACTGCATCACTCCTCGGATCATATCCAAAAAAGATTGAGCGGCACCACCTTTTTTATTGTCATGTATGAAATAAAGTATCTTCATAACACTTTTTCAAAAACATCACTGTTCCAGTTTTTTATAGCGGAACATATCAATTCTGCTTTTGGGTGTGTAATTTGTTACTACAGTTCCACAATCCTTTGCATAATTTGCCAGATCACATAATATCTGTGTAGATACCAATTGTCTCTTTGTCTGTCTTAAGAGGAAACACTCTCCATTTTTATCAAAGATCTCCTCATTCTTGACAACATAAGGATGAACATCGAGGTCATAGTAGTGAGCATAATCCTCACCGTGTAAACCGTCCTCCTCCATACAGAAGTCATTGTCTGTCCTGTATGTAAATCCAAGTAATCCTATCTCTTTATACTCAAATGTGATTCCGAAATATATCGCACCCATTACTACATTATTCGCCCCCGGAATCATAAGATTATTCTTATAAAGCCATTTCTTTTTTGAAGAGTACTTTGAAGAAAGGATATTCAAATAGATACACTGAATATGCGGATTATTGACTTTAAGTTCCGATAAGATCGGGGTCACAAGATAGCATTCCCACGTGATCTTATCCAGTATATTCTCTAATCTGCTTTTGAACTCATTCTTTACACCAACGCCGAATTCATTGTCATATAGGAACCAGCCATCGAGGAATATCAGGTATCTGGGCTTATACTCATGTAGCCAGTCTTCCGATTCGAGCACCATGGAATTGATAAAGGCAAGATCATAATCCTTAAACTGCTCTCTCACTTTCTCAGACTCAAAAAAGCGGCTTACACACGGTGCCGTGGCTAAGATCAGCAATTTGTCGCCTAGTTTCTTGGGTTTTGTTATTCTTGTAAGTTTAGTTACATTTTTCAGGTTCATCTAATTAATGGTCTCCTCAGAATGCGAACAGCTTTTCTGCAAGGTCAGGATCTCTTCTGTATGCATCAGAACCTATCGTGTCAGCGCCCGGTCTGGGATTCATAATGAGTTCCACTCTGTCAAGGTACCCCATCCTTACTCCCATGAGTCCCATTCTGGTCAGATAATCGATATCATTCACCCTGTTGTGTTCTTTTCTCCAACAATCCGGGTTAAACTCAAAATATCTTAGATACGATCTGAAAAGGATAGTACTTATCCCGCCGATTATGGGATTATAAACCGATGTATCACCGTTAGGATAAGGGATCCTGTAATAATCACCATAAAGGTGATCACCACCGACCACAGACTCAACGCCATCCCTCGTACCTCTCAATGCTCCGCTGACAAATTCCCAGTTGCCTTCAATCGCAAACTTAAGCATGGTCTCGAGATGATCCTCAACCCAACAATCATCATCGTCTATTCTCGCAATCCATTTACCATCTGCCATCATAAGAGCCGTATTGGCAGCGACCACAGGTCCTGTGAGCCAGTGATTCTCTGCGGAGGGCGGATATCTCCATGCGCGCTGTGGCACATTAAAAAATTTGACTCTTTCATCGCCGTACTCTTTCACTATCTGCTCCGTCTCATCATCGCAGCAATCACCAACCACAAGATACTCAAAGTTCTTATATGTCTGATTAAGCACTGACTTCAACGCCCTGTCTCTTAACAGTTCACCCCTGTTATATGTGGGCGTATATACAAAAATTTTCGGATTATCCTCATATTTCTCATCGGCATAATCCTTCTCAAACTGCTCTCTAAGTTTGGCAAGCTTATCCGCTTCCGTAAGCGCATAGTACTCCGCTTTCAATTCAGCAATCTTTTTATCCTTATCGGTCAGTGCCCATGAATACTCAGCCATTGTATCACCTGTTACGCTATAGGATCCTTAAGAACCCATTCGCCTCTTTCATTCTTCGTGAATATATCCCTGTTATATAATGTCTCAAGTATATTGTAGAATTCCGTTCTGGTATATCCGCAGAACTGGCAGAAATCATCAATGCACTTAGGATCAAGCGCATGATCATGCTCCTTGACTATCTGAATTGCCTCTTCTCTTGTCATCATTCCGTATCTGACAAATCTGGCAGTATAGTCCGTAGCCATCGCATGTCCGAATTTGGGATATTTAAGCCATGCATGCAAAGTATATCCGATACTGTCCACCTGATCAAAGTTCTCTGCACAGTGCGTCCTGTTCCACTCATTCGTAAGATCCCTGAATCCTCTTGATCTTGCAAAGATATAATTCTGGACGCTGTTCCATTTCATAAAGTATGACAGATAGATAGGATCCAGTTTTCTTATATCCTCAATAGACGGAGCCCGTAACAGCGCAAGATCTTCCTTCTGCGCTCCCATTTCAAGCAGTTCTTCATCTGACAATCCTACAGCCACACCATTCTCTATCTGCTTTCTGGCTGAATAGGTATCTTCATCATCGACTCCACCATAGAAATAGCTGATATTTTCGCCGTATACTATCAACATTGTATTAAATTTAAGAGCCATATGAAGAGGATATGTATACAGATATCTGTCTATCATCCATGTGGGCTTGCCATAGCGTTCAAACATCTGTCTGGTAAGCTTCTTCTGCGTCTTAATATTGGGTTTTATCGCGATCAGTGTACATCCAAACTCTTCACTTATATTTCTTATATTGGCTTTTCCGGCCTCTGTCATGGTGAAATTATCTTCAACCGTAAAAAGAATCGGTGTCATATGCATCAATTCTTTCATTACGTATACCTGGAAATGACTGTCCTTGCCGCCCGATACGGCTATAGCGCAGTCATAATTGCCTTCTCCGTTGCATCCCCTGTATTTATCACATATCTGCTTAAGCTCTTCATAACGCTTATCCCAGTCTATCTTCTGGTATCTGTCGTAGTTCTTACAAGCATTACATACTCCGTCATCACCAAATACTATTCCGGGTCTTGTATCCGGCATCGTACATCTTTTACAATACCTCATATTCACTCCTCCTGATCATAAACAACAACTCAATAACTGAGCCTACAAATGCAATTTTATCATCATCTGTTT
>JAILKC010000117.1 GCA_024694055.1 Lachnospiraceae bacterium | reverse complement strand
TTCCGGCGCTCTTGCTAAAGATCTATAGGATATTTACCGGTAAAACACCCGGTACATATATTCAGTCCTCCCGATATCTCGGAAAGCCTGTTGATATTAAGATATGCCAACGAATCCGCTCCGATAACCTTACGGATGTCTTCCAGTGAACGGTTATAGGCGATCAGCTGATCTTCATCCGGCACATCGGTTCCAAAGAAACAGGGGTGAAGGAACGGCGGCGAACTTACCCGCATATGCACTTCTTTTGCTCCCGCTTCTCTTAACATATGCACTATTCTGTCCGATGTTGTCCCTCGCACTATGGAGTCATCTATCATCACGACCCTTTTGCCATCCACCACTTCTCTTAAGGCATTTAACTTGACCCTGACACTGCTGACTCTCGATTCCTGCCCGGGCCGGATAAATGTTCGTCCCACATAAGAATTCTTGATAAAAGCCTGTGCATAAGGAATACCTGATTCCTGCGCATATCCTATGGCCGCCTGAAGTCCTGAATCCGGTACACCGGTCACTATGTCTGCATCCACCGGCGAATCTATGGCCAGATACTTGCCTGCAAGCACTCGCGACTTATATACGCTTACTCCGTCAAAATAGCTGTCCGGTCTTGAAAAATATATGTATTCAAATACACATCTTCCCCTCTCGCATTCCGGCAGGCATCTGCTCCTGTCAGAAGTGATACAGCCGTCCGAATCTATGGTAACGACTTCTCCGGGTTCTACGTCTCTTATATATTCTGCTCCAATGGTGTCAAGAGCACATGACTCTGACGTGAAGATATAGGCCCCATCTTTTTTACCAAGACATAAAGGTCTGAAGCCATACGGATCTCTTGCTCCTATAAGTTTTCGCGGAGACATGATGACCAAAGAATATGCTCCCTTTATCCTGTCCATACTCTTGGCTACAGCCTCTTCCACCGAGCCGCAGTTTAACCTCTCCCTTGCGATGATATATGCTATCACTTCGGAATCTATCGTGGTCTGGAATATGGCTCCGGTATAAGCAAGTTCTTCCCTTAAATCTGCCGTATTGACAAGATTGCCGTTATGGGCAAGTCCCAAGACTCCCTTGACATAATTGATCACGAGCGGTTGCGCATTCTCTCTTACAGAGCTTCCCGTTGTGGAATATCGCACATGCCCCACACCTATATTGCCCTTAAGATCATCCAAGTGGTTTCTTGAGAATACCTCATTGAGAAGACCCATATCCTTATAGCATGACACGTTACCCTTCTCACCTTCGGTATCGCTTACTGCTATACCACAGCTTTCCTGTCCTCTGTGCTGCAGTGCATAGAGACCGTAATATATCGACTCGGCAACATTTACCCCTGTCGTATCATACATTCCGAATACGCCGCATTCCTCATGCGGCCTGTCATCGTAAAATTCCATCATAAAGTTATATCTCCATAAATACGCAGTCTTGTGTCTTATCTTTTAAAGCCAAGTTTTTGCTGCGTCATCTGTACCGGCACCTATATTACCGAAACGCTCACCGTCACTTCTTCAAGTACATCCAGAAGCACCCGAACGGTATCAAGTGATGTGAACATCGTCACATTGTTCTGTGTTGCACATCTTCTGATAGCCACACCGTCTTCATAATGAACTCCCGAAAGAATCGCTCTTGTATTAATGACATAGCTCACATATCCGGCCTTTATCGAGCGCAGTATCTCATCGCTTCCTTCACTTAACTTACGTCTGACTCTGGTACGGATACCATGTTCCTTAAGATAATCCGCTGTACCTATGGTCGCTTCGATATTGAATCCCAGGTCATAGAATCTCTTGACCAAAGGAAGAGCTTCCTCCTTATCCTCGTCCGCAAGTGTCACCATAACGGTTCCGTAATTGGACAGTTTCACTCCCGAAGCGATAAGCGCCTTGTACATGGCTCTGTGCAGCGACACATCATAACCTATGGCCTCACCCGTGGACTTCATCTCAGGTGAAAGATATGCATCCATACCCATGAGTTTGCTGAATGAAAAAGCAGGTGCCTTGACATAGTATCTGTTGCTCTCGCCCGGATAGAACACCCTGTGCAGACTCTCATCTCCGGTATCTATATCCATGGTGATACCGGCTTTAAGCCTGTTATCGGTATCGGCATATGATATTTCATCACTCAGTCTGCTTCCGAGCATTATCTTTGTCGCAATATCCGCCATACTGTAGCCAGTGGCTTTGGACAGGAAGGGAACGGTACGTGAAGATCTCGGATTGACCTCTATGATAAATACATTGTCATCTTCATCCACGATAAACTGTATATTGAAAAGTCCTCTTATTCCTATTCCAAGTCCAAGTTTGCCGGCATATTCGAGTATGGTACGCTTGACCTGATCGCTTATGCTCTCCGCGGGATACATGCTCATGGAATCGCCGGAATGTACTCCGGTACGTTCTACAAGTTCCATGATTCCGGGCACGAATACATCACGTCCGTCACATATTCCGTCTATCTCCACTTCCTTGCCCTTTATATACTTATCTACAAGTACAGGCTTATCCTCATCTACCTCAACTGCAGTATGGAGATAATGATCCATGTCTTCACGCTTGGCCACTATCTGCATGGCACGCCCGCCAAGTACAAAGCTCGGTCTTACGAGTACGGGATAACCTATCTTTTCAGCCACCTCTATTCCCGCTTCAACACTTGTCACGGCTTCACCTTTAGGCTGCGGTATATGAAGACCGGCCAAAAGTTTCTCAAAAAGATCTCTGTCTTCCGCAGTGTCTATGGCCCCGGCATCCGTTCCTATGATAGGTACTCCCCTGTCGGCAAGAGGAATCGCCAGATTGACTGCGGTCTGACCTCCAAGTGTTACGATCACACCCTGAGCGGCTTCCTTATCTATGATATTCATCACATCTTCCACGATAAGCGGCTCAAAGTAAAGCTTATCTGCCATGGTATAGTCCGTGGACACCGTCTCGGGATTGTTATTGATTATTATCGCCTCATATCCCATGGATTTGATCGTACTCACGGCATGAACGGTAGAGTAATCGAATTCCACTCCCTGTCCTATCCTTATGGGGCCTGAACCGAGAACTATGACCTTCTTATCATTGGTGACTATGGATTCATCCTCTCCACCGTTCTCAGTCTCATAGGTTGAATAAAAGTATGGGATATAGCTGTCAAATTCCGATGCACAGCTGTCTATCATCTTATATAGGGGCATGATGGAATGATTCTTACGAAGAGTACGCACCTCATCTTCCGACATGCCAAGAATCTCTCCTATGGTTCTGTCACAGAATCCGAGTCTTTTCGCATTATATAAAAGGCCCACATTTTTACCGACACGAGTGTCATCTTTATTGTCTGCAAGTTCCTTCTCGGTATCGGTGATCTCTTTAAGGCCGTCTATAAAGAATCTGTCTATTCCGGACAGTCCTGATATCTCCTCTTTTGATATACCTCTTCTTAGAAGCTCCGCTATAGCATATATTCTGTCATCTCTTGACTCGGTTATGTACTGCTTCATATCATCTGTGCTCATGTCATCAAATCTTGACATGTGCAGATGATGTACTCCGATCTCCAAAGATCTGATTGCCTTAAGAAGGCTTTCCGGGAAGCATCTGCCGACACTCATGACTTCACCGGTGGCTTTCATCTGTGTTCCCAGAAGATTACTTGCATCAGTGAATTTATCAAACGGGAATCTCGGCATCTTGCATACTACATAGTCAAGTGAGGGCTCAAAGCATGCAGGAGTATTGGCAAGGCTTATCTCATCAAGTCTTAGGCCAACGCTTATCTTGGCTGAAACTCTTGCTATCGGATATCCGCTTGCCTTGGAAGCCAACGCCGAAGATCTCGATACTCTGGGATTGACCTCTATCACATAATAGTCAAAAGATTTTGGATCAAGAGCAAACTGCACATTACATCCGCCCTCTACCTTAAGTGCTCTGATAAGCTTAAGGGCCGCATCTCTTAACATATGATATTCTCTGTTGGTAAGAGTCTGTGAAGGACATACCACTATCGAATCTCCCGTGTGTATGCCTACGGGATCGAGATTCTCCATATTACAGATCGTGATGGCCGTGTCACCCCCATCGCGCATTACCTCATACTCTATCTCCTTATATCCCTTCACGCTCTTCTCGATAAGAGCCTGATGAATGGGCGAAAGATTAAGTGCATTGGTCAAAATGGTCTTTAATTCCTGCTCATCATCAGCAAAACCGCCGCCGGTTCCACCCAAGGTAAAAGCGGGGCGCACAACTATCGGATAGCCTATCTCCTGCGCCGCTTTAAAGCCTGCTTCGAGATCTTCCACTATCACGGAAGGCAATACCGGTTCACCTATGCTCTCACACAGTTCCTTAAATCTCTCTCTGTCTTCGGCTCTGTCTATACTGTCGCTGTCCGTACCGAGCAGTTTAACCTGACACTCATCAAGCACACCCTTGCGTTTAAGCTGCATAGCCAGATTAAGTCCCGTCTGGCCACCTATTCCCGGCAGGATCGCATCAGGCCTTTCCTTACGTATCACTTTGGCAATGAATTCAAGTGTAAGCGGCTCCATGTAGATCTTGTCGGCTATATGCTTATCCGTCATGATCGTCGCGGGATTGGAGTTGCAGAGTATTACTTCATAACCTTCTTCCCTGAGTGCAAGGCAAGCCTGAGTACCGGCATAATCGAATTCCGCTGCCTGCCCTATCACTATGGGACCGGAACCTATCACAAGTATTCTCTTAATGTCCGTTCTCTTAGGCATATGCATTCTCCTTTCTCGCCGCGCGCGCTGCCTTAATATTATCCATGAACCTGTCAAACAGATATGTACTGTCCTGCGGTCCGGGAGCGCTCTCGGGATGATACTGGACAGAGAATGCCAGATCTTCCTTACATTCAACTCCCTCAACGGTATTATCAAGGAGATTGATATGTGTAACCTTAAGTCTGGTATCTGCTATGCTGTCCGCATCCACGGCATAGGAATGGTTCTGTGAAGTGATCTCTATCTTATCTGTCATTATATCCTTGACAGGATGATTGCCTCCTCTGTGTCCGAATTTAAGCTTATAAGTCTTGGCGCCGTATGCAAGTGACAGTATCTGATGTCCCAAACATATACCGAAGATCGGGACATTGCCTTTAATGCTCCTTATCGTCTCTATGCACTCAGGTACATCCATCGGATCACCGGGACCGTTGCTTATGAATACTCCGTCCGGGCGAAGACCCATGATCACTTTGGCCGATGTATTGTATGGTACCACCGTGACTCTGCATCCGCGGTCAAGCAGAGATCTTAGGATATTCTGCTTCATTCCACAGTCTATGGCCACTATATGCGGTCTGAGTCCCGCATGTGCTCCCTGCCTGTGCTCCAAAAGAGAGGATTGCGGGGTGATGATATCAGCTTTCCATATTCCCGCGCTTGTCACTCTGGCAACTGCGTCCTTAGGCAATGAAGCTCTTTTTAATATCTCCATACATTCAGACAGAGGCTTGTCTATAAAAGTGATAAGTGACTTTAGACTGCCTCTGTTTCTGATGATTCTTGTGATGGCCCTGGTATCTACGCCATAGATACCTGAAATGCCGTATTTTTTCATAACACTCTGAAGATTGTCGCTTGCACGGAAGTTTGACGGATCGTCATTATACTCCCTTACGACCAAAGCACCTATGGTCGGAGTCTGTGTCTCATAATCATCTTCATTGACTCCGTAATTGCCTATGAGCGGATAGGTCATAACAACAGCCTGATCCGTATATGACGGATCCGACACGATCTCCTGATAACCTACCATTGATGTGTTAAATACCAGTTCAAGTACCTTCTCGGTATTGGCTCCGAATCCACAGCCATCGAACACTTCTCCCGATTCAAGCACAAGCTTTCGGTTCTTTTCCATATACTGTCTCCGTTTCAAAAGATTTTCATAAGGAAACGTGATCTCCTCATGAAAAAGAGGTCACGACGCAAGCGCCGTGACCCCGTTGTCACAAATTATTCTACATCTTGTAAGGCATCGAAACCCTCTTCGCCGGTACGTATCTTAACGACCTTCTCTACAGGATATACGAATATCTTACCATCTCCGATATGTCCGGTATAGAGTGCCTTCTTAGCAGATTCGATAACCGACTCAACAGGTATCTTGCTGACTACAACCTCAACCTTTATCTTAGGCAAGAGCGTAGCATCCATCTCAACACCTCTGTACTTCTCGCCGGCACCCTTCTGGATTCCACAGCCCATTACCTGAGTCATTGTCATACCGGTAACACCGAGATCATTCATAGCCTTCTTAAGCGCATCGAAGCGGCTTGCCTTGGCAATGATAACAACCTTATTGATGCCCGTATCACTTACTACAGGATGTACTACAGGAACAGCAGCTGCCTTCTTGGCTTCACTTGCCTCTTCATAAGCATCACTTCCGAGTGAAGTGTTCTCATTGACATCCATCATCATGGTGTTAGAGATATCCATGATAGAGAAGCCTGCATATGCTGAAGGAAGACCGTGCTCGGTAGAATCAAGACCGATTATCTCTTCTTCTTCGGTTACTCTTAATCCAAATATCGCTCTGATTATAATAAATGTGATCGCTATTGTCAACGCAGTCCATGCAGCAACTGATACAAATCCAAGAAGCTGGATTCCAAGCTGTGTAAATCCGCCGCCGTAGAAAAGACCTACTACTGAATCATTGTCAGGAGCACTTGTTGTAGCGAACAGGCCGACTGCTATAGTACCCCAGATACCGTTTAAGCAGTGAACTGCTACAGCACCTACGGGATCGTCGATATGAAGCTTGTAGTCAAGAAGCCATACGCCGAATACTACGAGTAATCCTGCTACTGCACCGATTATTATGGCACCGAATGCATCCGTCACATCACAGGGAGCTGTAATGGCTACAAGACCTGCAAGTGAAGCGTTGAGACACATTGAGATATCAGGCTTACCGAACTTGATCCATGTAAAGATCATGCAGACTACTGTTGCAATCGCCGGAGCGATAGTTGTTGTTACAAATACTGATGCAAGCTGATCCAATGATGTACAAGCTGCACCGTTGAATCCATACCAACCAAGCCAAAGAATGAAGCATCCGAGACATCCGATCGCCAGGTTGTGGCCGGGGAAAGCATTGACCTTCTCAACTTTTCCGTCCTTGTCCTTAACGAACTTACCGATTCTGGGTCCTAATAACTTGGCACCGATAAGTGCTGATATTCCACCTACCATATGGATCGCGCATGATCCTGCAAAATCATGGAATCCAATCTGTGCAAGCCAGCCGCCACCCCAGATCCAATGTGCCTCAATGGGATAGATGAGTGCTGATATAACTGCAGAGTATACACAGTATGACAAGAACTTGGTACGCTCAGCCATCGCACCTGATACTATCGTAGCCGTTGTAGCACAGAACACCAGGTTAAATACGAAGTTGGACCAGTCAAAACTCTCGTATGCAGTGAAGATATCAAATCCGGGCTTACCGATAAATCCCGCAAGATCCTCACCGAGTAACAGGCCGAAGCCTATAAGAATGAATACCACGGTACCTATACAGAAGTCCATAAGGTTCTTCATAAGTATGTTACCGGTATTCTTGGCTCTGGTGAAGCCGGCCTCAACCATTGCAAATCCGGCCTGCATCCAGAACACCAGCGCGGCTCCTATAAGGAACCAGACGCCAAACAATTCACCTTCCATCGTCGTTAACAGTTCTTCCATAATCTCCTCCTCACCGAGCGTTAGCGAAGTATCGTTACCTCTTTCTTTCGCCCGTTATACATAAAATAATATCTTTCCGTAACTGGGATACGGTATCGCATCTTCGGGGATCATCTCCTCAACAGTGTCAGCCACCGATCTGAGTGCTTCCATATCCGAAATGATCGTGATCTTGTAGAAATTAGCCTGCTCTAAGCTGTCTGCGATTCCTTCAGCTCTCTCTGTATCGGTCTTAAGCTTCTCAGCCAGATCGTAGATGCTGTTGTAGTACTCGCTCACCTTGGTGAGTGACTGCTCTTCCGCCTTGCAGCTTACACTTGATACTGCCTGCTTCTTCTTGATGATCGTATCAGCCACATCCTTCATATAGCCTTCAACACCCGGAAGGAACTGATGATATACCATATCAAGCATTGTCTTGGCTTCGATATGAAGTGTCTTATTATAATTCTCAAGCAGGATCTCGTAACGTGAATTGATCTCTGTCTCTGAGAAGATTCCATGCTTTGTAAATAACTTCACATTCTTGTCAGCTATGAATACAGGAAGTGCATCCGGTGTAGCCTTAAGGTTCGGAAGTCCTCTCTTCTCTGCTTCCGCGATCCACTCATCCGTATATCCGTCACCGTTAAATATGATCCTCTTATGATCGATAAGAGTCTTCTTAACAAGTGCATGTACTGCTGCGTCGAATCCGTCTGTCGGAACATCCTTAAGCTCATCATAGAAGCTGCTCAGTGACTCTGCTACAGCAGTATTAAGGATCACATTGGGTCCTGCTACTGACAATGAAGAGCCGAGCATTCTGAACTCAAACTTATTGCCTGTGAAAGCAAAAGGAGAAGTACGGTTTCTGTCAGTGTTATCTTTGAAGAAGTGAGGAAGGACTGCTGCTCCCGTCTCCATCTTCACATTACCCATCTTACTGAAGAATGTATCATTCTCTATTGAATCAACGACTGCAGTAAGCTCATCACCAAGGAACATTGATACCACTGCCGGAGGCGCCTCGTTGGCTCCGAGTCTGTGGTCATTACCGGGAGAGGCTACTGAAAGTCTCATAAGATCGGCATAATCATCAACCGCCTTAATAACAGCTGCCAGGAATACGAGGAACTGTGTATTCTCTGCAGGTGACTTGCCGGGCTCTAAGAGGTTGACTCCTGTATTGGTGCTCATGGACCAGTTGTTATGCTTACCGGATCCATTGATTCCGTCAAAAGGCTTCTCATGAAGCAGACATACAAATCCGTGTCTCTCAGCGACCTTCTTCATAATCTCCATGGTCAGCTGGTTATGATCTACGGCTACGTTGGTCGTATCGAATACCGGAGCAAGCTCATGCTGGCAGGGTGCCACTTCATTGTGCTTGGTCTTGGCCGGTATACCCAGTTTCCAAAGCTCTGTATCAAGATCATGCATATACTCGGAAACTCTTGTCTTAAGATTACCGAAATAATGATCTTCCATCTCCTGACCCTTAGGAGGCTTGGCACCGAGCAACGTTCTTCCTGTAAAGATAAGATCCTTTCTTTTTGCAAAGTCTTCTTTATTGATCAGGAAATATTCCTGCTCCGGTCCTACTGTGGTTGATACGCTTGAGACATCGTCATTGCCGAGCAGCTTAAGAACCTTTACGGCTTCCTTGCTGAGCGCTTCCATTGATCTTAAAAGCGGTGTCTTCTTATCAAGTGCTTCTCCGCTGTATGAACAGAAAGCTGTAGGAATATACAGTGTTCCGTCCTTAATGAACGCAGGTGAAGTAGGATCCCATGCAGTATATCCTCTTGCCTCGAATGTGGCTCTCAAACCGCCTGAGGGAAAACTACTGGCATCAGGCTCGCCCTTTACAAGCTCCTTGCCTGCAAACTCCATAATGACCTGTCCCTTATCATCGGGATTGATGAAGCTGTCATGCTTCTCGGCTGTTGTTCCTGTCATAGGCTGGAACCAATGTGTGAAATGTGTTGCTCCGTTCTCAACAGCCCATTCCTTCATGGCTACAGCCACCGAATTGGCAACCTCAAGCTCCAGATGTGTATTATTGTCGATTGTCTTACGAAGTGCCTTATAAACGTCCTTAGGCAGCTTCTCACGCATAACCTTGTCATTGAATACAAGGCTG
>JAILKC010000098.1 GCA_024694055.1 Lachnospiraceae bacterium | reverse complement strand
CCTTTGGACCGCGTCAATACGAACGACAATACACCCGCAGTCATTCATTATGATATTGTTCCGGGCGAAAAGATAAAGCTTACACTTGCACCTAAAGGCTTCGGCTCAGAAAATATGAGCCGGGTATTCATGCTTAAGCCCGCGGATGGTGCGCAGGGTGTCATCAATGCCGTGCTTACGGCTGTTAAGGATGCGGGTCCCAATGCCTGTCCTCCCATGGTAGTCGGAGTGGGGATAGGCGGTACCTTTGAGAAATGCGCTCTTTTAGCCAAAAAGGCTCTTACGAGACCCGTTAATATCCGTGCGAACAGTAAGTGGGCCGTGGATATGGAAAAGGAATTGCTTGATAAGATCAACAAATCGGGCATAGGTCCCGGCGGACTGGGCGGTTCCACTACGGCACTTGCCGTCAATATAGAGACATATCCCACACACATCGCGGGACTTCCCGTTGCAGTGAATATCTGCTGTCATGTGAACAGACACAGTGTACGGGAGCTGTAAAGCAGGATACTGTTGTTGCTATGAACGGGATTGTATGATGATCTTACTCGTTCTTGCGGAAAGGACTGAATATGCTGGAAGAATTGGGCAATCTTAAGAATATGAACGAACTGGTACATCTTATCCGCATACTTATAGCCACTCTGTGCGGATACCTTATAGGCTATAACAGGGAGAAACATATCAAAGCCGCCGGGATCAAGGCTCATATGCTCATATGTATAGCATCGTCGCTTATGATGCTCATATCCAAATACGGCTTTATAGATGTGATGTCAAGCGGCGCTTATTCATGGGATGTATCGAGAGTAGCAGCCGGGATCATCACCGGTATGGGTATCCTTGGCGGTATAGTCATAGTACGTGACAGGGGTGCCGCAGCCGGGATCAATACTGTAGCCGGACTTTGGGCGACTGTGGGTGTGGGTATGGCGCTCGGTGCCGGGATGTATATATCCGCTATCGGCGTAGTGATCATCACGATGCTGGTACAGAGGATACCGCATCTGGCAACGGAAATACACGACAATGATTAAACAATACACGGCGGATACGAGGAGATTATGGACAAACATATAACAGCACCTTTGAAAAAAGAAGATATCGATCAGCTTAAAAGCGGCGATTACGTATATATAAGCGGAACGATCTATGTGGCCAGAGATGCGGCACACAAGAGAATGGACGAACTCCTGGATAAGGGCGAGACTCTTCCCATGGAATTAAATAACAATATCATATATTACATGGGTCCCTCTCCTGCCAGAGAAGGCAGGCCTATAGGCTCGGCAGGTCCTACGACTGCAAGCAGGATGGATAAGTATACGCCCAGGCTATTAGATCTTGGGCTTAAAGGCATGATAGGCAAGGGGAAACGCACAAAAGATGTGGTCGATGCCATAGTACGTAACGGATGCGTCTACTTTGCGGCCGTAGGCGGAGCGGGAGCCATCCTGTCAAAGGCCATCATATCATCGGAGGTAGTCGCTTACGAGGATCTGGGAACTGAGGCAATCCGTAAGCTTGAAGTAAAAGATTTTCCCTGTATAGTCATAATAGACAAGGACGGCAATAATCTCTACGAGACTGCTATAGAAAAGTATAAAGAAGAATAAGACCGAAGCTTACGCTTCGGTCTCCCAAAACAGATCATCCAATGTCTTATGAAGAGTCTTACATATATTGATACACAAGTTGATCGTCGGATTATAATCCCCTTTTTCTATTGAACTGATTGTCTGTCTTGATACTCCAACTGCTTTGGCCAGATCGTCCTGGGACATATCAAGGCCGGCTCTTGCTGCCTTCAACTTTAGATTTTTCATATTATTCCTCCATTATTCCTCATCTGTCCCTGTGTTCTTATTTACCATTCCCTTGATGAGCATAGTGATAACTACGATCACCAGCATAATAAGTACCATAATGTTAAGCATGGCAAGACCAATCTTACCATTATCAAAAAGATTGCCTGCAAGAGCATTGCCGAGGACGGGAAGAGCATTGAGCACGATACATAATGCGAAAACCATCATATATTTCTTTCTGTCGTTGTTAAGACCCCAGTATACTTCCTTCCAGATGCAATATACACAGTGAACTGTTATTGCGATGACAATGCCGGTAAAGTGGATCGCGAAATCATGCAGCGGTAACTCAATATCTCCTATGGATAAAAGGCTCATCAGGCTTTCATATGCTACCAATGTATAAAATGCTATCGTATATCCCTTGCCTCTTTCTATCTTCTGGCGCTCATCATACTCAGTCTTGAACTTGTTATTTTTATTGGCATACTTGATTATCACGATGGCGATGATCAATCCTACGATCAATCCTAATGTCATACCATACATTGCAATATTGTTTCCTATCATTTTCATTTCCTCCGTTTCAATTCGATCTATGATCTGTTCTGTTTGTTATTTTTTTGAAAGGCGACGTCATTTCCTTTTCTGATGCTATAGTATCACCCCCTATAGCATAATGTCAACTATATTTTACATAAATATTAATATATTTTTCAATTTGTTATTTTACGGAGCGGATAAAAACGGCGCAAAAGCCGATATTTACAGCATTTGCGCCGTTTTGCAAATTCTTAAAAAATTTTGTTTATATAATGTATATTATGCTCTGTAGACTACGGCTTTGCCAATCTTATCTGCCGTAGCTTTATCCGTAAGAGCTTCTATAATGGCAAGCGAGAACGGTATCGCAGTTCCAAGGCCTCGGCTTGTGATGATATTGCCGTCCACAAATACTTCATCAAAACTTACCTTTGCACCCGTAAGATCTCCCTCCATACCGGGATAGCAGCAGGCTTTTTTTCCATGTAGGAGTCCTCTGTGTCCGAATATGGTAGGAGCTGCGCATATGGCTGCTATCTTTTTGGCGCTGTTACCGGCAAACCGGTCGACTTCTGACATAAGCCTGTCGCAGGCTTCAAGATTCCTTGTGCCCGGCATGCCGCCCGGCAGTACGAGCATATCAGCCACATCGAAGCTGACATCATTCAGTATGGTATCCGTATCCAGAGATATCTTATGCGAGCCGGTTACCCTTGGTTTATCGGTGATCGACACGGTAGTGATGTCGATACCTGCACGTCTTAACAGATCCACAACCGTAAGACCTTCTATCTCTTCGAATCCATCTGCCAAA
>JAILKC010000085.1 GCA_024694055.1 Lachnospiraceae bacterium | reverse complement strand
TAATATTCATCAGGATAAAGTCCGGCAAACATGCTAATATGATATCACATGTTTAAACTTTAGTATATACGAAACACCCGGCATATCGCCGGGTGTTTCATATTTTATATAGAGAGGGGAAAATGAAAAAGGTAATAATCTTATTTAGCCAATACCACACCGTCTTCCGAACTGAACACGTTGCTTGCGCTTCCCACGAAATAATTGTATTCCTGAAGAATGGCATCCTGTCTCATCTCTGAAACAGCTTTCTCGATATCAAGCTTCGCAATATCCTTGTCGCTTCCTATGTACGAGTAGTCATCACCCTTATTGAAGTTAAGCGACACACTGTTCGGATCTGTGGATCTGGGAGCCCTGTTTACCTCTTCTATAAGTATCTCGGGCTTTTTATTTGTTTCCTCTACAGGTTTAACAGGTTCGATTTTCTCTACCTGTCCTGCCTTTGGAATGTCTTCTATTCTGTAATTGCTCTGAAAGGCGCCGAAGCCGCCGTACCCTACATCATATATACCCATAGCTTATATCTCCTTGATCTGAAGCCAACAGTAGTAATTCACTTCCTTGTACTTAATATATCGGATGCAGTGCACTAAAACTTAACAAAGTTTTTTATACAAAATTGATTATTGATTTAATATTTTGGCGTATACAGCTTATTCCTTCCATATTCCCGAGGCTTTAAGGAGTTTTTCGGTATATTCATGCTTTGGATGCCTGTATATGTCATGCGGAACTCCCTGCTCCACTATGACACCGTTTCTCATGACCATCACACGATCGCACAGGTTATATACCACCCTAAGATCATGTGAAATAAACAGTATGGACAGTTTAAGTTTATCCTGTAATTCATCCAAAAGTTTAAGGATCTGCGCCTGAATGGTCACATCAAGCGCCGATACCGGTTCATCCGCAAGCAAAAGTTTAGGATTCATCATAAGGCTCTGCGCTATACACACTCTCTGCCTTTGTCCTCCGCTGAGTTCGGAAGGCATATGAGTCAGATACTTTTCATCAAGTCCCGCCTGTATGAGTCGCTCTTTTGCTCTTATAAGTCTTTCGTCGGCACTTAAAGATGTCATGTTCTTTAGGGGCTCCTCGAGGATAAAGCGAACATTTTTTGCAGGATTAAGGCTGCTGTACGGATCTTGAAATATCATCTGCGGATGATCACTGTGATGAATGATCTCTCCGCTGTCAGGCTTAACAAGCCCGAGTATTGCCTTGGCAAGCGTTGATTTGCCGCAGCCGGATTCGCCCACAAGTCCTACGATCTCGCCTTCTTCAATATCAAAGCTTATGCCTTTTAATACCTCTATTCTGTTTCGTCTGTCAAAGATGGTCTTTCTCTCTTCCATGAAAGAAACATGCACATCTTTTACTTCCAATATCTTACTCAACTTATCACTCTCCGCTTAAGTCCACATGCGGGATGGAATCTATCAGCCTTTTGGTATATTCCTGCTTGGGATGTGTAAATATCTCTTCCACATCTCCACCGTCCACAACATATCCGCCTTTCATTACGAGGACCCTCTTACACAGCTGCCTGATCAGGCTCAGATCATGAGATATGAACAGTATGGCAGTCCTGTTTTCTTTATTGATCCTCTTAAGTAACTTCACTATCTGTGCCTGAACAGTCACATCAAGCGCCGTCGTCGGTTCATCTGCGATTAAAAGCTTGGGGGTATTGATCATGGCTGCAGCTATCATCACTCGCTGCCTCATTCCGCCGCTTAGCTGATGCGGATATGAATTGTATACTCTCTCAGGATCTTCAAGTTCCACATCCCCAAGCATCTTAATAGCCCGTTCTTTTCTCTCTGCTGCAGTGCATTTTTTATGTATGCGCATCGCCTCTTCGACCTGCCAGCCTATCTTCTTAAGCGGATCGAGGCTTGTCATGGGTTCCTGAAAGATCATGCTGATATCATCTCCCTGCAGGTTTCTGAGTTCCTCTCTTGGACAGTTAAGTATATCTGTTCCATCAAAAATTATATGTCCTCGCTTTTTCGCATCATGCCTCGACAACAGTCCGGCTATTGCGAGCGCTGACATGGATTTGCCCGAACCTGATTCTCCGACAAGGCCAACTATCTCACCCTCATCCATATCAAGATCAAAGTCATAAACGACCGTCTCAGGCACTATATGATCATGAAACTCTATATTAAGATCTTCAACATGAAGTAACATCGTCATCACCTTGCCATATCATACTATCTGATCCTTGTGATCGTATCGCTCTTACCCAAAAGCGATATTCCAAGTACCATTACTATCAGAGTCACGCCGGGAACTATGGCAAGTCCCGGTTTGCCAAACAGATAAGTCTGAGCATCCGACAACATCCGCCCAAGGCTTGCATCCGGAGGCTGAACGCCTATGCCGAGGAAGCTGAGTCCCGCCTCTGCCAAGACCGCATTATTAAATCCGATCAGTAATGAACCCATCATCACCTTGGATGTATTGGGCAGTATATGTACAAACATCACTCTTATATCTGATGCTCCGGCCAGCTTTGCGCTCTTTACATAGTCCATATTGCGGGCTCTTACATATTCCGCTCTGACTATCCTCACATAACTCGGTATAAATGCGATACCAAGCGCTACTGTAAGCTGAGTTCTTCCCGATCCCAGCACCGCCACAAAAACGAGGGCAAGAAGCAGGCTGGGGAAAGAAAACATAACATCATTAAATCTCATAAATATGTCATCGGCCAGTCCGCCATAGTAACCCGTAACCGCACCGATCACTGTTCCTGCGACAGCTCCTATGGCCACGGTCCCGAGACCGATGAGTAAAGTGATCGCGCTTCCGGCCATCACACGGCTTAGTATATCCCTTCCGAAATTATCGCAGCCAAACGGATGCGCAAGACTGCAACCCGCCATCTTAAGGCTGTTATTCATCGTATCAATGCCGTATGGAGTCCAGAATATTCCTATTATCGCAGGAACCACTACAATGGCTGTGAGCACGATACCCAATATAAAGTTAAAATCTTTTTTTACACTGTTTTTCATTTGTCTGAATCGGCCGTCCTGGGATCGATCACGCGATACAATATATCAACCAAAAGATTGGACACGATCACGAGCACCGCTATACATACTATGATCGCTTCCACCACCGGATAATCTCTGTTCTGAATGGATGTGAGCAATATCCTTCCAAGGCCCGGTATTCCGAATACCTGCTCTATCACTATGCTGCCGGCTATCATATCCGCAAGTGCCATACCGAAGAATGTGACAACGGGTATACAGGCATTCTTAAGCAGATGCTTATAGAATACGTCTCCCGTACTGTTACCTCTGCTGTATGCAGTTCTTGCATAGTCCTTCTTTTTTTCCGTTACAAGTCCCGTATATAAAAGTGAAAATGCCATGGCACCCTTGGGCAGTGCTATGGCCAAAGCCGGCCAGAACATATAGCCCAAAAACTTTGGCATATTCACATCATACGATATATAGCCTCCCGGAGCGAACAGATGCAATCCAAGCCCGAATATAAGCGTGATCAGTATTCCTCCGAAAAAAGGGGGCACAGACATGATCACCTGCGTAATGATCTGTATGATCTTATCAAGCACCCTTCCCTCACGCCTGGCAGCATATATGGCTGCAAATACCGACAACAATATCATCAGAACAAATGAATATAATGTCAGTATGATCGTGACCGGAAGTTTGCCTTTTATAAGACTTGCCACCGGCATGCTGTAACTGTATGAGGTTCCGAAATCACCCTTTATCACTCCTCCTATCCATGATATAAAGCGTACAAAGAGCGGTTTGTTAAGGCCCATTGATTCTCTTAGGGCATCAAGTTTTTCAGGGGTAGCCTGCGTTCCGAGCTTGGCCACTGCCGGATCTCCCGGGATAATGGAAAAAGCCAAGAATACAAGGCAGGAAACCACCAAAACAGTCAATAATGAACTTATGGTTTTTTTGATCACTCCGGTCATGAATAATAATCCTGCTTGTGACAATTCAGCGGCCTTACGGCCGCTGAAAATTCATTACTTTATTACTTATCAGCAATTCTGATCTTACTGATATCCTGTGCATACAAGGGATAGAATTCATATCCCGTATATTTGTTACTTATGGCCACGAGCTCTGCCGGATCCTGAATATAGACATTGGCAGCCTCTTTGGCAAGGATCTCTTCACACTGCTTGAAGTATTCGGTCTGCTTCGCATCATCCGTACTTGCTACAGCCGCCGCATAAGCAGCATCATACTCCGCACTGTTAAAGTTTACAAAGTTATTGCCCGCTTCAGACTGGAATCTTGAAAGCAATGCACTGGGCGTAAGTGATGATGCATCCACACCGATCACAGTTGCTTCATACTCTCTTCCCGAATATACATCCGAAAGCCATGAATTCCATTCTATAAGTTCAATATCAGCGGTAACACCGATCTTTTTAAATTCCTCCTTAAGTACCTGAGCCGTATCGACATGCTGGGTATAATTGGAAGGAACCTTGATGGTGAACTCGAATCCGTCAGGATACCCGGCTTCTGCCAAAAGTCCCTTGGCTTTGTCTATATCCTGATTATATACATCATTAAGTTCAGGCATAAAGTATTTGCCAAAAGAAGGGAACATGCTGCTTCCTATCTCCGAACCTATACCATCAAACGCATAATCCATGATCTCCTGAGGATCGATCGCATAGCACAGTGCCTGACGTACTCTGACATCATCAAAGGGCTTTACTGCATTGTTAAGATACAGCGCCTGAACAAGGTTCATCGTGCCTTCCTCGATATTGAACTTGTCGGAAAGCTGCGCAGCCTGTGCAGTCGTCACTCTCGGGAACATATCTATGGATCCGCCCTCCAAATTCATGACTATGGTGTCTGGATTGGATATGATCTTAAAAGTCACGTTCTCGATGTATGCCTTCTCTCCCCAGTAGTCCTTAAAACTCTTTAGAACTATATTCTCCTGGGGACTTCTGGATACGAACATATAAGGTCCTGTTCCTACAGGATCAGATGTAGGATCCGCTATATACTTGGCCTCAAGTATGGCCGTGGTCATATAGCTTATAAATTCCGTATCGGCTTCCTTAAGTGTAATGACTACGGTACTGTCATCTGCAGCCTCTATGCCTGCAATATTAGAAAATGCCGCTACCAACGGTTCTCCGTTACTGGTATCGGCACATCTCTCTATCGAAGCTACTACGTCCTGCACCGTAACCGGTTCTCCGTCATGGAATTTCACACCTTTACGCAATGTAAATGTGTAGGTCTTCCCCTCAGCATCTACGCTGTACTCGCTGGCTAGCGCAGGAACTAATTCTCCGTTACTATTTGGTTTTACAAGTCCCTCATAAATATTGAACAATACCTCTCTGGTTCCTGCCGCCACTGCAAGGTGGGGGTCAAGACTGTCTTCAATATCCTGAGGAATACCAACAGTAATCGTTGAACCGTTTCCTGACTTGTCACCTGCGCATCCGCACAGTGCAACAGCCAGTAAGAGTACAAGCAGTGATGTGAGGAGGATCATTGATCTTTTCATAATAGATCTCCTCTCTGCTTAAAGCACTCTGTGGTAAACGATAACTACTCTATCTCTAATTACCTTCCATGACTTTCTTAAGTTCGTCCATGAAGGTATTGAGATCCTTAAATTCTCTGTATACCGATGCAAATCTTACATAGGCTACTTCGTCCAAAGACTTAAGCTTGGCCATAAGTATCTCACCTATCTTGTCACTCGGTATCTCTTTCTCCTCGAGATTAAAAATCTCAAGTTCAACTTCATCCACAAGCTTTGTGATCTGAGCCGCACTCACGGGTCTCTTGTGACAGGCACGTAATACACCGCTCTCGATCTTGGATCTGTCGTAAGCTTCGCGATTATTATCCTTCTTGATGATGATGAGCGGAATGGTCTCCACTTTCTCATATGTGGTAAATCTCTTACCGCACTCATCACAGACTCTTCTTCTTCTGATGGAATTATTCTCATCAGCGGGTCTTGAGTCGATTACTCTTGTGTTCTCATGACTGCAAAACGGACACTTCATAGTGTTCCCCCTCTAAATACAAAATATATTGATCGTGAAAAACTACACATCACTATATGGTATTATATCGGTTGTTTCGCATTATGTCAACTATACTATCTCGCAATATACCAATGTCTGATTGATCAGCTGATATGCCACCTCTCCGAAGGTAACCGGTCCGAAATACGGAGGGGTTGACTTGCCTTCGAGTTTACCATACTGATAATTAAGAATACAGTTGCATGAGAAAAAGGGTTCACCTGACTGAGAATCTCCGATCCTCTTGCCAAACTCTTTCGTATAATCCGAAACCGGTGTAGCAAATCTGTATTCAATACCTCGAAATACCGGAGCATACAAATCGACCTTGCCATCCATAACGGCCTTGACGGAAGTATTGATATATGTTCCGTTATAATCAGCCACCAAAGGCATCTGAATATCTATCTTTTTCTTATTGATGTATTCGGCGAAATTGACAACCTGTCCGTTGACCTTACACTGATCCACCCTTAATGAATTATACGGGAACCGGATCACCGGATCCGTCTTGTCATCTTCAAATATATTGACTATGTTGATCATAGCCGTCCTGCCCTCAGGCAGCTTAAGGTACATGGCAACCGCCTTGTCCGAATATGACTTGCCGGTAGTTCC
>JAILKC010000023.1 GCA_024694055.1 Lachnospiraceae bacterium | reverse complement strand
TCTTTTGTTTTATTCTCAAATCGAGTTCCACAGTTGTTACAGAATATAGCATCTATGCTTAGTGCTTGCCCACAATTGGGACATTTCTTCGTACTATCGCTTTTTTCATTTATTTCAAGATTCTTGACATCATTATTTGCTACCTTGCATACTACTGCATCTTTATTCTTCCAAAGCAATGCTCCAAGCAACGCAAAAATAAATGCCCAAAATGGTGCCCATGTAAGCTTTACTAATCTACCATCTATATCCATAAAGTCTTTAGCCCATGCATTGATAATATGAACCTCTATTCCCAAGAATATAAAGCTTACAAAGCGTAATATTGCAAAAACATAGCCTGAAAACTTTTTATCTTTAATATGCAGAATTATCGTGATTAACCCAACAACAAGAGATAAATAGTATAAAATCAATAATATATTTATCATTGCTTCACATTCATCTGCTATATCAAATATGTTTTCATATCTATCACGTAGAATATATGTGATTGCATCATCCATATCACGGGATTTAGAAAGTGATACTATTTTGGGCCCGACTTTAACATTTTCCGAATATGTAATCTGTGCATCCATTAAGGCTCTAGACATATCTAGTAGCTTGGAATAATATGCTTCCACATCTTCATCTTCTACTCCCCACATTCCTATTAGGAGCTTAATTTCTTCAAGATCTTCTTGGTTTATGCTGTACTCTACAACTCCTTTTTTCATTTTGTTTGCTAATTTGCTTTTAGAGTCTTTATCCTTAACAGATATGACCCCTTTATAAAGAAATAACAAAGATAGAATAACTAATGCTACACTTGTCCATTTGCATAGAGCTGTCGCTTTTTCTTTATTCATTTTCCCTCCTCAAATTCTGAATAAACTTTCTGAATTTTTTATTAATCATCCAATGTCCATTGTTTTTTATGCCATAAAAATGACACAAATATCGTCTTACAATCGATATATTACCACATATGCCGTTTTGTATCAAATATTTCTGCAGATATATCATATACAATATGACATAGAAGATGTGGGTTTAATGGCTCTTGAGGTGATACGATTATGTACGAAGAGATGTTTGCCAATCGGCTAGTTCAACTACGAAATGCAAAAGGTGTTTCAGCTAGAGATATGAGTTTATCTCTTGGTCAGAATCCAGCATATATAAATAATATTGAATCCGGTCGTGCCTTACCGTCTATGTCTGCATTCTTCTATATTTGTGACTATTTTGGAATTACTCCGAAGGAATTCTTCGATACTGATGTTTCAGAACCTGAAGAGATCAAAAAACTCGTAAATAATCTCAAAACCATAGATATCAATTATCTTAAATCAATATCTACCATTGTAGAAGGTCTCGTAAAATAGTCATTTCATCCTTTTTTCTCATATTACAATCAGATAAATAATTTGGCCACGAAATCTGTCAGTGCTTCCTGTGTTGACATTTACTTTTTTGCAGACGTATAGTAAGAATATCGCAGTATATCTGAGGAACAGGAAATATAGATATGAATATATCTGCACATACACTTGAGACAATACAGAAACAATTCGATTTAGACTGCAATCTGGGGGAAGCCCATAAGATAAAGGATGATATGTGGATCGCCCCGAGCGTCGTACTGCCCGGAAGTCGAGTGATAGATAAGCTTGACCCATTTTTCCGTGTGATCATTTTCATGGGTAAAGCCTATGTGATGGCTGAGCCGGAGACCATTCCGGGATGGGAGGAGATCCTTAAGGACTATCCTGCCGAATGGTTTTTCAATTACAGCAGACTGCGTAAGATAGATCGTATCCTTAATGAATACGGACGCGAGATAGTGGACACACATATCTATTATCTGCCGGATGAAGATGCGCCACAGAAAGAGGAGCCGGAAGGTCTTCGCTGGTTTGAAGAGGCTGAGATCCCGGGATACAAGGAGATCAATCCATTCCATAATGCATGGCCTTATTCTTCGACACAACCGGATGTCATAGGGGTAGGTATGCCTAAGGGAAAAACAGACCGACATGATTCTTTTGATACATCAGGTACAACTTACGCTACGAATAAACTGTCTGTGACTGAGATGGCGGCTCTTGCAGGTGCCAGCTTAGATGGCAAATACGTACATCAGATAGGTATAGATGTATTGCCGCAGTACAGAGGTCGTGGGCTTGCCGTTACTCTTGTGACCATACTTAAACAGAGACTTATTGAAGAAGGAAAGCTGCCTTTCTATGGGACAGCAGAATCACATGCCATATCCCGTATGACGGGTGTTCGCGCAGGCTTTCTCCCGGCTTTTGCAGAACTGTTTGTGGGAAAAATGAAATAACTCCCTAATAATTCACTCTATATAACCACGTCTTATCCTGTCTCTTAGGCAGTCGCTCTATCACACCGAGAAGACGCAGCAACCCTGTAACATAACTTAGATACTGCTTGGGGATATGCGCTTCATACGCAAGCATTGCAGAAGTGAAAGTACTGTCTGTTTCTTCGATCAGCCCGTCCGGCAGAAACAGCATATAATCTTTGGGTTCATTCAGTACTATCTCTCCGGTAAGCTCTTCGGGGATCCTGTCATAACGTTCGGCTCCGTATTTTTTCCTGTCTTTGCTCCTTCCGGATAACAACCTGTATTCTGTCATATTCATGAGCAGCAGACGCACATGCATGTGAGGATGTGACAGGTACTCCCTTATCATATAGATCTCCCTGAAAGCAGGCCACGGCGCCAGAGCACTTCGATAAGCACCCACACCGGATTCTTCTCCCGTATCAGGATCTATCCATATGATGCGACGTCTGTCGGGAACAGGCAGAACCACTGTCACATCATATAACGGAAGAAATATATCCAGCTTTTCTTTCAGTCTGCTAAAGTTCCTTGTCTGAATCTCTATGATGCGCTCATCTGCGGTATATATGTCCGCACATTTCCCTTCTATGGGTATCTCCTGATGATCCTCATCAGGTTCATAGTAATTTTTTACGACAGCATGAACTGTCTTTTCAGACAACGTGCCTATCTGCATTCTTTGCCTGTCTACTCCAATAACCCGTTCTCTGGCATCATTCCACAGATCATAGTGAAGCGTGCCTGTATCATATATATTTGATGAAGACTTAGTCGCCTTTGCTTTTCCCATAATCGGAGTATAGCATAAAATATTCACTGACAAAAACTATCGTTGGAAGGATACTATCTGATCAATTCATAAGTGACAGATCAAAATCGTCAATCGTACCCCAGCCGCCTCCGGCACTCTCAATACGATAGCCTATCAGCACTTTGGAGTCATCACCGATCT
>JAILKC010000005.1 GCA_024694055.1 Lachnospiraceae bacterium | reverse complement strand
GATCCATCTGTGATGCATACCGGAACTCTTACGCCTTATGATGTAGTAACACCTATAATCAGAAAAGCAATGGAACGAGGTGGAGTTACGGAGGATGAAAGACGTGCAATAGATGTCACATGGAATTCTTTGGAGAACTATGTCGGAAGTGAAAATGCGCTTGCGGTAGTAGATGGTTCTGGCTCAATGTATGGTGGCTGTAATCCTTTGCCTGCAGCAGTGGCATTGTCACTGGGCATCTATTTTGCAGAGCATAATACAGGAGCTTTCAAGGGCAACTTCATAACATTCTCTACCAGACCTCAGCTTGTAGAGATCAAGGGCAGTGACATATGTGAGAAGATGAACTATTGTTTTAAGTTAAATGAGTGTAGCAATACTGATATAGCTGCCACCTTTGATCTGCTGCTCACAACGGCAATTAAGAATCATATCAAGCAGAAGGATATGCCTTCACGGTTGTATATCATATCCGATATGGAATTCGATTGTTGTGCGGCTAATTCTTCGCTTACAAACTTTGAATATGCCAAGAGAGAATTTGAGAGGTTGGGATATAAGTTGCCTGAACTGGTATTCTGGAATGTTAACAGTAGGAACAGGCAGCAACCTGTAACCATGAATGAAAAGGGAGTGATCCTTGTTTCCGGATGCACACCTCAGATATTCTCAATGGTACAGAACAACAACCTGGATCCTTATCAGTTCATGATGGATGTATTGTCATCAGAAAGATACGAGAGGATCGTTGCATAAGAGGTAGTATGCTTGATTGAGTAGGAGCGTCCGCTTTGGGAGCGGGAGTTGCCGCATACCCATTAGTAGCGGTAGCAAATCCGCCGGTGGTCTTGATCAGGTTGCTATACATGTATCCAAGGCGTGGCGGCAGACTGTATCTGTGACAGCGTAACCAAGGTACACAAATGGAAGGTGTTGACGTCGTATTAGGGCGGGCGACTTTGATCGCGGCACCTTCCTTTTTGATGTGTGTGTTGAAATAAGAAATCGCTCATCGATATTTCGGTTAATGCGTAAATGGTTTACATAAACAAGGTTAATATGCACATATGTGTAGAAAAGCAAAGGACCGAAGACTAATAATCTCCGATCCTTTTTATATGTAATGCGCCGCATCAAATATGGATTTGGCGCCAGTTGAGGTAGGGCACTGTCTTCAGTGCAATTGAGGCATTATTCATAGGCTTATACCTCCTTTCCTCGTATACATTATAACATGGCCGGTCGCCTGGTAAAGAGGGTACATATCACCTATTTACTTATTGATGTGCTCTGATTTCTACAAATCAAATTATCCGGAGGTTTATCCATAGAAATGACTTCTTCTACCAGAACATCGTCAGAAGAACCGCCCGTCACCTTATCCAACTCATCATCTGTCAGATTTTTATTTCGTCGTCCATTTCCTACCTCCCTCTCAAACAATGTATTTCTGCTTTCACTTATATTATACGCGGATCCAACCGAGATTCGACAGGATTTCTCTTCAGTGAAAAAATGGAGCAACTACGTCGTTTTATGGGCGACAAAAAAATATCGCAAAAGGTCACTTTGTTACGTATAATATTATAAAAGATGCCAAATCAATGGAGAGAGTGACAATATGATGGAGGATGCAAAGAAACTTAAGGATAGTGAACTTGAGCAAGCTTGTGGCGGGGATAATGCTGGATACCCGCAAAAAATTAAGAAGCTTCATGTGTTGCATGACGGAGAAGTGCTTGATGTGGTATAATACTGTTGCGGATCGCACAAAAACCGGGAGGTGGATTCTATGTCAGGAGTAAAAAGAGACGATATGTCGCGAAGTTCAATTATAAAGGAACTCTCTGAACAGATAGGCTATGTTAAAAAAACAGAGCCGGAGCTTGCTAAGAGCGATCCTACTACGGGTACTTATTTCTGTGCGACTATAAAAGAGGTTCCGGATGCAATGCTGTCAGATGCAAAGGCATTTTTTGAATCCGAAGTAGTGATGTTAAGAGCCCAGGCAGAGGCTGCGGTAGTGCCCGGAGCATCGGCTCCGCTTAACAAGAAAGCTTCTTATGCGCGTCTTGCGTCGCAGGCAATCGAGTACTACTTTGTAAAAGAGCGTGGCTGGATCATTGTTGACGATAAGTAGGATATATGACGATCGCTGAGTATTTTGAGTTATTAAAATCTAAAGATATCATTTGTTGGGGCAGTGGTAAGCATTTTCGCAATATCACCTGCCCTTTTTTATGTAATAGCGGATTGATCGGGAATCTGCGCTGTTTTGCGGACATCCCGGGTTCATCGGATGTAGTGATAAAAGACCGGTCATATGGCAGGATCGGTAAGGACAGGTTAACAAAGCTAAGCGGCGAAAACACGGTGATCCTTATTGCCGTCAACGGTTATGAGGAGATCCTTTCACAGATACGATCAGATGCAGAACTTAACCGGTTCGAAGCAGTTCCGGCTGTTTTTCTTGAATCACTGTATGAAGATACGCTGCTCTTATCGACCGATAAACCGCCGGTAAACTATAGAAAGCATGACAGGCAGGTGATCCCCGGCATCATTCACGCGATATGGTTTTCGGGCGACCCCATGCCCGCACTGTATAAGAGATGCTTAGAGTCATGGAAAAAGTATGCGCCTGATCTTGAGATAAAGATATGGGATCTAAAGACGTATAAGCCGGATCATTGTCTGTTTTTTGAACAGGCCATCGCAGACAGGAACTGGTCATTTGCGTCGGATTATGCCCGAGCGGATCTGCTCTTAAGATACGGCGGTGTCTATATGGATCTGGATGTAGAGATGCTCCGTCCCATAGATGATCTGCTTTATAATGATGCCTATATGAGTTTTGAATCTTTAGACCGGATCGAATGCGGTTCCGGAATGGGAGCAGTTCCGGGGCATCCGATCCTTAAGGAGATCTGTGAGAGCTACGAGAACAGGCCGTATCTCAGAACTGACGGAACGTGGGATACTTCTACCTGTCCGGTGCGTTACACACAGGTCATTGACAGACATGGACTTAAGAAAAACGGAGGCTTTCAGTTCGTAGAAGACATTACCGTATATCCGTTTGAAGTGTTGACGGGCAAAAGCTTTGATACGGGGATCATTTATAACACGGAATTGAGTTATACCCTGCATCATCATAACGGAAGTTGGATCCCGGATAAAGCTCATAGAGCTATATGTGATCGATATGAAGGGATCTGCGTTTTTTTTAAATCCAAAGGGATAACGGTATAGTTTTTTCTTTATCTGACAGAGATTTGGCTTTATAATATATAGAGTAAGTCTATGGTTTATAAGTGGGAGAATAAACTATGGTTAACGGCTTTACCTTGCAGGAATCATTTCTTGTATTTGAATCAATATTCTGTTTTCTCGCGGCGCTGTTATATTCAACGAGCAGAGATTCGCTTAAATTGCGTAAAAAGGTGATCGTAGCCATTAATACGGCGTGCGGTATCATGCTGATGTGCGAATACATGTTTTATGTTTTTAAGGGAAGCACGAGTCCTGCCGATGTGGTGATCATGTATATTGTCAATGCGGCGGTATACTATCTTGTTGTTATACTCACATTCTTTTATGCGATGTTGATCGGCGTGAGATTATTCGGCAAATTCAATCTAAAAAAAGACATGCCATGCAGGAGGCGTTTCATTGCCGTGACCGTAATTGCGGCAGTTGGTGTAGTACTGGTCACGATATCTCAGTTTACCGGTATTTACTATTATTTCGATGCCAATAACGTATATCAGAGGGGCCCGCTTTTTGCCCTTTCATCCATCATACCGACTGCAGGTACGATCCTCGTCGCATCCATAGTCGTTGAGTACAGGCATGAGATTTCGATAATTCAAATGATGGTGCTGATGTCATATCTTGTTCTGCCTTTTTCGGGCGGATTGTTCCAGGTGATCTTCTATGGTAATTCCCTGTTACACATATGTATGGGTATTTCCATCCTTTTGATGTTCTTTGAGAATGCCATCAACAAAGAAAAAGAGGTCATCAGAGCATCCAAGATAGAGATAAGGACCGGACTTGCAAATGAGACCGGCTATATAGAATGGCTTAATTCCATGAAAGGTAAGCTGTACTTTAATGACTACGCCGTAGTGGTATTTGACCTTCGTAAGTTCGGTGACGTCAATCGTAAGTACGGTATTGAGAACGGCAACAGAGTCCTGGCTTCTTTTGGAAGCATCATGTTAAGTTATATTGAAAAGGATGAGATCCTTGGAAGGCAGTATGGTAATCAGTTTGTTGCGATAGTAAAAAGGAGTAATCTCGACAGACTGACCGGTGTACTTAAGGAGATCGAGGTTCCTTTTTGTGATGTGTTCACCGGAAAAGAAGAAAAGGTCACGCTTTCGGCACGTGCAGGTATATATTTGATCGAGCGACCCAATTTTACAAGTGAAGATATACTGATATATGCCAGTCAGGCACTGAACGCAGCAAGATCCAGGGATAATGAGGATGTTGTATGGCTGACTCAGGAACTGCTTGATCAGATGGCCGAGAATAAGAAGATAGAAAGCGATATTAGAAAGGGACTTAAGAACGGAGAGTTCGTGCCGTTTTATCAGCCCAAGGTAGATTCTTCCACGAACAGGCTGTGTGGCGCCGAAGCATTGTCGCGCTGGTATCATGACGGCGAGATAGTACCTCCCGGCAGTTATATACCGGTCATGGAATCCAGTGATGCGATCTGCCTGCTCGATTTCTGTATACTGAAAGCCACCTGCAGGGATATTGCGAAATGGCTTGAAGAAGGTATTGAACCTGTACCGGTATCGGTCAATTTTTCAAGACGTAATCTGGATGATGCTAAGCTTGCACAGAAAATAGATGCTGTGGTAAGTGAGGCCAATATTCCCAAGGAATATATAGAGATAGAGGTTACGGAGAACGGTGACACGGAGTCCATCGCAGTATTGCTCAGCTTTGTGGAATCACTCCATAAGTTCGGCTACAAGGTGGCGATCGACGATTTTGGAAGTGCAAGTTCTTCGCTTACTCTTCTCAGGGAGATACCTTTTGACACGCTTAAGATAGACAAAGGATTTGTGGAGCATTCCAAGCAGAAGGATCTTGCCATACTGACTCATATAGCACAGCTTGCGATAGATATCGATGTGGATATCGTGGCAGAGGGTGTCGAGCAGGAGAGTCAGATAAGGACACTGGATGAACTGGGCGTGAATGTGATCCAGGGATACTACTATGACAGACCGCTTCCGGAAGTAAATATGGCAGCCAGACTCAGATCACCGTTATATAATAAATGAACGTATGCGCTATCACGGTAAGTCACCGTGATATAAGATAAAAATTTTATGAGGGCATCAGGAGGAATAGCTTTATGAAAAGGAAAATGTTGATCACAGTAGCGACCATCGCAGGAATCTGTCTGATGGCGGGATGCGGAAGGACCGTCGTGGAAGAGTATCCGTATGAAGATGAGTTGTATGAAGAGTATATCGATGAAGATGAATATGAATATGAAGAAGATACGGCCGGAGCAACGCTGAAGGATGCAGTGGAAGAAACTACAGAGGAAGTATCGGATAATTCGGTCGCTGTCGGAACATGGTATACAGAGGACTATGATGAGGACCTGAACTGGGCTACCAGCTATAAGATAGAGCTTACATCTGACGGAAAGGCAGTCTGCACGGGTTGGAGAAATAAAGATACAGGTACATTTGAGATGATCGGAGCTGACATGGCGCTTATCACCTTTGATGATTGTGAGACAGACGAAGCCGGTGAGGGTTACAAGGTTGTTGATGGCTTTATCTATACGATCGAGATGGAGATCACGGGAGATGATGCAAAGATAAAGATCGATGCTCCGGATGTGATAAGCAATCTTGAAGACGGAACGGTACACAGAAAGAGTGAGACCAGCATGACAGATGATGCCGAGGATATAGCGGATGGAGAGTATATCACCGACGAGCAGTATAAGGGAGATATCACGGCAGACGGAACTGTTCTTACCATAGAGACGGCGATCAACCATTATGATGAGGATACATGGGAGACCGTGAATGATTATAAGAAGAGAAACTATGTCTTCAAAACAACTGCTGACTGTAAGTGTGTGGTGTACGGAGAGGAAAAGGAAGAGTATCCGGTTGCAGAGCAGGTTGAGTTCATCAATGAGTTCCTTCACGGTAACAGCGGATTACCTATCACACTTAAGATAAAGAACAATGAAGTGTATGAGATAGGCTTCAGTTCTTAAGCAGATATTTGTGAAAAACTGCTGTGTTAATGGCTTTGGTTTTGCAATAAGGAGATGAAAAATGGCAGATGAGAAACAGATCATCCTGACAAAATCTGAGAAAAAGCATATATATGTGATCCCTGCGGAGACGATGATCATCAAAGAAGGTGAGACTAATCTGGATATGTATAAGATCCTCGAAGGCAATGTTGATGAGGGAAGGAGAAAAGAAAAGAAAACAAAAGTCGGTAAGAGGCCTACTTACTGAAGCCGGAGACTTGATTCAGATGATAAAGCCGTGCTTTTTGATGTCTCCATTAAGGCGAGGTCGAAATCTGCTCAGAAAGAAGCTATGGAGCAGATCGTAGATTTCAGCTAAAAACCTAGTATCTGAGCGGATTCTGTAGCTACAAACTGGCTACTGACCACTTACTGACCGGCGCAACGTGTATAACAAAAACCCCGCAAACACTGATGTTTACGGGGTTTCTTATCGCAGGTCGAAGCGGAATCGAACCGCTGTTTCCGCTGTGATAGGGCGGCGTCTTAACCGCTTGACCAACGAGCCAAATCGTGCATTTCTGTAGCACGCTTGTATATAATAACAATACTCTGAATAAAAATCAAGCATTTTTTTAAAATATCATTTTTGGACCCGAAAGCGGCCCCAAGAGCGCTCCAAGAGCGGCCCAAGAGTAGCCCGAGAACGGCCCCAAGAGCGCCTCAAGAACGGCCCAAGAGCGGCTCAAGAACGGCCCCAAGAGCGCCTAAAAAGCGCAAAACATTGCATATCGCCATAAATCTGATGTTATCGTATAATAGAGTGTAAGGCTGTACATAACGGAGGGACAATTATGACTTTGAGAATCGCGGCTGCTGAAATAGTCAGCATAATATTCATGTTGATCTTCCTTGGAAGTATATGCAATAAAGCAGAGGAGAAGGGGGAAGATCAGAGAGCCTTTTTTGCGTTCACCTTAAGTACAATACTTGGGCTTTTCTTTGATGCGGCGAGTTATATTGCAGATAAGATACAAGTAAACGATATTCTTATGATAATCATAAACGTTATGGCGTTCTCCATTATCCATGTCTGCATCGCGCTGTATTCCCTTTATATGATCATTATAATCCGCCATACAAAGGATGTTACGTTCAGACCTGTGTATCCGATTTGGATATTTTCGGGATTGAATATTATATGGATTATTTTGGGTGTTTGTAACGGGATGTTTTTCTCGGTTACGGATAATCATATTACGTATGGTCCGTGGCAGGATATCATAACGATCATGCCGATAATCAGTATAACGGTTGTCGTAATGATCCTGTTACAACATGTCAAGAGTCTTAGCAGGAGAGTGGCACTGGCACTTGGCTCATTCGCACTGTTTCCGCTGATTGCGGCAGCTCTGTTTTTTTTATTTCCGGATCTGACATTGGCATATCCGGCCACGGCTTTATCGTGTGCCGTCATATATACTTATATCAGGCGCGAGGAGATATATGAGTCGCATATTCGTGAGCAGGTCATGAGTGAGGTGTCTGTCAAGGATTCGCTTACCGGACTGCTAAACCGGCGAGGATTCAATGAGGTCATGGAGAAAGCCTGTGACCATAACAGCATTGGAGTAGCATTCTGTGATCTTAATGCACTTAAGTATACGAATGACAATTATGGACATGCAGCAGGAGATGCATATATTCAGCGATTCGCGGATATACTGAAAAAAGAGATCAGGGATTTGGGGTCTGTCTGCAGGATCAGCGGAGATGAGTTCGTTGTATTGCTGTATGATATCTCGGCTGAGATATTTGATGAGTTGAAGGAGAGGCTGAATACAGCCATTATGAAAGCGGACAGGATCGCTTCTGTCGGATATGCATACGGTGGTGATGTTCCTGTAATGGAACTGATCCAATGTGCTGAACAGGAGATGTATAATGACAAGAACCGCTACTATGCAGAGACCGGGCTTGACCGCAGAAGAAGCGGCAGGAGATGATTTATATTTGTACTTGTCCGCAAGGACTGTTATACTAGAACACAGATGTTTATAAAGACCCAAGGAGGAATTGAAATGGCAGGAATATTAGGTTCGATCATTATAGGTGCGATCGCCGGATGGCTCGCAAGTCTCATCATGAAAAAGAACAACGGACTTTTGGTAAATATCATTTTGGGTATTGTCGGCGGATTCGTTGGCGGCTTTGTATTCGGACTTGTAGGTTTTGGCGCAACGAATATAATCGGACAGATAATTGTAGCGGTAGTCGGTGCATGTATAGTTGTTGCTATCTACAATGCGATAAAGAAACAGTGATCCAAGATAAGAAGCTACTTCAGTGCACAATACTGGCGGCGTGAATGAGCGTCTGTGACAGGCAAAGGATGATGTACCATGGATTACGAACTGTATATTACCGAGATTCGCGCAGGAGTCTACAGATTTGACGAGGCTCATATGTCTACCGGCTATCTCATAGTCGGAAGTGACAAAGCCTGTATGATAGATTCCATGAACGGATATAATGACATATATGCGGCCATACGCAAGATAACTGACAAGCCGGTAGTGCTTGTCAATACGCATGGTCATCCCGATCATATACATGGCAATATCTATTTTGACAGGGCTTACATTCATCCTGCGGACAGGCCGATAGCAGAGTTTTTTGACAATGAACCGGAGTTTATAAAGATATGCGACAGAACCGGACTTAAGATGCCACCGTATGAAGACATACGTGAAGGAGATGTGATAGATCTCGGTGACAGGCAGCTTGAGATATACGAGCTTCCGGGGCATACGCCGGGAGGGATCCTTTTGCTGCTTAGACAGGAGAGGATGCTTTTTGTGGGAGACGGCATCAATCATCATCTGTGGATGATGTTGGAACACAGCGTACCGGAGGAAGAATTCATCCGTAATCTCGACAGCATCATGTTTCTTGAAAAAGAAGCGGATGCCATATATCATGGACATTCGAGGGATTATGATGACATTTCACTGATGCGATGTGTGAGAGAAGGTGTGGAAGAGATATGTAAAGGTGATTGCGACTTGGATTCCGAATATACGTATTTTGGTGGGACACAATCAGCCAAACAGCATCCCTTCAAATGCCTGCCTGACAGACATTACAGCCAGGATGATCACGTGATCATACACAATTAATTTATTATGAAGACAATTATAGTTATGCCTGTGGCTAATGAAGCAGATACTATGAGCGCCGTGATCGAACAGATCCTGGCACTTCCGTATGCTGACCTTCATCTGTATCCCGTAGTCGATGACTACAGTAAGGATGCTACTGCGGATATCATACGAAGCTATGAACACACGGGCAGAGTGAAGTGCATATATTATAAAGAGAGTAAGGGCGTGGTGAGCTGCTATCTGGAGGGCTTCAGACAGGCCCTTTTGGATGGCGCCGATCAGGTGATCGAGATGGATGGTGGCGGAAGTCACAGACCCGATGAGATAAAGCTGTTTATGGATGAGCTTGCCAGGGGACACGACTGCGTCTGGGGTTCGAGATTTACGCAGGGCGGTGAAGTGACGGGACAACCATTGTACAGAAGGATACTTAGCAACGGTGGAACGATCTTGGCCAATACAGTACTCGGAACGAAGTTAAAGGACATGACGAGCGGTTTTGAAGCGTTCAGAGCTGATGTGCTAAAGGGCATGGACCTTAACGCATTTTTGTCTACGGGTCATATGTATCAGACAGAGATGAGATATTACTGCAGAAATTACAATACCATCGAAGTACCGATACACTATACAGGGAGCAGTTCGAGCCTTAAGCTGCACTCGGTGACTGAAGCTTTAAGTATACTGGGAAAGCTTAAATCCAATGAAAAGCTTGTTATGAAGAAAGAAAATGCATGAAGACTAAATATCTGATACTTGGGGCAGGTCCGGCAGGACTTGCTTTCGCATGTGCCCTTAAAAGAAGGGGCGAAACAGACTTTTATGTAGTAGAGAAAGAGGAAACTGTGGGCGGATTGTGCCGCAGTCAGACAGTGGACGGTGCACCGATAGATATCGGCGGCGGCCATTTTCTGGATGTGCGACGCTTAAATGTCAGCAATTTCCTTTTTGATTATATGCCCAAAAGCGAATGGAACAGGTTCGAGAGGGATTCAAGGATAAGACTCTCACTTTTGCCAAAAGCGGATGCTTCAAAGAAAAAGGAATATGAACTGCATCATCCCTTTGAGGCCAATATCTGGGAACTGCCGGCAGCGATCCAAAAGCGATTTCTGGAATCCATAGCACAGGCCGGATGCAATACGGGCGTTCCTGCTCCGGAGAAGTTCGTGGATTGGATAACCTGGAAGCTTGGTGATGAGATAGCAAAAGAGTATATGCTTCCGTATAATCGCAAGATGTATGGGGATAATCTTAATGAGCTCGGTACGTACTGGCTTGAGAAACTTCCAAACGTAAGTTACGAGCAGACGCTTGAGAGCTGTAAAAAGAAGCAACCCATGGGTACTCAACCGGGACATTCACAGTTTTACTATCCAAAGAAGCATGGATATGGAGAACTGTGGATCAGAATGGGAGATGAACTCGGTGACAGACTGATCACGGGGCATAGTGTAAAGATGCTTGACTGTATGAACTGTGAAGCGATACTTGATGACAGCAGTGTCATATCTGCAGATAAGATAGTAGTGACAGTTCCGTGGGAAAGCATGGAACTTAAGTGGGCTCCGTCAGGAATCCGTAACTGCGTAAAGCTTCTTAAAAAGACTTCGGTAGATGTGACATATATGGAAGATGCTCCCGACAGTGAGGCGCAGTGGATATATTATCCAAATGAAGAACTCAGTTACCACCGTATACTTATGCGCGGCAATTTTTATGACGGGGCAAAAGGATGTTGGACTGAGACTCGCTCAGAACGCCATGAGGCGAATATCCTTGAGGCGAATTTTTATAACGAGTATGCATATCCGCTTAATACGATCGCCAAGCCGGGCGCTATAGCAAAGATACTTGATTTTGCAGAAAAATCACATATATACGGATTGGGCAGATGGGGCGAGCACAGTCACTTTAATTCGGACGTGACTGTAGATCGTGCACTTAAGCTCGCAGAGAGAATATGATGTCAGGAAAAGATCTGCTTAAGAGAATAAAAGTAAGAATGACATATAAGACGGTGCTTGCAGTCATCTGTGTGCTTGTGCTGTCCATCTTGTGCCTTTTGGCACTTAGAAGGCCTGCAGGTAATGCATATAAGACTGACAGACTGATTCCTAAGATCGGTTCAATGCCGGTATACGCTGAACTAAAAGACGGAGAAGAGTATGTAACAACATACACTCCGGATAACAATATGACAGTGGTGTCACTTTGCATGCTACTGGTCAATCTGGAAGAAAAGGCAAGTGATTCTCCGTATATATCGGTGGCGGTATATCCACAGGATGCTTCAGGCAATGAGGCAGTATACTGCGATGATATAGAGATCGACGTACTTGTTAACGGTGAGTGGACCAACGTACCGGCATCTTTTGACATGACGGCCGGGACTGCATATAAGCTAAGCTTTACACCGCATGGCGCTGAACCGTACTTTATGATCGCTTATGATTATGAACCCGGTATATCCTTGGGCTTTGAAGTGAACAGCGGTAATAGGCTTACATATGCCGATCTGTTCTATCATTCGACGATCATAGTGATCCTGTTTACACTTGTATTGATCATATATATTATCCTGGGCCGGGAGACGTTATCAGAATGTTTTAAGGCTGTATCAGACAAAAGTTTCGTTACAAAAAAGACAACAGCAGGGGCTTTGTGTGTCATATTCCTGCTGCTCCTTTTTGGAGCGCTGTCACTTGACATCTACAAGACGGCATATATGGACGGAATATATATAACCGCGGATTCAGACGGATACTTAAGGGAGGCTGTGAATATCTTATACGGTAACGGATTCTCTTATGAGGGACTGGCCGGGTATAAGAGCCATTTTGCCAACTGGCCAATTATCTATCCGGCGATGATAGCCGGTATGATGTTTATTACAGGAGCCAATGCCTATCTTTCGAGTAAGTATGTGGCGATGGCGGTGATCGCTCTTATTCTTATTGTCCTGTATGTCGAATATGAGAAGGATGCGTGGATATATGCGCTTGCCCTTACCAATACGGGCTTTTTGGGGCTTGCATACAATACGTGGTCAGAGATTCCGTTCATACTTTTTATGATCATCTTCGGGATGACTCTTGGCAGGATCGTGCAAAAAAGTGTCCCCAAAACATCGGATTATATCATGCTTTGTGTAAGCGCTCTTGCAACCTTTTTGACAAGGTATTTCGGCATATATCTGTGGTTTGTTGCAGGGGCTTACCTTGTCATGATGTTTGCGCGCCTTGTTGCGGATCTCAGACAAAAGGGGAAGGATTATCCGGATGCAAGCGGGTATACTGCTAAGAGAGCCGATGCGGTCAGACGCCTTGTTTTTACCGCATTAAGCATGAGTGTAAGCGCGGTTATGGCATTTCTGTATCTGATGATGAATAAAATGCGCAACGGTTATCCCACGGGAGTCAGCCGCGGTACATGGTGGGATGATATCGTGACACTTACGGATGATCTTATAGAGAGTCTTTTGACTGAGGTATTTAACGTATTCTCTGTCAGTATCCCGGATTTTATTGAGAGTATGAGTTATGAGGGCAAGGCATGGATCGTTGTGGCGGTAATTGCCATGGTCGCCGTGTTCATACACAGACTGCTCCCTGCTTGTAATAAGAAAGATATATTTGGCGGATATATGAACACTCCGTGCGTCTTCATAGTGATGGCGGTATTCTATTACGTGATCTTTACGGCGGTCAGATACAGATCGAGCATGGATACATTCTATTTCAGATTTTTTGCTCCGGCCACGGTGATGTTGGTGATCGGTATCATAGGGCTTATTCTTAAAAAGGGCGTGCGTGGAGGAGCGTACGTGACATTAATGGCCGTGACTTTGATACTTATACTTATAGCATTTGCTGATACGGCGGCGGGCATAAGGGAAGGCAGTAAAGACAGGGACTATTACGATATAGCAACGATGACATGGGATGATGCGTATGGTGAGATACCGGCTCGCAGTGTGATCATATGGAATCCTATTGATTACCGCAGCAGTTGGTACAGACCGGATGTATATTCGGGTGAGCTTTTTATGTCGGACACATGGGATGGGCTGTGTGAGAGATTCTATGGCTCTGAATATATATGCATAAGCAGGACTGATGCACAGGTTATTGTAAGTGAGCAGGACTATGATGAAAGCATCAGAGATCATATGAGTCGTGCATTGTCTGCAGGCGGTCCAACAGACAAATATGTTGTGATGAAGAAATAGGAAAATAGGCACAGGAAATGTGGCATTTAATTGTAGAACACGCATTGTTGTGGTAAAATATTACAGTTGGACATGATTCTTATTAAGGGAGGATTAAAAATGGGAGATTACGTACCGGCATTGTATGCAACGGCTTTTTCACTGCTTCCGCCGTTGGTGGCCATTGTCATGGCGCTTATTACCAAGGAAGTGTACAGTTCATTGATACTCGGTATTGCGGTAGGATCACTGCTGTATGCGGGCGGCAATCCGTTACTTGCTTTTAACACGATGTTCTTCAGCGAAGAGGGGGGACTGATCGCTTCGCTGTCAGATACTTCACACGTGTGCATTTTGGTGTTTGTTGTTATTCTGTGGACTTTGGTGGCAGTATTGAACAAGTCCGGTGCAGCTCTTGCTTTCGGTAAGAGTGCACTAAAGAGAGTTAAGACACGTGAAGGAGCGCAGATAGCTACTATACTTATGGGTCTTTTGATCTTTGTAGACGACGGATTTAACTGTCTTACGGTGGGTTCTGTTATGAGACCCATAACTGACAGGTACAAGGTATCCAGAGCCAAGCTTGCTTATATCATAGACTCTACGGCAGCGCCCATATGTATTATCGCACCGGTATCCAGCTGGGCGGCAGCAGTCTCATATTCGGTTCCGGAATCCATGGATATCAACGGATTTGAGATGTTCATACGTACGATCCCTTATAATATGTATGCCCTTTGTACGATTGTAATGCTTTTTGGACTGGTGCTCCTTAAGGTCGACTTCGGTCCCATGAAGAAGCATGAGATCAATGCCAAAAACGGAGACCTGTTCACTTCCGGTGAGAAACCTTATGACGAGAATATCGGTACTGAGGTTGAGAATGCAAAGGTCAGCAATCTGGTTGTTCCAATAGTCCTTCTTATAGTGACATGCATCATCGGAATGCTTTATACGGGCGGTTTCTTCGAAGGTGAGACATTAAGAAATGCATTTGCCAATACAGATTCTGCCAAAGGTATGGTGATAGGAAGTTCCATTACATTGCTTGTGACTTTCATCCTGTATATGGTTAGAAAAGCCCTTACAGTCAAAGAGTTCATGGGCTGTTTTGCATCAGGCTTCCGTTCGGTATGTGAGCCCATGCTCATCCTCATATTTGCATGGAATCTCTCAGGTGTAACCGGCCTTTTAGGCGCAAGTACATTCATAGACGGTGTTGTAGGCGGTTTTGCGGCAGGGCTTCAGATGCTCTTGCCGGCCATCATCTTTATCATCTCAGTTTTCCTTGCGTTCTCTACAGGAACAAGCTGGGGAACATTTACGATACTTATCCCTATAGTATGTGCAGTATTCTCAGGTAATTATGAGATGCTTCTCATCTCGATCGCAGCCTGCCTTTCAGGTGCGGTATGCGGCGATCACTGCTCACCGATATCCGATACGACCATCATGTCATCTACGGGTTCGCAGTGTGATCATGTCAATCATACGACTACGCAGCTTCCGTATGCGATCGTTGTTGCGGCTGTTTCGTTTGTCGGTTATCTGATAGCCGGAATAGTAGGATATGCGACGGGAACAGGCATGGGAATGATAGCTACGCCCATAGCGCTTGTACTTGTTATAGTAGTACTTAAAGTCATTAAGAGCAGAATGGGTAAGGATAACGATAATAACGTGGAGAGTCAGGCGGCATAATGAGAAAGAAACTTCTTAAAGCGATAATTCTTACTGTTAATACAGCGCTTTTGTGTGTGTGCATTGTACTGGTTGTGCAGATGCTTTATATGCAGAAGAAGCTTGTTGGTGTCAATGAGACGACAGGTAATGTGGTTGAAGGCATGTCGGCCGATGCAATGGGAGAGCAGACTACAGAACTGCTTTCTCAGACCTCTATAGGCAGGGCGGAACTTGCCGACAACGAGTTTTCCGAGTTTGCAGAAGATGTAAGCGTAATTGCCGACAGTCTTTCGGATATATATGCATCCATGGACAGTTACGGCGATTCGTATCTGAAAGAGTATGACGCATCGGATATGGGAAAACTCGCCGCTTATGCTGCATACGGAGACGGTGTAGATCCTGAGGATGCGCAGATACAGGAGGAAGTTCGTAAGATATCCAATGTGCAGGGTATGATGATATCTGTCAATGAAGCGTCAGAGTCCATGTACTCCAACTATTTTGCGACCAAGACCGGTATATTCTTGGGTGTGGAGCCGGTTTCTGAATACACTTTACCCGTTGACGGTATGTCTCTTAGTTTCGAGGCAAGGCAGAGACCCTGGTATACGGAGGCTGTAGCTACAGGTACTGCCACATTCACGGGTATGATAAAAGATGCGGATACAGGCGCATATGCCATCACATGCGGGGTTCCCGTCTATAAAGGTGAAGATCTCATGGGTGTGGCCGGTGCAGGTATGTATCTGGATACACTGCGCAGTAAGGTCGACAGTTACAGGGTTGGAGAGAACGGATATGCCTGTGTGATCAATGACAGAGGACAGGTTCTGTTCTCAGGCGCAGATTCGGGAGAACTTGCGGCAACGGATGAAGATGACATGGATGTCAGAAACAGCAGCAATACGGAACTGGCAGATATGGTAAAAAGTGCTCTGCTTGGAGATTCATCTGTCCGGATGATCGCCTTGGACGGGGCGAACTATTATGTGGCATGTGCTCCGATGAAGACTGTGGGCTGGTCATATTTTGTGGTTTTGCCCGAGCAGGAAGTACTTGCTCCTACAGAGAGCCTTATGAAATCTCTGGGTGAGAGTAATGAAAAGCAAACGGGTTATGTTCGCAGTTCGATACTCTCAACCATTCTTTATATGGTCATTTTGGTTGTGGCAGCAGGGCTTGCGGCAGCGTTTGTTTCCGGAAAGCTTGCCAAGAAACTCGTGGCTCCTGTTGTAAAGCTTACCGACAGTGTGCGCGACTTGGAGGGCGATAAACTTGATTTTACCTGGGACATGGATACGGGAGATGAAGTGCAGACCCTGGCCAAGTCCTTTGAATCCATGACCGGACGTATGAAGCAGTATATCAAGGATATCACTGAGATCACGGCGGAAAAGGAGAGGATAGGTGCCGAACTGTCTGTAGCCACACATATTCAGGCTTCCATGCTTCCGTGTATTTTTCCGCCTTTCCCTGATAAGAAAGAATTTGATCTCTATGCGTCCATGGATCCTGCCAAGGAAGTGGGCGGAGATTTCTATGATTTCTTCCTGGTTGATCCGGACCATTTGGCAATAGTCATTGCCGATGTATCGGGTAAGGGTGTCCCTGCGGCACTTTTCATGGTCATTGCCAAGACTCTTATCAAGAATCATGCTCAGGCAGGTGAATCCGTGGAAGAAGTCCTTATGAATTCCAATGATCAGCTGTGCGAAGGCAACGGAGAAGGCCTGTTTGTTACAGCATGGATAGGAATAATAGATCTTAAGACCGGTAATATGAAGTTCTGCGATGCAGGTCATGAATATCCTTATATCATGCATGAAGACGGAAGCTTCCTCATGCTCAAGCCTGAGAAGAAGAAACCGCCTCTTGCAGCGATGGAAGGTATGAAATATCTTCCCAATGAGATCAATCTTAATGAGGGCGATTGCATATTGCTGTATACGGACGGTGTTCCGGAGGCTACGAATGCTGATAACGAACTGTATTCGACCGACAGATTGGAAGAGGTGATCAAGGTGCATTATGCGGATGATCCCGAGACACTGCTTGCAAGCATCAGAGCAGATGTGGACAGATTTGTTTCAGATGCACCGCAGTTTGACGATCTTACGATGTTGGCACTTAAGATCCATCTTAAGGAGGCATTGAAAAATGAGTAACCGCTACAGGTTCACGGCACTGTTTATCGCACTTATCATGTGTGTGCTTACGGGATGTGCCGGGACTAAAGTCACGACACAGGAAGAACAGGATCTTAAACTTCGTGATATCAGAGTAGGATGCTTTAATTCAGGCGAATACTATTATTATCATGACATTCTGGATTCCATCGCTTTGGAATTGCAGAGAACCGGATATATATCAGGATACGATCCTGATAAGACACGTGAGACCACCAAGGATGTGTGGCTTGATTTGTGTGCGTGCAAGTCTGAGTATTTTCATTTTATTCCCGAAGTCTATTATGAGAAGTACTCCATGACGGATGAGGAACTCGAAGTGGCTACCAAAGAAGACGGCGTTGATCTGATGATAGCCGTGGGCAGTATGTCGGGTCTTTTCCTTACGGAACGTGCTGATGAGATAAACTATGATTACATGGTCATAGGTGTGGCAGATCCCATATCGGGAGGTATGGTCAAGTCGGCCACAGAGAGACTCAATGACCGCTCTTTTGTAGTGGTTGATACCAAACGTATCACCCGTCAGATAGAAGCGGCTTATGAGATGTTCCATTTTAAGGATATCGGTGTGGTATATGATGATACTCCGGAAGCATACAGCTATTCCGGTATAGGACAGCTTAAGGATGCGGCCGAAAGATATGGATTCAATATTCATGAGAGACATGTCAAGGAAGCCTACGAGCTTGATTATGACAGGTATTATCCGGAACTTAAAGCAGCTTATGATGAGCTTTTGCCTGAGATAGATCTTTTGTATATTACTACGGCTACCATCGAAGATGATAAGCTGCCATGGCTGCTTGAGGATATGACTGAGGCGGGTATCATCACCGTGGCCGAGACTTCGGAGAGTCAGGTGGAGTATGGAGCGATGATGCATATTACAATGTCTGATGCATACGAGGAAGGGCAGTTCGTTGCCGCTCGTATAGTAGAGTATGCTTCGGGTGCGGACATCACGGATATGGACATGGTATTTGAGATAGCTCCGAAGATCTGTCTTAACCGCACTACCATAGAACGTGTGGGAGCGCAGATACCGCTTGAGACTTATCTTGTGGCGGATAAGATATATGAGTAGGCAGGAACGATATGAAGAAGTTGGGCATTGATTTTTTGTTAAATGTTGTAATAGTATTGGATTTCATCATCACGGTACTCTCGCTTGTGCTTGGGTGCCTCATGTATACATCCAACGCGAAGTCCATCATACAGAACACCATATATGTGGAGACGACTGATCTGATAGCCAATATCAGATACGGATTGCATTTCGGCAAATCCCTTGAGACATATTACGGTATGGAAGATGAACTTAACAGTGCGCTGTTAAGGATCGATGACGTGGAAAATATGTACATTGTATCCGATGAATCAGGATTATTATTCAGGACCGATGACAGTGAACTGTCTAAGGATGTTATAGGTCTTGGCGCGGGCTCCAATATCCTTAAGGGCAATGTGTTCTATTGTGCATACAGGCTGACGGATGATTCCAGACTGATCACTGTGGGAGAGATATCGAATCGTTTCACCGAGTGGAAAGAGTATTACAGACATCTGGTGATCGTTGCGTTTTTAGGCTTTTTGGTATCATCTGCCGTTATGATCATCGTATGGAAGATGATAAAGAACAAGGATCGAGGATATAAGCTGCTCATAGCATTGCTTATACTGTGGATCATCATCATAAGCGGTTATGTTGGGTACAGTGCATATACCGAGTATGGTTTGAGTATCGCGGGCATGGAGCAAAGCATAGTAGAGACGATCGAGGATGATATGAGATCCGTTCACGATCTTGGGATAAAGGATGAGAATATAAGCGGATTGGATGAATATCTGTTAAGGTACACTGACAGTATTCCGGAGATAGATTCCATAGAATTTGACGGTGAGAATTACAGACTGCAGACATCAAGCACATATATGAGAAAAGTGGCGGTTGATTACCTGCTGCAGGCACTTTTGCTTTTGGCATTTTCTTCAATGATACTTGCGGAATATCAGATATTCATGTCCGGTGTAGGAATGAAAGAATTGGGGGAAGACGTAAATGAATGAACTTAAACGTCAGAATCCTTATGTAAGATTAGTATTCTTGTTTGGATTTTTTGCATTGTCCATAGGTGATGCGTTCAATGTTCTGTTTATCAAGCAGATGGCGGAAAGTTTTGCTCCCGCAGGGCAGCTTGAACTGTATATCAGTCTCCCGGTCACGGCAATGTCTGCCATGATGATAGTCGGCGTGATATCGGCCAATCTTATGGTGAGAAGAACGGGGGATATAGTATCTTTCCTTAAGGTATCGACATTCATTACCGGTGTCGGCATGATACTGCGAGGAGTTGCATTCCATTATCTGATCCTTCTTCTTGGTTTTATGGCCATGGGTTTTGGTTATGGCTGTTTCTATATAGGTATACGTTATTTCGCATATCTTTTTGAAGATGAATCCGACAGAATGGAATCAATGGCATTTGTAAGCGGAGGAGCGTTTGCGGGACAGTGTCTTGGAACGGTACTGGGTGGTATCATGGCAGGACAGATGTCATATCGCATGGTATATCTGATATCGGTAGTTTTGCTCATAGTTCCGTTTATACTGCTTAGAAATGTGAATATCGATGCCAAACTGGTGGTGGGAAGGATAAAAGATTCGTTCAAGGTCCTTACCAATATACGTTCGGTTCTGTATCTTATATTCTTAGTACTTCCGCTTTTTGCATGTACGGTATTTACATCATATACTGTACCGTTATCCGCAGATGCTTTCGGCTTCTCGGCAACGGTAATTTCTGCGTTGATGTTGGGAGCATATATGATAGCGGCATATGCGGGCCCCGGCATGACCAAGGCTGTTACAAAAGTGATGTCAGCCATGAATGCAACTTTTGTGTATTGTATAGGTGTGGCATTTTTAATAGCTGTATATGCTTTGGGTAAGACATTCCCACTGCTTGTTCTGGTAGTACTGTTACTTGGCTTTATGGATTCGTTCGGTCCGAGTGTGATGACGGAAGCATATACGGGGACCAGTAAGGGAGCAAGCTACAGTGCGGCTGAGGCTCTGATGATCTATATCCTTGTAACAAGAGTCGGCATGACAGTGGCTCCCACGATCATACTTTTGTTCGGAACTGAACTTGCACTGTCGGGTCTAGTGATCATCGGAATGGCTCTGTTTTTGATCATCGGAACTTTCGTCAATATAATGGCCGGTAAGGAGAAGAAATGAGAAGAGCTAAAGTAGAGGATGCTGCGGCTATAGATAAAATGACTGTCGAATGTTTCGGCGATTCATATCTTTCCGTAAAAGAGATAACAGATTATATATTGGATGACTGGAACAGACTGTACGTCGAAGAGGACGAAAAAGGACTTGCAGGGGCTATCTTATTCTTAAGGGAGGATAAGAGCCTTTTCCTGGAAGATATGGAGATCGATAGTGACGATTATGACAGGTTAAGCCGTGGGAAAGCTGTTCTTCATCATAAGTTCAGTGTCATAAGACAGGATCTGCGGGGAAGCGGTATGATGACGCGCATGTTAAATGATGCGTTAAAAGAAGCCGAAGATGATGGGAAATACGGAGTCCTCTTTACTCAGGGCTGGATACAGCCGGATGGGACCGTTCCCATGGAAGGGATATTCGATAGGGCGGGGTATGTAAAGTACAAGCGTCAGAAAAGCCCGTGGTATAAGCCCAAGTTTTTTGACAAGACCTGTGTCCTGTGTGGCGGAAGATGTAAGTGTGATGCCATGGTGTATTACAGGGAACTGTAGACACGGATAAAGATATTTCCCGACATATGTGATATAATATGTCGCAAATAAGGAATATAAAAGGAGAGGAAGTATGAACACAAGTGATGTTATCAACATTCCCGGTGACGGGAAACTGTTAAAGCGGATCGGTATCGGGGCTGTCATATTATTGATCGTCCTTACCGTTCTGTCAGGCTTTTACAAGGTCAACGAGCAGGAAAATGCCGTGGTGACCATGTTTGGCAAGGTCGTGAGGACGGATACGGCGGGTCTTTACTTTAAGATCCCGTGGATACAGCGTGCCATTCCCGTGGATATCACAACACATGGTACAGGTGTAGGTTATACGGTGGATACAGACGGTCAGAATATTCCTGATGATGGCGACGGTATCATGATCACGAGTGATTTTAACCTGTTAAACATTGATTTTTATCTTGAGTATAAGGTTTCTGATCCGGTGGCATATCTCTATGCGTCAGATGATCCCGAGGCGATACTCAAGAATATTGCGTTAGCAAGTATCAGAAGCGTTGTGAGCAATTATACGGTCGATGAGGCCATGACTACGGCTAAGGGCCAGATCCAGGCCGATGTCAAGGAGGATATGACAAAAGAGCTTGCGGCTCAGGCTATAGGTCTTTCCGTAGTCAATATCACTGTGCAGGACTCAGCACCTCCGACAGAAGAGATCATAGCTGCTTTTAAGGCTGTGGAGACTGCCAAGCAGGGAGCGGATACCGCCAAGAACAATGCGCTTGCATATCAGAATGAGCAGCTTCCCAAGGCCGAAGCTGATGCCGATGCCATCTTACGTAAGGCAGAAGCAGATAAAGCTGCAAGAATAGCCGAGGCTGAAGGTCAGGTTGCTAGATTTAACAAGATGTATGAGCAATACAAGCTCTATCCGTATATCACCAAGAAGAGAATGTTCTACGAGGCTTTGGAAGATACACTTCCCGGACTTAAAGTCATCATCACGGATGGCTCCACGAATACGGTATATCCGCTTGACAGTTTTACAGGCGGTTTATCGGGCACGTTGATGACAGATACAGTAAAGGAGGCTGAGTGATCATGAAAAAGTATATTATAATCTTTGCTGCGGCGCTCCTTGTGGGTATTGGCCTGTTCTCATGCACCTATACGACTTCATATAATGAAGTGACTCTGGTTACCAGATTCGGTAAGGTGACACATATAGAGGAACAGCCCGGACTGCATTTTAAGACTCCTTTTGTGGAGAATACGGTGGGAATATTCACGGGAAGCAGATTCTATGACATTCCGGCCAGTGATGTCATCACCAGGGATAAAAAGTCGATGATAGCCGATGACTATGTTATATGGAAGGTATCGGACGTAAAGGCATATTATCAGACTCTCGGAGCCATATCGGGCAGGGCCGAGGAGAGAATAGATGCTGCAGTATACAATGCCACGAAGAATACCATATCTTCAATGGCTCAGGATGAAATCGTTGCGGCAAGAGGTGAGAAGCTTACTTCACTTATCACGAATGAGTCCAATTCAGATATATCGGGATACGGAGTAAAGGTTATCACGGCTGAGATCAAAATGCTTGATCTTCCTGATGATAATAAGGCTGCGGTATATGAGCGTATGATATCCGAGAGAGGCAATATCGCTGCAGGATATACGGCCAAGGGTAATGCCGAGGCTCAGAAGATCCGTAATGAGACTGACAGACAGGTATCAGTTACTCTTGCAGATGCCAATAAGACTGCTGAGCAGATCATGGCTGAGGGCGAAGCTGAGTATATGAAGATCCTGTCGGATGCTTATAATGATTCGGATAAGGCGGATTTCTATAATTTTACAAGAAGTCTCGATGCGCTGAAAACATCGCTTGTTCCGAATCTTGACAAGACGATAATATTGGATAAAGATTCTGAGATTGCAAGGATCCTGTACGGCGATTTTTCTGACGATACGAAAAAAAGTAATATAATTGAATAAAACAGTTACTTTTGTCCTATATATATGCTACAATATTTAGTATACATAATATAGTAGGATACAAGGTGTATTGATATGCACCGCAGAATGTATTAACGGAGGTAAGAATTATATGACTGAGAAAGCAAAGACATCGAAGGGATTTGACTTTAATAAGATGATGCTGCTCTTCGCGTTTATTCCCATGGCTGTTACGGTGATCATCATCATAGCAGTTTCGTATTTCAAGATATCAGGTGCACTCGAGGATCAGACCAAGCAGAGTCTGCAGATAGCGGCGCACGGACTTAGAGAATACTATGACTGGTTCATAGAAGAGGGCATGGAGATAGAGTATGATACCACATATGTGGATTCCATGAAATCACAGAATGTGGATCTTACATTGTTTAAGGATAATATCCGTTACTTTACTTCCATCAAGGATTCATCTGGGAAGCGTATCGAGGGAACCCCTGCTTCTGATGCCGTATGGGCTGCATGCACTGCAGGTAAAGAGTTCTATTCAGACGCTATAGTCATTAACGGAACAGACTATTATGTGTTCTATACTCCGCTTTACAATCCGGACGGTTCTTTGTGGGGGATGGCTTTTGCAGGTATCACACGTGACAAAGTGAAGCAGGAGAAGACGGAACTGTTATTGGCGATCGTGCTTACTGCTGTGGCGCTTCATATATTATTCGGTGTGGTCGTAGTACTTTTGACGAAGATAGTTGTTAAGCCTTTGGCATCCATTGGTGACAGCATAAAGAAGATATCCGAGGGAGATATATCTACACAAGTTACTGTAGAATCCAAGTTGTACGAGACCAGACAGCTTATTTCTTCGGCCAAGAAGGTTCAGGCACAGCTTGGCAACATTATAGCTCAGGTTAAGAATGCTTCGGTTAAGCTGGCTGATCAGATAGGAGAGGTTACAGATCTTTCCAACAGGACCTCGGAAGGTGCGGATCAGGTCAACAATGCCATGGTAGAGCTTTCAGACGGAGCGGTTACCATTGCTGAGAGCGTTCAGGATATCAATTCCAGAGTCATTGATATGGACAGGATAATCGGTGATATCTCTGAGAATGTAGGCAACCTCAATGAAGGCGCCAAGTCAATGAGCGATGCCAACAGTCAGGCTTCCGAATATATCAAGAATATGGACAGAAGTTCACAGCAGACATCCGAGGCCGTACAGAATATCTCTCAGAGTATTGCAGGTACCAACCAGGCAGTGCTTAAGATCATAGAGGCTATCAATCTTATCACAGAGATATCCGATCAGACGAATCTCCTTGCTTTGAATGCATCCATTGAGTCAGCAAGAGCCGGAGAGGCAGGCAGAGGCTTCGGCGTAGTGGCAGAAGAGATCAAGAAGCTTGCTGAGCAGAGTAACAATTCGGCTCAGGAGATCGCTTCCATAGTGGATGATATTCGCAGACAGTCTGAGAACTGTGTGAGCATGTCAGCCGAGGTTCAGGAGGCTATCAATAAGGAACAGACACTCCTTAAGGATACCATGGACAGATTCGAGGTGCTAGATCAGGAGATCGGTAAGGCTGTAAGCGGAATCGAGTCTATCGACAGTATGACTCAGAATCTTACACAGATCACCAATGTCATTACATCAAGTGTCAGTGATCTGTCAGCCATATCCGAAGAGAATTCGGCAGCCAATGAAGAGGTTACGGCTTCTCTGGATTGCATGAAGAACAATGTGAATACAATAAGCGGTAACAACAACACCATGAATGACGTGGCAAGAGGTCTTGCACAGTCGATGGAATACTTTAAGTAATAGTTTATATGAAATGATATGCAGCCGGTCGGTTATTCCGACCGGCTCATTTTCTTTATTTTGCTCTATGGGAGTGTTAAGATAATGTTAAGGATAAGAGGTATTGACAGAAAGGTGAGGCTGTTAAGATGAACACATAACAAGGACAGACAGCCGGTCAGAACCCGGCAGATAATAAGGAGGAAGTCAGTTATGTGGACAAGAAAGGATCTTAAGAAAAAGGGAAGAGTAGCCTTCTCTAAGAACTATTGGAAAGCCGTGCTGGTGGCGGTACTTATCACGACACTTACGGCAGGCGTCTCATCGGCATCATCCAGCAGCAATGCCATGACCAACGCTTTTAAGTTCAACAAGTCGAGCAAGCAGGCAGTTGAGACAGTTAAGTCGGATGATGAGGATACAAGTCTTCATTTAGTGTTTGATTTTGATGATGATAAAGAAGACAAGGAACTGATCATAGAGGATATCTCCGATGATGTTAAGCAGTTTCAAAATGATGCAGACGAGGTTTTGGGAACCAATGTCACAAGAGCATTAGCGGCTGCGGCACTTGGGTTTGTTATGTTGGTGGCTACCGCCATTATACTTGCGATTGTACTTGGGCTGAATGCTTTTATAATCAATCCTCTTGTTATTGGTGCCAACAGATTCTTCTATAAGAATCTCGATGAGCCTTCAGATGTGGCAGAAGTGGCGTTCGCATATGATCACAGTTATCTCAATTCGGTTAAGGTGATGTTCTTTAGGGATATTAAGACAATAGGCTGGACATTACTGTTTATAATACCCGGAATCGTCAAGTCATATGAGTATCGTATGATACCTTATCTTCTTGCAGAAGATCCGGAATTGAGCAGCGAGGAAGCTTTTGCGATGAGTAAGCAGATGATGCACGGACAGAAGTGGAGAGCATTTGTACTTGATCTCTCATTCATCGGCTGGCACATTCTCTCACTGATAACACTGGGACTTTTGGCAGTATTCTTCGTGGCTCCGTATCAGTTCTCTGTCAATGCCGCGCTCTATGAAGCATTAAGATATGGTGATGGTGAAGAAGTGGTCATGATAGAAGGGGAAAGGGAAAACGTAACATATGAGTTATAAGATTCTGATAGCAGATGATGAAGCGGAGATAAGACAGTTACTGCGTCTTTATCTGGAAAATGAAGGCTATGAGATCATAGAAGCTGAGGATGGCACTTCTGCCATCCTTAAGCTGCATGATGATAAGCCAGACATGTGTCTCCTTGATATAATGATGCCGGGTACAGACGGATACACTGTCTTAAGGAAATTAAGAGAATACAGTAACATACCGGTTATTATTCTTTCGGCCAAAGATGCTGACTCGGAGAAGATACTGGGACTGAATCTCGGCGCGGATGATTATCTGGCCAAGCCGTTTAATCCTCTTGAAGCAGTGGCAAGAGTCAATTCGCAAATGCGCAGATTCTATTCACTCGGTGGTGGAGATGTAACGGCAGAGAATAAGGTGCTTCATGTAAGAGACCTGGAACTTGACACGGGAGCATGTACGCTTAAGAAAAACGGGGAAAGCATAGATCTTACTTCCATCGAGTATAAGCTTATGGAACTTTTTATGTCACATCCCGATACGGTATTTACCAAACAGCAGATATACGAATGCGGTTGGGGAGACGAATATGTGATAGCAGACAACAATATCATGGTATGCATCAGTAAACTTCGTACCAAACTTTCCGACGATCCGTCGGAGTATATCAAGACCATGCGAGGATTGGGTTACAGATTAAAGAGCTGATTATGGACAGTTTGAAAGATTTAAGGTCATATCTTATCAGAAGATTCGTCTATACCATAGTGCTTATCGGTATAGCGGAATATATAGTCATAAAGATCGTGAATCTGTTTTTCGGACCGTTATTTGCCAGAACTATCTATGGAGCGGCTGAAGAAGTTGGGAGTCTGCATACGGATGAGATCATCCTTATGTTTTGCTTTATGCTTCTGGGTCTGCTGTTTCAGGGCATAGAGAGGTTGCTTCCCGGGCAGCTTGGCATGCTGTTTGGAGAGATGAAAGACGCGGTGGAACGTCTGATTCAGAAGATTCCAGTCTCAGCACGCACAGCGGATAATTACGCACGACTAAGCACGTATGAGAAGGTTTTTTTCTTGCTTTTCATGTTTGGAGTAGCCGTGGTCATACTGCTTCCTTATCTGGCCGGAGCGGGCTTTTATTCGGTCACCGTGCTAAGAGAGTTTCGTAAGATCGAAGAGGCAAGAGAACAGGCCAATCGTGATTATGAGAAAAAAAGAAATCTTATGCTCTCTGATATAGCCCACGATCTTCGTACACCGATGACCACCGTGTCCGGATATGCCAGAGCTTTGTCAGACGGAGTGGTATCGGAGGATAAGAAAAGCGATTATTTGGATGCAATCGTTCGAAAGTCTGAGAGGATGGATGAACTTATCGGATTACTTTTTGATTATGTTCGGCTTGGAAGTGAGGGCTTTAGGCTTAAGAAAGAAGAATTCGATCTGTGTGAGATGGTAAGAGAATGTGCTGCCATGCAGTTTCGTGATATCGAGGATGCAGGGATGGAACTTGAAGTGGATATCCCTGAAAAGTTCCTTATGATAAAAGCCGACAGGCTTCAGATGTCAAGGACCGTGACCAATCTGATCACCAATGCGATAAGGCACAATGTGAAGGGGACGACCATCGGAGTATATGTGATGGAAGAGACCAATCGTTACAGAGTGATGGTGGCTGACAGTGGAGAGAGGATAGATCCGTCCCAGGCAGAGCATATATTTGAACCCTTTGTGATGGGTGAGGCTTCAAGGTCCACCAAAGGAGGCTCGGGACTTGGGCTTTCCATAGCTGCCAAGGTTATGGATATGCATGGCTATAATATAAGACTTATTCAAAAACCGAACACTTTAAAGTACAACATTCCTCAGGAATTTGTTAAAATGTTTATGATAACTATTAAGACGTGATCGAAGCATATTCGGTTACCGATAGAGGAAGTTTTACGGATGAAGGAATGGAAGGGTTACAGACACGGAATCAATCTCGGAGGATGGCTGTCACAGTGTGTACATACAACGGCGCACTATGACAGCTTTATTGTTAAAGAGGATATTAAGGTTATAGCTGATTGGGGGCTTGATCACATAAGAGTGCCCATCGATTATAATCTTTTGGAAGAAGCTGACGGCGCTGCAAAGCAGGACGGTTATAAGTATATAGACAATGCTATTGGATGGTGCAGGGAATACGGTCTTAACATGATACTTGATCTGCATAAGACAGCCGGTTATTCATTTGATATGGGACACGGTGAGAGCGGTTTCTTTGACAGTGAGGATTATCAGGAACGATTCTATAAACTCTGGGAGGAACTTGCCCATAGATATGGTGACAACAGTGATATGTTAGCCTTTGAACTCCTTAATGAAGTCACTGATAAGTCATACTGTGATCCGTGGAATCGTATCTCTACGGAATGTATTAAGAGGATCAGAGCGATAGCACCGGATATCAAGATACTTTTGGGCGGATATTATAATAACAGCGTGGAAGCTATTCCGGATCTTGCCATGCCGTATGATGAGAATATAATATACAATTTCCACTGCTATGAGCCACTCATATTCACCCATCAGGGGGCAGGTTGGATACCTACGATGGATACGTCATTTAGAACTTCCATTGGGGAAAAATGTGAGACCCTTGCCGCGCAGAGCGTCAAGCAACTTGAGTATGAACCCACGGCTTTTGATACGGTAGATCGTAACGCGCCGCTTGACAGTTCATATTTTGAGAGGATATTCGGTGAAGCGGTGAAGGTGGCCGAAGAACGTGACGTGGCGCTTTATTGCGGCGAATACGGAGTGATAGACCGCACTTCGCCTGGGGAAGCATTGGCATGGTATAAGCTTATATCTGCTGCATTCGAAAAGCTCAGTATCGGAAGGGCTGCCTGGACATACAGATGTATGGACTTTGGCATATCCGATGATCGTATGAACTCAGTCAGGGATGAGCTGATAGGCTTGCTGTAACTTAGACTAATCTGCACATATGGTGCATATCATTGCATTATTAAGAGGTAATCACAACATGTCCTTTGCTGACAGGAACAATACTGATATTACAGGCAACATACAGCAGGATGGCAGGAAAAAGAAAAAGATCATACTGATCAGCCTGATCGCATTTCTTATCATCGCAGCGACTACAGCCGGCATACTCATATACAGAGATTAGATAACCGGCATCAGCATACGTCTTCAGCGTATGGTGGGTATAGTCAATCTCTATGATGCAAAAGGCAAAGAGAAGACTCTCATAGAAGAGATGAGGCTTAATTCGGGGCACAGGCTCACCACGGGCGGTGCCACACCCGGTACTGCAAAGTATGGTACGACCGTGACCATTCAGGCTACACCGACGACAGGCTATGCAATAGCTACATATACCGTGACCGTAACCGATGCAAGCAATGTAACCGTTACGGCTACGCAGGATGCTACTGACGCCGGCAAGTATACGTTCGTTATGCCTGATAAGGCAGTAACTGTAGCTGTTACGGCAACATTTGGAAAGGCAGTGACAGGGGTTACGCTGAATAGATCAAGTTATAATGTCATGCCCGGTGTTTCTTTTGATCTTACGGCAAGCGTTCTTCCTGCAGATGCTGCCAATCAGAATGTGACATGGCAGATCGGTGATGAAAGTGTTGCCACCATAGTACCGAATGGATTGACTGCATCCGTAACAGGTGTGGCAACCGGTACAACTACAGTTACCGTTACGACCGAGGATGGAAATAAGACTGCTACATGTAATGTAAAGGTATTGGACACCACGATTCCCACTATAGATCGTGCATTGTTTGTTCAAAAGGTAAAATGTAATGGCTATCCTGTAGTATTCTCCAAAGCAAATGCTCTTCCGGCAAGTAATGTTGCGAAATATGAAGTCCAGGATACTTCTATAGATGCCAATGCACCAAAGGTGTATGTATGGAAACTTAATAATACGCCTGAAACAGGAGTATATACGGTAAGATGGTATTCTGAAGCATATAATGGAAAAGCATATCTGCCTGAGAATATGGAGGGAATGTTCAGCTTTAATGTTATAAGTACGATGAGATCGGTTGATTTTACCGGGTTGGATGCTTCCCGCGTTACAACCATGAAAGAATTGTTCAAAGATCAGAGTAATCTCAGATCCGTGACATTTGGCGCTGATTTTGATACATCGAACGTAACGGATATGTCACATATGTTTGAGAATTGCAGTTATGAGAATATATCATTTGATCTGACAGGTTTCAATACATCTAATGTAACAGATATGTCATATATGTTTGCAACATGTTATGTGAATTCTATAGATGTTGGAAGCTTTAATACTTCAAGAGTAACAGATATGAATCATATGTTTTATAATGCTTCCGGATTAAAGACCATATATGTAACTTCGTCATGGGATGTATCCAATGTTGCAGCTGATTCAACGAATGCATTTGCATCTTGTTCAGCATTAAGGGGAGGTAATAACACATCAGGATATGGTAAGGACCATACATATGCAAGAATTGATGGAGAAAATGGTCTTGCGGGTTGCTTTACAGCGAGAGCTACCGGCGATCAAGAGGTAATTATCAGCAATACAACTGCTCATGGAACAGTGACCACCGACGTAACTCCTGCCCTATACGCTCCGAATTCAACAGTAACGCTGACTGTAACTCCGGAAGATGGGTACAGATTGCAAACGCTTATTATAAAGAGATCAACAGGTGAAAACATAGCTGATCCTGAGTGGTCAGGAAATAATTATTATTTTAAGATGCCGTATGTAAGTGTTACCGTGAGTGCTGTATTTGTCGCAAATAGCAATGTCCTGGAAGTAAACAGTTCTACTGCGATTCCTCCGTCACAATGGTTTGATAATGGGGTCACACTGGTACGGATAACTGAGTCAATGAGTTTTGATGTAGAGTTGACTGTCACCAGCAAGACAATAGAGATACTGCCGGGCGTTACGTTTACTATTTCAAATAATATGGCACTATATCTTTATGGAACGACTATAAACAATTATGGCACAATAGACAATCATGGTACGCTGTCGTTGGATTTGGATTCCATATTCAATAACTACAGTGCCCATACCTTAAACAACTACGGAACTATCATCAACAACGGTACTTTTGTAAACGGTGACGGCGGAGAGAATGACGGACGTCTTAATAACTTCGACGGAGCTGAGATCATCAACAATGGTGTGATCATCAATAATGAGGGCAGTGTGGTCAATAATGAAGGTGATATAGAAGGTAATGATATCGTCGGAGATGGTGAGATTAATGACGATACTGTAGTAGAGGCAGGACATGCTGGCAGCATCTCAGGTAGCAGTAATTCTGCTATGATTAAAGAGATGGAAGCAGATGAAATGCATGATTCTGAGGAAAAGAGTGCAGAGCCTTCAGACGATTCGGTAACTGGTGCGCAAACTGTTGAAGGTCAGACAACATCACAGGCTGTGGAGGTAACTGTACCAGACTCGGCCAATGCAACCACAGGATCAGATGAAGAAAACTCAGACGGTAAGACGGAATCTCCTGATGCGGATATCCCCGATGAACAGGAGGAGTCGGCTGAAACGTAAACATGTGCGCAGACATATGATATGAGAACGAAAAGCCCTTGGAATACAGATTCCAAGGGCTTAATTCATATCGTTATGTCGAATGGCTTATCTTAGGGGGCTTAATCGGTTATTCCTATTTCCTTATATAGTGATGCACGGGCAGCTTCGTCATTGACTGCTTTTTGAATATCATCAGTTCGGCCCTGAGTCAGCAGTATGCTTATCAGATCTGCCAGTTTCTTCTCTCCCTGAGCCATACCCTGAGCCATACCCTGAGCCATACCTTGAGCCATACCCTGAGCCATACCTTCGGACATGCCACGGGCTCTTCCTTCGGCTAATCCTTCGGCAATTGCATCATCACGTATGTTTTTCTTTAACTTCTTAAGATCAGGATGTGTGAGTAATGATCCGAGCACTTCGCTTCTGTGTGATAATAGAAAACTTCTCAAGGTATCCTCCTCTATACATTCTTCAATTGAAAGCTCTATAGCTTCCTTATACGTCATATGGCTATGATGCCTGGCAATTTTGTCTATTAATATGGAATAGCCATTAAGGGTCTGACATTTGTCCATGAGATCCTTGTTATGCCCGGCATTGATATTTAGCACACGTACCTTAAGTTCGGCGTCAGCTTTCACATCTTTACATGAAAAAGCATCTGACAACTTGAGCTCGTATTCGTCCGGTGCTTCCGTATCTCCATTATAGAATACCACACATTTTGGAGTTGGCAAAGATATGAGTTTTTCACCATACACAGATCTTGACTCGAGCTGTATGTACTTTTGATATTCCTGCGCAAGATATACGAGAAATCTTACGGGCATATTCGGATTGTATGTAGATTGATGCTCATAGAGGTTGATTGTTCCGTTTAACAGGTAAGCGACATCATTTTTTGCAGTGATATAGATTGAATTCTTAATGGTAACTACTTCAATTTCTCTGGGGTCGGTATAGTTTGAACTGTTCAGTGCATTATAGAGTTCGAGAAGAGCAACCTTATCATGACCGAACAGTTCGCAGAAGAAACTGTCCCGATATTTCTTTCCGTAGCGAATTCGTCTTGCAAAATCCGTCAGCGTATCCAATATGATGTTTTCTTTTTCCATAGATCCTCCATTCTGATAATTGAACGACATATTGACCATTCTGTGTTCTACTGTGATTGGTGTAACAAAATTCTAAAATAGTCGGATATTCTGGGAATATCGGGCGTATGCCCACTGAAAATGTAAGAGCACTTAGTGCTTTATTAGATTACGACAATTATAACACGCAAAATGCAGATACGCAATAGCGTATAATTGGAAAATTATAAAATTATGGATAGTGACAGAATAGCTGAATACGGTAATAGAGAAGAGGCAGCGATTTTTCGCTGCCTCTCTTTGTTATCTGCATCAGTGTATGAATTCAAATGATCTAAGCATTGCGTTGCCACCGCCTGAGAAGGTGATGTAGATATCATGCACTCCGTCGGGAAGGTTGACGGGGAACTCGTATCGTTCCCATACGTTGCAGTTTTGTGTCTTCTCACTGTGGCCGAGTACGGGGCCGTCGATCTGATCTCTTACTACAAAGATCCCGTCCATATATCCACGGGCATAGACTGCCATGGCCTTCACTCCCTTGCAGTCAAATGACTTAAAGCCGGCTGTCGTGGTATCACACATGTTCATGATATATCCGAGATTCTCATCGCCGTCGCGGCCTTCCTGTACGATCCTGGGCTGCTTCTCGCCGACATACATCTCCATATCCTCCTTAAAGAGGTTGCATGCTATGTATGCCGGATATTCGCCTTCACCCTTAAGAGGTCCGCCGTTAAGTCCGCATGAAGACATTGGCACCTGAGCGATCCGCCCGTCTGAGTCAAAGTGTATCTTCTCGGCGCAACCCTGTCTTGAATACCATGTGCCGTTGGTCTGCCTGTGATAGAAGATATACCAGTCGTCGCCTATCTGAACAATGCTTCCGTGGTTGTTGCCACCGTATGCCACCGGTCTGTCTGCATCCTTGTAATCACCTATGCCGACATCCACGTTGCTGACGATCACGCCACCATACTTAAATCCTTTATCAGGCTCTTTGCTGGTGGCATAGCACATCTCGTGCATCCAGGTAGAAGAGTATACGAAATAGTATGTGTCCCCTCTTTTTCTGATAGAAGGAGCTTCGAAAAATGTGTGCCCCTCAAAGTCCGTACCTGCTCCGTATTCCACACCGGGCGCCACGAACACAGGCTCTTTTATGATCGTGAGCATATCCTTGTCAAGTACGGTACACATAGCTCCGTGTCTGCTCTTATCACCTCTGCCACAGAATCCCGTATAGAGATATGTGACATCACCTTCGGTCAATACGCCGGGATCAAACTGGGGCTCATCGCCTTCGCGCTGTCCAAGCTTTGTACCGTCCTGATAGTGAACATATCCGAGGAACTCATAGTGTCCGGCAGGTGTATCGCATACGGCAACTGATACGATCGGAAGATGATCAAGTACATAGTACAGATAATATCTTCCGTCGGGACCTACGGTCACATCCGGTGCGTAGAGACACATCTTGCCGTCCGGATTGGCCGGGTCATCGGTCTTTTTGAATATCACATCTTCGTATCTCCAATTGCCGAGATCATCGATCGGTGCCGAATAGCACACATAGTCGCCGAGGCAGAATACATGTCCGTTATACAGATCGTGAGAGCCGTATACATAGACTCTGTTTCCGAATACATACGGTTCGCCGTCGGGTATATATTCCCATGAGGGAAGGTAAGGGTTAAATGCCTGTTTTTTCATATTG